>NZ_JBMPPN010000005.1:0-306230 GCF_049340165.1 Undibacterium sp. Xuan67W
TCGTTCCGTTACCTGCTTAATCGCTTCTTTTTTAAATTCTTCAGTAAATCGTTTGCCAGACATAAGCACCTCTTCTTTGAACTAGATTATGAGGCTTAAATCTGTATAGTGAAAGCTGGGAAGTTCATGCATGAGGTTGAAATAAGTCAAGTTTAGGGACAGTGAAATCTAGTTCCTAGGCACCACTAGCTAGCCTAAGCGCTGGCTGTTATCGCCATCATAAGGGAGAAAATGCAATGGCCGATTCCACAAAACTATCTTCATCGACTTCCGTTGCTGACTACAAAAAATGGAAGGCAGCGAACGACCGTGAGAGGCTTACTCACTTTTTTGTTGAAAGATATGAAGAGCGTTACTTTCAACCTATTGATTCATCGTATAAGCACGGCTTTACCATGCTTGCAGTTGCTTGCCTTGTTATTGAAACATTGGAATCCTTCTATCAGGGTTTGACTGACACTGATGGTAAAAGCAAGAAGATGTTTCGTGATTTTCTAGCACGTGATACCTCCCTGCGAGTTCTAGGCATTGCGGGTGACTGGTTCTACAAAGATATTCGCTGTGGCATCTTGCATCAAAGCGAGTCAAGGGGTGGTTGGCGCATTCTTAGATCTGGGCCACTACTTGATACCGAAAAAAAAGCCATAAATGCCTCAGCAATTCTTTGTGCACTCCGACAGGAAGTTAATAAGTATGCGGAGAAGATTCAAACAGACGAACAGTTGTGGGAACACTTCTGCAGAAAAATGGATGCCGTATGCAAAAACTGCTAAACAGCACTGTGACGCAAAACCCGTTACTCCACCGAACTTGTGTGAAAAGATACATAGTCCAGTGAATTAACCGTTAAGAAGCACTAGGCGGGAAAGACGACTCTCGTGGCATCGAAAACTCCCCCCTAACATACTATAGAGCCGCCGACACAACGAATACGGCGGATCAGTCATGGACAAGCTTGACCAACAGTACATGGCAGAAGTAGCGCCATGCGAGCCACGATCCTGAACGCTGACTCAGCGATCGCTGAGGGGATATTTTGTGTAACTAAAATCTTCCAGATGCGCAGTCAACAAAGTTTGTCCAGTAAATCTCAGTGATAAAAACTACCGATGATGTCAGGTAAAACAAAGATGACATTGGCATGACTATTTTTGAAAATAGTAAGTAACAAATTCAGCGCAGACATCTCTGCACTTTGCCAGAATTATTACCGCGCTCTAACGCCACAAAATCTCACCACAAGCGCCCCAGCGGCAACACAATCCCCGTAAACAAAGACAAATCCGGTGATGCCTTGTTGAGTCCTTTGGCGACGCCAAAATCAATCGTCACTCGGTTGCTGGGGCTGTAGGCTAGTGCAGCTAATATTTGTGAGATGTTGTCGCTACCGCTGCGGTGGGTGCCGCTGAGTTCTGCTGTCGCGCCCCATTTGTCGGCGATAGGCGTGGAGAATGAGGCGGATAATCCTGTCTGCGTGCTGGAGGTTCCGGGGTCTGCGATACCGAGATGGACGAAGTTCAAGTTAGCGTCCATGTGGACTTTGCCGATGTCTTGGCTGTAGATACCGTTGATGCTGTAGTCGGTTTTACCGCTGCCGATGCTGTCTTTGGCGGTCGGTGTTTTGATGCCGAATTCTAGGCCGAGTGCGCTGCTGTCGTCGATCAGGAACGCGCGCTTCAGCACCAGAGTAGTGTCGCCCAGGCCGCGTGCACGATTACCGCTGTCGTCTCTGGCGGAGACCAGCGCTTCGCCACCAATCAGAATGCCCCACTGAGGATTGAACGCGAGCTTGAGTTGATATGGCAGGCTGCCACGTCGTGCGTCACCTTGCTTGCTGCTCAGCAGCCCCATTTCTAGCTCCAGTTGTCCTGGCAGCGGTAACTGTGCGGGACTTGATACGGAGGGACGATATGGCGTGACACCTGCGTCATCATCAGCCAAGGCAATCAGACTTAGGCTGGCGAGTGCGCTGGCGCTGAGCCATTTGAGGATGTGAGATGAGGACATGGCTGCTTTCTGATTAAATTGAAAAAGGAAATTCTAAAAATGAATCCGCAATGTTGACGCGGCTTCCAGCCCTATATCAGGCTAGGAGCCGCATAAAACCTGCTTGCTCGATGTTAAAAACGTCTAAAAACCAATCCATTACGACAATAAGCGAATCAGACTATCGGGATGTGTTGCCCAACCCAGCAATCCTGCCAGCCCCATGTAGAAGCCGCAGGCGGTGGGTACGAGAGCGAGCCAGTACAGCCATTTTTGATGGGTTAGCGCTGTTACGGCGAGTAAGGAAATCGCAATCGCGATCAAGGCATCGGACAAGTCGAACTGGTCGTCTTTAAAGTTGGCGGCGTCATAATCCTTCTGATCCTGCTCTGCCTGGGTTTTTAATTCTTCTTTTTTACGCGATTGTTCGGCAGCGACTTTTTCATAATCGGCGATGGCGGTCTGATAAGCAGCTTTGTCCTCGGCAGACTTTGATAAGGCGGCTAAGCGTAATTGCACGATGGTTGATTTGGCGACTTCCTCCCGGATGTTACGGGCCTGATAAAACGCCCAGTGGTCGAGCTTATTCGCTTGTGCCTGCTGCATCGATTGAACGATATTGTCGTCCTTGACTTTGCAGATTCCCATGAAGGTAGCGAGTATCGCTACCGTGATCGCAACCAGCATATTGAGGCGCATCGCTGTGCGATCTGCGGGTTTCGATTCTTCGAGTTTTTCAACGGTTTCTAACGGGTCAATATCCATGTTGTGCGTCCCTTATGAGCGTGCTGTGAGCGTGTTATGAGTTACTTTTTAGCTGATTGTGTGATGAAGCTTTTTTATGTGATTCAGATAGAAAAAGACCTCGTATATCACGAGGTCTGATCCTGTTTTTTCGCTTTAGTGGCGAGTAACAATTAGTGCGTCACACGAGTTGTCCGGCCGTTGGACAACAAACGTACGCGCTCTCCTGCGCGAAATAATTCATCGGCATCCTGGGTGATGGCCTTCATCTCGCCATTATCGAGGCGCACCGTAATTTCAAAGCCCTTACGATTGTTCATATTGGATTCAACGCTTTGACCGATCATGCCACCGGCGACTGCACCGATGATACCGGCAGCAAGAGAGCCGTTACCCTTGCCGATGCTGGAACCTGCTGCAATACCGCCCAGGGCGGCACCAGCCGCAGTACCTACGCCACTCTGACCTTTATCAATCAGCACTTCACGCACGGACTCAACCACGCCCATACGAACGGATTGTTCGTTCTGAGTCTGGCTGGTGCGATACACATTGCTGGAAGTTGGAGCAACGGCGCAGGCACTGAGCATAGCAGCCGTAGTAGCAACAGTGATGACGGTGATGGAGTTGAGGATAAGACTTTTTTTCACGATACTCTCCTTACGGTGTTTGAACTGACGATTGGACGCGTCGAGTAATAAAACGTTCCGATTACAGACAAATTGTCGCGCAGATCATCAGCTATAACTGTAACAAATTAATACGAGATTTTTAGCCGGCGATATAAAAAACCGAGGACAAACAAGGGGCCGATCAACAGAAACCGCAGGTCGTCAAAGAATGAGGGTTTCTTGCCCTCGATCTTATGACCGATAAACTGAAATATCCACGCGACAACAAAGACGCCGACGGATAAAGGCAAAATCCAGCTAGCAGGTAAGGCATAAAGAATCCCCAGCATTACCGCCGCCATCAGGCTCATACCGGCCGCAAACGGTATGGACAAGGACACGTAATAAATCAGCGCCAGCAGCGCGGCACCGACCGCAACTACCGGGTGGATCGCCCAGATCAGCCCCAGCACTGTCCACATAATCGCCGGTACGCAGACGAAATGAATATATTCATTGGTCGGATTGCGATGACTCTCGGCATATTTTTCCAACAACTGCTCGACGGCACGGCCAGATGCTTGCTGTTCTGCACTGGTGTTACTAATGGGTTTGCTCATGGTTTGTCTCCTCTATCATAGTGAACTGCTGTTATCTGATTATTCTAATCCACAAACAAAGAAAACTCGGATTTATCACCAATAGGCGCAGATAGACGCGGCGGAGGCCTCATAGACCTCAAACGCTTCAACCCTCTTGCATTGCAACCAGACAAGTCACCCTCTCATCGGTGCTACTCCACGGCTTGACGAAAACGCGCCATCCGCTCCCTTGTTGGCGGGTGCGTTGCGGTATAGCTCGAGACCTTCTCTAGCCATGTAGGTAGATTGACTTTGCGCTTACGCTGATTTTCTTCACTAAGGAACTCAAAGAGATTGGCGACATGATTCGGTGAAATATTATTTGCCTTCAGCAATTGAATCGCATATTCATCCGCCTCCGACTCCATCGCACGGAAATACTCTGTTCTCAACAAGATCGTCGGTGCGAAAGCCGCTACGCCGCTAAAGTCACCGAATAAAGTTCCCATCACTACGGTGATGAAAGAGTCATTAATCAGTCCTCTCATGGCATGTCGTTTTTCTATATGTCCGATCTCGTGTGCAAATACACCGCTCAGCTCGCCCGCAAGAGCGCCAGAGATATCGTTGCCACTGACGCCGACAATCAGATCCATCATCTGATCGGTCACAACCACGGTTCCACCGGGCAGTGCAAATGCGTTAGCACCTATTTGTTTCGAGAAACGAACCTCCAGATGAATTGGCAGGCGACTGTCTTTCGGCACCAAGCGACGAAACAACTGGTCTGCCTGACTAATCGTTTTATCGCTGAGCTTGCTCGGCTGCAAAATGCTGTCGTCCAGGGCAACTATAATTTGCGCGCCTAATTTCTTTTCCAGTTCATCAGGTACAACTACTGCGACTTTGTCGGAGATCCATGGCATCGCCCAATGATGCGCAGCAAACAGTATTCCTGCCATGGCGAGAATGGCGATCAATGATGCCAGCCACTGATCTTGCCAGCGCTCTACCAAAGATTTTTTATATCCGAGTTGCGTTAGTAATTCGCGGCGCGACTCCAGATCGTTTACTTCACAATGCGAGCCATCAGGAAATGAAATAAAACAAGGCGCATTAAAGAATGGCTCCTCAATAGAGATGTTTTTTGATAAAAAAGTCTTATTGACGCCCTCACCAATCAACACCACGTCAGTCGCCCTGATTGCGAGCGTTGCCTGCTGAATTTTCGCGTGTATGCCATCAAAATAATTTACATTCATCATTGTCTGGCCTACCAGGAAAGATCAAAACCAAGGAAATCTGCTGAGCTGTCGCCAGCGGCACTATTGCTCGCGATACCGGTTCCGGACTGAATCGCATTAAAACCCGGACCAGCAATCTGCACATGTTTCAACCTGAATTGGTACGCACGTACTACGGCAAACGGTCTGTATAAGCCGAGTGTCAATAAGGTCAGGATGACATTCACGGATTGCAACTTCAGATATTTCCAGCGAGGTACTGCGGAGTGAATCGTAAATCCGGTAAGCAAGGTAGATGACCATACCTTGTTCCAGATCGTCGCTTGCACAAACGGTCCACAAACGAGGTAAGCGAAGTAAGCGAAAAGTAAGGCAGCAATGGCGACCAGAACGGTTACAAAAAATTGACTGCGTAATAAAGGATCCGCATTGGACGCAACAATATGCTGATAAATGGCAACGCCAACGCCAGAGGCAATGCCAACAACGACAGCGACGCCGAGCATGAAGAATCCAGCGACTACATAGGTGGAGATAAACGCCGATCTTTTTAATGTGCAATCAGACTGCAGGGTTCCATAAGAAAAATTCCCATGTTGATATCGCTTCATATTGGCATGCAACCACGGCCAGGCGAGATAACTAAGTAGGGAAACAGAAATCCATAGCGGCCTGTGTGGGTACAAAGCACCAATTAGTCCGGGTAATAAAAATACAGTAACGACCGGCAGATAAGTCAGATACGCTCCCGTCACCGATCCGTGAAAATTAAATCGCAAGCCACGATAACTGGTATTACGCAAACGGAAACGCTGCGCACTACGTAACATCATCGGCATTCCAAGCAAGATACAGGCAACAACGAGAATCCCTATCGTCTTGGATAACTGGAATACATAGTGATACGCAAACAGCAGTACGACAGCGATCAGGCGGCCACGCAGAATCGCCACCGGATCACCGTGAAAATTGAAGACAGCGCCAGACAACTGCGTATTACGGTCAAAATACTGCAAGCGCCTGACCTTAGCCCAGGCAGAATAAATACCGAAGGTTGCAATCGTCAGGCACAGATTCACTATCCAGATTCGGAAATATTCTTTGCCACTACCAGTAAAATAGATATCCTGATTCGTGACCGGCGATGTCTTGGCGACTTGATCGTGTAGCGAATCCGCATACGCTGCTAATGTGATCGCTGGCGAAAAATCAGCGGAGTTCGAAGGGTTGGGAGTGCCTGCCAGCGCGCTTGCGTCAACGGGAGTCTGATCTGTCATATGATCAATTTGGTCCATTTGGTCCATTTGCATGTAATCGTCGAATTATCGTGTCTTGCGCCTCATCTCTGTCAGTCGCCATCGGCTTTTACGCTGATTCAAACGAGATCGTGAGGGATTTATTTTTGGCGAGACTGGATCATAATTAGTATTAAAGAAATTTTGTTAAAAAATGTTAAAAATTTTTAGTGCGTCAACTTTAATTTGCCCTGAATCGCTGACGGTGTTTTTTTGGATCGACTAAAAATCTTATTTGTATTCCCCTTATTCAAGAAGCCGCGCATGGCCAGATTTTTATGAAAATGGATCTTGCAAACGATGTAAGCAATTTATCCGGCTTCCCGCCGGTCATCAATGCACAGACACATACGCTGATACTGGGCAGTTTTCCCGGGGTCGCATCGCTGGAGGCACGGCAATATTATGCCTACCGGCACAACCAGTTCTGGCGGCTGATATCGGCAGTGACGGAGGAGGATCTGGCATCGCTGACGTATGAAGAACGGCTACCACGCTTGCTGGTGCATGGTTTTGGTCTATGGGATGTGATCGATACCTGTCATCGTAAAGGCAGTCTGGATACCAATATCCGCAATGCCCAGGCAAACGAATTTGCATGGCTGCGCGAACAGTATCCGGCACTAAAGCGTATGGCTTTTAATGGCAAGGCGTCGGGTAAGTTTGCACCACAGTTTGAAGCGCTAGGTTTTACTACGATGATTTTGCCATCATCATCACCAGCTAATGCGATGCGGAGTTTTGAGGAAAAATTAATGGAGTGGAAGCAGCTCCAATCGAATTGACCAATGAGTTAATTCAATTTGCATTACATTCATTTTCTCCATCCAATCAAACGAGCAAAAAAATACCGGGCTACCAGCCCGGTATTCGGATGCTAATGTTCATTAGGCCATTGCAAAGTTGCTGACTGCAGACGAATTATCCGAGTGTTACCAGATGATCACGCGTTTCTCAGGTGCCAGATACATTTTGTCGCCTTCTTTCACGCCGAACGCCTCGTAGAAGCCGGGTTGATTGACCATCGTACCATTCGCACGGAACTGGCCTGGTGAATGCGGGTCGGTTTTAACCTGGACGATCTGCTGTGCATCACGCATTTTGCTGCGCCATACCTGTGCAAATCCCATGTAAAACCGCTGATCGCCAGTCAATCCGTCGATCACCGGTGCATCCTTGCCATTCAATGACAATTTATATGCTTTAAAGGCAATGGCAACACCAGAATTGTCGGCGATATTCTCACCCAGCGTCAGTTCGCCATTCACGTTATAACCGGGTAATGGGCTATAGCTATTGTATTGGGCGACCAGCATGTCGGTCTTTGCGGAGAAGTTTTTACGATCTTCTTTGGTCCACCAGTCGCGCAGGTTGCCGTCACCATCCGACTGACTACCTTTGTCGTCAAAACCATGGCTGATCTCGTGACCGATTACGGCGCCGATTGCACCGTAGTTTACGGCATCGTCGGCACGCATATCAAAGAATGGCGGCTGCAAAATCGAGGCGGGGAAGACGATTTCATTCATGGTAGAGCTGTAATACGCATTCACTGTTTGCGGTGTCATGCCCCACTCTTCTCTGTCAATCGGCTTACCTAGTTTATTGATGCGGCGGTTGTAGCTAAAGGTACTGGAGCGCATAGCGTTACCGACCAGATCACCGGCGACCACAGTCAGCGCGGAATAATCGCGCCACTTGTTGGGGTACCCGATTTTTGGTGTGAATTTAGCGAGTTTGGCTTGCGCTTCTTTTTTGGTTTCCGGACTCATCCAGTCCAGAGTGTCGATACTTTGCTTATAGGCGACGAGCAAATTTTTGACCAATTGTTCCATGCGCGCTTTGCGCTCAGCCGGAAAATATTGTTCTACATATTTTCTCCCCACGGCTTCGCCTAAAGCACCTTCGACCGAGGCAACGCCACGCTTCCAGCGAGGACGCATTTCGGTCACACCTGTAATCGTCGTGCCATAAAACGCGAAATCTGCATCAACAAAATCTTTAGACAAATACTCGGAATAGCTGCGCAGGAGATGCCACTCAAAATACGATTTCCAAGTGGCCAGATCGGTATTATTGAGTACCTGATTAAAACCCGTCACATAGCTTGGCTGACTGACGATGACGTAATCGACTTTATTCGCGATGCCTGATGAGGACAAGGCAGTTTTCCAATCGTAGCCCGGTGCGATACCGTCGAGCTGCGCAATTGCCAGTTTGTTATAACGCTTGACCGGATCGCGGTTCTCTACCTTTGTCCACTGGACTTCTGCAATGGCGGTCTCTAAGGCTACAATAGTTTTGGCGCGCGCGGCTGCATCTTTCTCACCGACCAGGCTAAGAATTTTTTCTATGTGTTTCTCGTATTTCGCGCGGACATCGGCGAGTTTTGCGTCATCTTTTTTCAGATAATAATCACGGTCCGGCAAACCCAGACCTCCCTGAGTCAGGTAGGCGGCATACTTGCTTGATTCTCTGGCGTCTTGTCCGACATAGATCGCATAAGGCGCGCCAACACCGATCTGATTCATGTGAGCGATCAGGGCTGGAATCGCTTTTTTATCTTTGATCGCACGTATCGCCTGCAATTCGCCGGTCAGCGGTTTATAACCCAAGATTTCTAGCTTTTTTTCATCCATGTAGCTGCTGTAAAAATCATCGATCTTTTGCTCATCGGAACCCGCTTTTTTCTTTTCTAGCTGCGCTGTCTCAATCAGGCTTTTCAGTTGTGGCAGCGTGTCATCACGTAATTTCGCAAACGCGCCCCAGCTGGATTTATCCGCAGGAATCTCGGTGGTTTTGAGCCATTTACCATTCAAATGCGTGAAAAAATCATCTTGGGCACGTACGGAAGGCTCGATATATTCAACATCAATGCCAGAGAGTGGCCCGGTTTTTGTCGTTTTAGGTGCGTCAGCAGCAGAGGCGAAACCGGCAAGCAAACTTAAGGTCAGTGCACTTAGGAGATGTCTTTTCACAGCGTTGTCCTTTTTGGGGAAGAGTCAATAAATGGGCTGGTAGCCAGAAATAGTAAGCATACGATTATATATGTAACAAAAGGTTCCAATTTGCCGGCTTATTCCGATGCGGCTTTGCACCATATCGCATAGCATTGTCACGGTTTTCAGAGAAACGCGATGGTGATATTCGCAGCTTTTTTACAAAATCGACGGATGATGGCCTGCTTAAGGTACGAATTTTTGTAAAGACCTGCGAAGAATTCACTATTTCTCTGCCTGTACTGGGTAAAATGGACAAATGCTGATCAAAAGAAAATCCATAGAAGCCGAAGCCAACCATCGCTCAGGCCCCAGAGCCGCAGCGACCGCGTCCCCCAAGGCTGCCCGCAAACCTAAGTTTACTCCCATCACCCTGTCCGAACTTGATGGCGTTCGTTATCTGCACTTTGGTACCGAATGGGTACAAGGCGCAATGCGCCTGCGCAAACCCGACTGGATAGAACTCGAATACGCGCAACAAATGATGACGTGGATGCTGTTTATCAGCGAACCGCGCCATATCGTGCAACTGGGACTGGGAACCGGTGCACTGACCAAGTTTTGTCATCGCCAGTTTGAACAGGCCAAAGTCACTGCCGTGGACCTGAATCCTGCTGTGATCGCGATCTGCGAGAGCATGTTTAAGCTCCCCGCCAATGATGATCGCCTTCAGGTAATCGAAATGGATGCGCTGGAATTCGTTAATGACCCGGCGAATCTAGAGCAATTCGATGTCTTACAAGTCGATTTATATGATGCAACTGCACGCGGCCCCGTGCTGGACAGTGCAGAATTCTACGAAGCGTGTGCGGCATGTCTGGTGCCAGACGGCATATTGACCGTTAATTTATTTGGTGATCACCCGAGTTACGCAAAGAACCTGAAGGCATTGCGCTACGCATTCGATCAGGTGCTGTGCCTGCCGCAAGTGCATGACGGGAATGTCGTCGCGATCGCTTTCAAGAAGGCAATCAAACCTGATTTTTCTTTGTTAACTCAACGCGCCGATAACATTAAGGCACTGACCAAGTTGCCAGCCAAGTCCTGGGTCAAAGCACTCCTGACAGCGACTGATCCTGCATGAACTATTTTTCGAACTGAGCACCATGACTAAATCAGCACATCACACGTTGAACATGCAGCAAATTTTTACCTGGCTGATGGCAGATGGCGTCATCCTCAAGGAAAATGCGAAAACAGAGTTCAACAATGCGCAGGCCATCTTGCGCAACGGCCCGGCGGCCATGCATACGCTGACGGCCGTGGCTCAGGCGAAATTGCATTCGGCCAAAAAACCTCATCAGCAATTGACGCTGGACTGGCTCACCGAGTGGACTGCTCACAAGGTCAAGCTCCCGTTTTACCGGATTGATCCATTAAAGATCGATTTCACCCGTGTCTCGGATGTGATGTCATCGACCTACGCGACACGTTTTAACATTCTGCCTGTCGAATCGACACCGGATAGCGTGACAATCGCCACAACGGATCCGTTCAATACCGAATGGCAGGCAGAGATCGCCAAAATCACCCGCAAGGAAATCCGCCTGGTACTGGCAAATCCACTTGATATTTCTCAATACATCGCCCAGTTTTTTTCTCTGGCAAAATCAATTAAAGACGCGAAAAAATCGAGTAACAACGACGCTGCCTTACGCAATAACTTCGAGCAATTAGTTGAATTAGGCAAGGCGAATAAACAGGTCGATGCGAACGATCAGCACATTATCAACATTGTTGACTGGCTATGGCAATTTGCGTTTGATCAGCGGGCATCGGATATTCACCTGGAACCAAAACGTGAACTGGCGGTAATTCGCTTCCGGATTGACGGTGTGCTGCATCAGGTTTATCAGGTACCGGCAACCGTCATGATTGCAATGACCGCACGGATCAAGTTACTAGGTCGTATGGACGTGATTGAAAAACGTCGCCCGCAAGATGGTCGTATCAAAACACGCACAGCCGATGGCCAGGAGGTCGAATTACGTTTATCGACTTTGCCAACAGCATTCGGCGAAAAAGTGGTCATGCGTATTTTCGACCCGGAAGTCGTCGTCAAGACATTGCCGGAACTTGGTTTTCCGCCGTTAGACGCGATGCGCTGGGATCAGCTGACCAGCAAGCCACATGGCATCATTCTGGTCACGGGACCAACCGGATCAGGTAAAACAACAACGCTATATACGACACTAAAAGCCCTGGCCACCTCTGACGTTAACGTCTGTACCGTCGAGGATCCGATTGAAATGGTAGAACCAGCATTCAATCAGATGCAGGTACAGTCGTCGATTGATTTGAATTTCGCTGACGGCGTACGCGCACTGATGCGGCAGGATCCTGACATCATCATGGTCGGTGAAATTCGCGACCTGGAGACAGCCGAGATGGCGATTCAGGCCGCCTTGACCGGCCATCTGGTACTGTCTACCTTACATACCAATGATGCCCCATCAGCGATCATGCGTCTGCTCGAACTAGGTGTACCCTACTATTTACTAGAAGCAACCATGATAGGCATTCTGGCGCAGCGTCTGGTCAGAACGCTTTGTCCACACTGTAAATCCGGTGACGGTGAAATGCCGGATGCCGTATGGAAAAGCCTGACCGAAGAATGGGGAATTCCAAAACCGGCAATGATTTACCGTCCGGTAGGCTGTCCCGAGTGTCGTTTAACCGGCTATAAAGGCCGTACAGGCCTGTATGAGCTGTTGACCGTAACCCAGGCATTCAGTAAATTGATTCGTCCTGAGTCTGATATTCATGCACTCAGAGCACAAAGTGTTTCAGATCAGATGAAGCCTTTGCGTATTGCTGGCGCATATAAAATCATCGAGGGATTAACCACAGCGGATGAAGTACTCAAAGTGACATCGTCATTAGTGTAATCACGTGTTTGTATTGGTCGTATGATTTTGCCTGGTATGTGTTTGCATCGACTATGCCAAACCGGCAGGTCGACAGCTTATGATCCTTAAGGAATCTTAATGCCCGCTTTAGCTCAGCGCATACTTCATAGTCTGAAGTCAAATTTGATTGTTCAAATACTGACTTTAGCTATCGCTTATGCCGTGCTGGGTAGATTGTCATTACTGCTTGCCATACCGCCCGGTTATGCGATTGCCGTGTATCCGCCTGCCGGCCTGGCCTTAGGTATCATTTTGACGCAAGGCTACCGGCTGCTGCCCGGTGTATTCCTCGGTGCGTTTCTGGTCAATGTCGTCATCGGATCTGACAATGCAAAATCATTTCAGTTCACAAGCCTGCTGTTGCCCGCATTACTCGCAACCGGCGCATGCTTACAAGCCTATATCAGCACGTATCTGGTGCGCACCAGACTGAAGAACAATCTGGCATTGAATATTGATCGTGAGATTTTCCGGTTCTTTGTATGGGGAGGATTAATCGGATGCCTGACCAGTGCCAGCGTTGGTATCGTCTCGTTGTACCACCTCGACGTGATCTCGTCAGAGCAAATCCTCAGCCATTGGGTCACGTGGTGGATAGGCGATACTCTGGGTGTGCTGACGATCACGCCGATCGTACTGATTCCCCTCGCGAAGCCTCGTGAGATCTGGCTTTCACGGCGCTATAGCGTCATGCTGCCGCTAACCATCTGCCTACTGATGGTCTTCGTCGCGTTTATTTTTATCCGTCATCGTGAAGAACAAAAGCAACACCTTGAATTCCGTCTGGAGGCAGCACGATTGAGCCAGAGCCTGCAAAATCAATTGGATGTGCATGCGGATGCGGTGAAAAATATTGAACGCTTATTTGCAGCATCTAAAGGCGTCACTCGCACCGACTTCAATATCTTTAATGAATATACGCTGCAAACGCATAAGGCAATCTCCGCCTTGTTGTGGATTCCGAGAGTGGGACGCGAAGACAGGCAAAAATTTGAGAATGCAGTGCTGCAAGAAGGTTTTATCAATTTTCAGATTACTGAAAAAAACACTTCAGGCGAGTTCGTCAAAGCAAAGGACTACAAGGAATATTTTCCGGTAACGTTTATTGAACCATTTGCGAATGCCTTAACTTTTTTTGGCTATGACATCGGCACCAGTACCGCCAGGCGCAATGCCATCGAAGAGGCACGTGATAGTGGCAATGTAGTAGCAACCGATCCGATTGCTTTTATATCTGAAAAAGATTCTCACTCCTCCGTTATGCTATTTGCACCTGTCTATGAGCAGGGTAAGGCGCTGACCACCACAGAAGATCGGGAGAATGCATTTAGAGGTGCGGCTGTCAGCATCGTCAGTATCAAAAACCTGATCGCCGATTTGCTCACACCAGAGGAAAAAAAACTCTTCTTGCTGAAATTTTATGATCTTTCCTATCCTGGAGCGAATGGTATTTTTTATGACACCATCTCTGAAATAAACCTGACTTTTTTGTTCCAGTCGACGATTGATTTCGGCGGTCGGCAATATGCGTTTCTGGCACAGCCCTCACGTAGTTACTGGGATAGTCATATCTCTTGGATTACCTGGTCGACCATGATAGGCGGCTTGATGTTCTCCAGTCTGCTGGGTATTTATTTGCTTGTCGCAACAGCGCACACCTTTAATGTAGAGACGCTGGTGGCACAACGTACCAGTCAGCTCCATGACAGCGAAGAGCGCCTGAGTGCGATTCTCTCCAATGCCGCGGAAGGTATTGTGACAACGGATATGCGTGGTTTTATCGCATCGGCAAATCAGTCAGCAGAAGCGCTCTTCGCTTATCCGCTAGGCACGCTGTTTGGTCACAACATCAAAGAATTATTCCCGGATCACACCGCGAACACTTACTTGCAAAGTTATTTATCAGAAGAATATGTGCATCATGGCATTCCTACACGCATGGAAGTGATTGGCAAAAAACGGGGCAATATCGATTTCCCTCTTGAACTGGCGCTGGCAAAAGTCGAACTAGGAACACAAAATTTACTGGTATTGATTTTGCATGATCTATCTGAGCAAAAACGTATCGAAAAATTGAAAAGTGAATTTGTGTCCGCCGTGTCACACGAATTACGTACGCCACTGACATCGATTCGCGGCGCGCTCGGCTTGCTGATGGGAGGTGTCAGCGGCACTTTACCTGAGCCAATCAAAAAATTGATACAGATGGCGAACGATAACGCATCACGCCTGACCTTACTGATCAATGATTTACTGGATTTTGAGAAGCTTGAATACGGCGGCATGCAATTCCAGATGGAGAGCATCCAGTTACGTGACCTAGTTAAATCGACGGTCGATGCCAATATAGGCTATGCGCAGAATTTTTCCATCAAACTACTGTTTGACGCAGAACAGATTGCCGATATGCTCGTGACGGTCGACACCCAACGTTTCACGCAAGTACTGTCCAACCTGCTCTCTAATGCGATTAAATTTTCACCGAAGAACGGTCAGGTTGCCGTAGAGATTAATCGGCTGGATGACTGGGTCAGAGTGGAGGTGATTGACCATGGCATCGGCATTTCGGCTGAATTCCAGAAAAATATTTTTCAGAAATTCAGTCAGGAAGATGCAAAGGCAGCACGTAAATACGCAGGGACAGGGTTGGGACTCAGTCTATCGAAATCCATGATTGAAAAAATGGGCGGCAAAATCGGCTTTACCAGTATCGAGGGCCGCGGCTCTCGCTTTTATCTGGATTTGCCGATCGTCACCTCTGCTAATAGCTGAGATTTTGCTGCAGCTACACCGTACTGCACATTCGGATAAGTCAGGCGCGCACCTAATTCGGATTTCATACGTTGGTTCAGCAAACGACGGGACTCGGACATGAACGACAACAACACCGGTGATACTTGCTGCGCAAGTTCGCTGCGGGCTAAACGCGGTGGACGGGCCAACTCAAACACATCGGCAACCAAATCAAAGTAAGCCGCCATTTTCATGTCACTGTCATCGACCGTGTGATAAACGCGGTTGGCACTGCCGCGAAACAAAGCAAGACGGATCAGATAAGCTAAATCCTCGGCATGAATATGGTTGGTATAGACATCATCACGGTCAATTAGTGCCGGAGTTCCCTTATTCAAACGTTCCAGAGGCAGGCGGTCTGCAGCATAAATACCGGGGACACGCAAAATACTGAGGCGAGACTGACTGCGCCTGGCCCACTGTCGTAATTGATTTTCTGCGTCGACCCGACGTAACGCCCTTGCGTTTTGTGGATGCAATGGCCGTGTTTCATCAAAGACCACACCAGAACAATCGCCATAGACGCCCGTCGTGCTGACATAAACAAGCGAGCTCTTGTCAGGTAAAATGGCGATCAAATTTCGGGTTCGCTGATCATATGTCCCTTCACTGCGCGGCGGTGCAAGATGAATAATATGGGATGCCAGCCCTGCCAGACGCCTTAGCGTATGCACCTGATCCAGATCAGCGGTAAGCGGTATGGCACCGACAGCACGTAGCTCGGCATGTCTGCTAGGCTGACTCGTGACAGCAAATACGCGAAACTGATCTTTAAGCAAAGGTAGCAAGCGCATACCGACATCTCCGCAGCCGAGAATTAACAGGCGGGGTTTGGCGAAGCGGATTCTGGTATTTTTTTCCACAGTATTTTTCATCGACATTATTTATTCGGGATTGTATGACTTTTCAAGTAACTGTTACTCCAAGTGGCCATCAGTTTAGCTGTGATGAAGGCGAAACCGTCTTAGCAGCCGCCTTGCGTTCAGGCATAGGTTTGCCATACGGCTGCAAAAACGGCGCCTGTGGCTCCTGCAAAGGTAAAGTGATTGCCGGAAGTGTAACCCATGGCAATCACCAGCAAAGAGCCTTATCAGACGAAGAGCAAGCACAAGGGGGGGCCTTGTTTTGTTGCGCCAGACCTGATGCAGATATTACGATTGAAGCCCGTGAGATCGCAGCAAGCGGCGATTATCCCCTGAAGAAAATGCCTAGCCGCGTCGCAAAATTAGAAAAACTTTCTGACGACGTGATGCTGATTGCATTGCAGTTACCCGCCAACGAGAGACTGCAATACCGCGCAGGACAATATATCGAGTTCATGCTGCGTGACGGCAAACGTCGTAGCTACAGTATGGCGAACGCGCCACATATGGACGAGCAAATTACGCTGCACGTGCGTCACATGCCAGGCGGCCTGTTCACAGACCAAGTATTCGGTACGCTGAAAGAGCGCGACATCCTGCGCTTCGAAGGCCCTCAGGGAAGCTTTTTCCTGCGTGAAGATTCTGAAAAACCAATTATCTTATTGGCATCCGGTACTGGCTTTGCCCCGATTAAAGCGCTCGTTGAGCATCTGATCTACACCAAGTCGACACGTCCGGTCGCTTTGTACTGGGGCGGACGCCGTCCGCAAGACTTGTATATGCATGGCTTGTGCGAGGAATGGGCAACAACTCTGCCTAATCTCACTTATATACCAGTGGTATCCGATGCCATTGCAGAAGATCAATGGGCTGGCAGGACTGGCTTTGTGCATCAAGCCGTGATTGCCGATCATGCAGACTTGTCTGGCTATCAGGTGTACGCATGTGGCGCTCCGGTTGTCGTAGATTCTGCCAAACGGGACTTTGTCAAACAGTGTCAGTTACCGGAAGACGAGTTTTATGCTGACTCATTCACCTCAGAAGCGGATCTGGCAGTATAAATCTTGCTGTTAAAAAAACTGAAAAAACATTTTGACGCATCGCAAAAAACGTCCTACTATCCGTTTTATGAAAAATTTTACTGACATGTCTTCACCAAATATCGCGCGACGTCGTATCTCGCTCTGCGAGCCTGGGCAGATGTGTTAGTGAACGTGCGCGTCAAATAACCGCACAGCATATCTAAGCCACAGGCCTCACCTGTGGCTTTTTTTATATCTGCTCGCTTTATCGATTCACTCTAGTCATCGTCCTTCACCCTAATCAGGAGTTTTGAAATGGAATTCAGTCAGTACAATGTCAATGCCCTCATGTACATCACACCTAGGCCAGAGCTAGTTTTTACCGAAGGCAAAGGTATGTGGCTGACTGACCACAAGGGCAAGCGCTATCTCGACTATTTACAAGGCTGGGCAGTGAATTGCCTCGGTCATTCACCGCAATGTATAACAGATGCCTTGGTTGCTCAGTCAAAAAAACTGGTTAATCCTTCGCCTGCTTTTTACAATGCACCGGCAATCGAGCTGGCGACACTGCTGACCGACAATTCGTGTTTTGACCGCGTATTTTTTGCCAATAGCGGTGCGGAAGCGAACGAAGGTGCCATTAAACTGGCACGTAAATGGGGGCAGAAAAACAAGAATGGTGCGTTCGAGATAATCACTTTTGATCACGGTTTTCATGGCCGTACTCTGGCGACGATGTCAGCTTCTGGCAAACCTGGCTGGGACACGATTTTTGCACCGCAAGTTACAGGGTTTCCAAAAGCCGATCTGAACGACATCGCCTCGGTCGAAAAATTAATCTCCGATAAAACGGTCGCAGTCATGCTGGAACCGGTTCAAGGCGAAGGTGGTGTGCTCCCTGCGAGCCGTGAATTCATGCAAGCACTGCGCGCATTGACCAAACAACACAATGTGCTGCTGATCGTCGACGAAGTGCAATCCGGCATGGGTCGCACCGGCGAGTTGTTCGGCTATCAGTTGTCCGGTATTGAGCCTGACATCATGACGCTAGGCAAAGGCATTGGCGGCGGCGTACCTCTGGCAGCACTACTATGCCGTGAAGAAGTTGCATGCTTCGTACCCGGAGACCAAGGTGGGACCTATAACGGAAATCCGCTGATTACCGCAGTTGGTGTAGCAGTAATCAAAGAATTACTGGCACCGGGATTCTTAGCATCTGTCAATCAAAAGGGTGACTATCTGAGCCAGCAACTGCTGAAACTCTCTGAGCAATTCGGTCTGCAAGGTGAGCGCGGCGAAGGTTTATTGCGTGCGCTTAAACTCGGCAGCGACATCGGTGCAAAAATCGTTGAAATCGCCCGCGATATGGAGCCTGTTGGTTTGTTGCTGAATTCACCGCGCCCGGATCTGTTGCGCTTCATGCCGGCATTGAATGTCAGCACCGAAGAAATCGACCAGATGATCGTGATGCTCGGCCTAGTGCTGACACAACCAAAAATAAACTCATCTCTCCGTACTGCGTGACGTAACGACATGACGCAGTACCCTCTCTCTTTTGCGATAAGAAAGTCAGTGGCATGTACCTTCCTCCTCACTTTAAACAAGATGATCCCGCGCTGCTATTGGAAGTCATGCGTCGCTACAACTTCGTCAGTCTGGTCTGTGACATCGGCGGCACCCCGTTTGCCAGTCACATTCCGGTACTTGCAGAGGCACATGAAGGACACATCGTGATCGATGGTCATATGGCACGAAGCAACCCACAGTGGCAAGCCATGGAAAAAGGAAACCGCACTATGGCGATTTTCCACGGACCGCATACCTATGTTTCACCTGGTTTATTCAAGCCAGGTAACCGGGTACCAACCTGGGACTACATCAGCGTTCACGCAAGCGGCAAAGCGAGCGTTATGCACGAAGCGACCGAAAAACTTTCAGTACTGACAAAGCTCATCACTCATCATGAACCTGACTTCCAGTTAAATTTTGATCAAATGCCGGATGCTGCAAGAGATGGTTTATTAAAAGGCATAGTGGCCTTTCGCATCAAGATTGATCAGTTGGAAGGAAAATTTAAACTTGGCCAACATCGCTTACCGGAAGATATTCCGGACGCAAAACAGACTCTGTATAACACTGGCGATGAGAGTCAGCGCGATATCGCGGCGTGGATGCGACGCTTGGGTTATTGGGAGTAAATACAGAATCTTCTTGTCCATGACTCCACATTCCCATCAGGTCACAACTGTTACGCCACCAGTGTTTTTTGAGATTACATGAATTTTACGGCTTCAGAACAAAATGCAAAACTGAGCTGGCAGGCATCCGGTAGCTGAATTTATTGGATTTAATATTGCTCAGGCCTGTTTGTGCGGTAATTGCTGTGGTCGTTCCACTCACGCCCCAAACTTGTGCCGTTTTAAAATTCACCGGATTGGTAATCTGAAAGTTGCCCGTCATTGCGGTAGTGAGCCGGTTAATGGCAATGATATGCAAAGTAGAGGGATCGGCCGCACTGACTGCGGCATAGACTGCGCCATTTGCATTATTGCTGGCCAGTGCCTGTACGGATATCTCTGGAAAGCTCGACATTCTGCCGTCGTAGTTACGGAAGATCTTGAACCCAGACGCAACGAATCCCTCAGCATCACCAAAATACGTCGCCAGGTAGACGCCTTGCTTGCCAAATATGCCTAAGGCATCGGCTTGTGCAATTGCACCGGAGACGTCATCTTTGCCACCGAAGTTGTATTCCGTAATCGCCAACTTGGTATCGGGGTAAAAATCATTGATGGCCTGTTTGAGCTTGGTCACGATTTGTAAGCCGCGCCCGTCTGTAAATCCATTGCCGGTTTGTGTAATCCAGCTCGGTTCGACATAGCTGGCATCCCACAGGCTACGTGTCGCTTGCACCCGATCTATTGAGTTGTATGAGGCTTGCGGATAATAATGAAATGAAAATACGTCGAGCAAGCGCTTATTCGCTTGCTGCGAAGCATTTTTCATCGCTGACAGGTAGGTATTTGCCATCGTCATCCCGTTGTAACGATAACGATCGCCGGTCGAGTTGCTGACAAATGGTTCTACGTTATAACTAGACCAGTCTGCAGGCTGATGGGATTGCGTGCCATCCCAAACAGCCCAAAGACTAAAAAGGCCAAGATAACCGCTGATCGCAGGCCCATAGGTCTGTGCAGAGCTATCCATTCTCTTGATCGTCGAGGCCAGTGCAATATTTTTTTGCACGACATCTGCGACCGTAGTGAACGCAGGATACAAGTTCGGATGCGTACCGCTGCCATTGTTGGCATCTGCCCAGTGATGCCAGAGATCCGGCTCGTTATCCAGCTCATAGCCTTTTATCCCGCTTGCTGTTTGTGAGTTGCCGTATTTCTGAATCAGGAAATTCAATTCTTCATCCAGATACACAAAATCATCTGATAAAGTCGGCGCTGTAGATAAACTCCCCAAAGACGCTGGCTTATCGTTCACGATGGTCAACCAGCGGGCAGTGTCGATATTCGATGGCCCCGCTGAGCTCTGCCACAAATCATATCCCTGGCATGAACTTGGCGGATACAGATTGACGATGTCTTTTGGGAGCTTGCCAGCGACGGGAAGCTGCAATAAAGAATAGGTATTTAACGACAGTGATTGATCATGAAAGCTGACCAGAGCAGCTCCGGGAGCGTAATAGGCCAGCCCTGCCGCCGTTGATGGATTACCTGCGCCAGCGACTGCACTGACAGCCGCATTGGATGAGTTACACCAATCCTCACCGGAATTACTCACACCATTTTCCCAGTTATAGCTGGTCATGGAATTACCACCAAGCCGTCTGGATGCGAGATTCAAACTTTGCAGGGAGGCTTGCCCGCCCTGATTCTCCCAGCCCGCACGGTTGGTACCATCCGCATAAGCGTTGTATCCATAAATCAGCGGACTGATCGCCTTACGCTCAAGACTCGTGTTAATCGTAAAACTGGTACTTTGCGCATGGGCACTCACTCCACCCAACAATAAGCCCAGAGGCATCAGAACTTTCATCACATCGTTGGGTCTCATGACATCCTCGCATCAATCGGTCTTATCAGCCTTGTTTAGCCGCGTAATCCTGCTCACATCAGTTAAATTTATTTCCATGTGGAAATTTATTAATACGATTATGCGCCGGAATTCCCCCAAATAATTGCCGCACATCAACTATTTTTTACCTTTCAGCTTCAATTTGTGTAGAAAAATACTCAAATGGTGGAAATAAAAAGAAAATATGACAAAATAATTTTCTGATTTAGCAAGAAAATAAGTGTCTCAATACACAAGATCACTGAACGAGACCACGAACGCCAAATCATCCACCAGACCATTACCCAGACATCGACTATCGCCCATGAAAATTTCACCACAGCGTTTAAAAGCCCCTATTCTTTGTGCACTGGCTGCCACGTCCTTATTCGCCAATGCAGTGCCGGCTTATCCGCGTTTTCCTGCTATCAGAGGAGGCTCTGTCGTGTTCACCTCGGAAGGTGACTTATGGAAAGTCGCTGAGACCGGAGGGCAGGCGCAAAGACTTACCACGCACCCGGCGACAGAACTGAACTCGGCAATCTCGCATGACGGCAAATGGTTAGCTTTTTCTGCTTCATATGAGGGTGCGATGGAAGCGTATGTCATGCCGCTGTCCGGTGGTGTGCCTAAGCGCATCAGTTTTGAGAATGGCGTGGTCACCGTATTAGGCTGGTCGAAACAAGGTGACGTCCTGACGACGATGCAAAATTCAATTGGTCCGTCAGCACACCGGGTAGTCGCCGCGATCAACCCGCTCACTCTGCAACGACAAGTATTTCCTGTTGCCGATGCCAATGAAGCGGTACTCGATGACAGCGGTCAAACCCTATATTTCACACGTTATGGTCTGCACATGACCGGCGACAACGCCAAACAATATCGTGGCGGTGCCTATGCACAGCTGTGGAAATATGATCTGCAGGGAAAATCAGAAGCGATCAATCTTTTTCCTGAAGAGAAAAGTAATAATAAACGTCCCATGTGGTGGAAAGGCCAGCTCTATTTCGTGAGCGATCGCCAGGGCGCTTATAACATATGGACGGCTAATGCCGACGGTAAAAATATCCAGGCGCTGAGTAAACATGCGGACTGGGATGTCCGGAATGCAGCCCTAGGTGACGGTAAAATCGTCTATCAGCTTGGCGCCGATTTACATGTACTCGAGATCGAAAGCAATAAGGACCAAGGTATCAATATTGATCCGCTCTCCGACTTTGATCAGCAACGCAATCGACAAATAAAAAATCCACTGGAACAATTGACTGAAGTTGAATTGGCGGGCAAAGAAGAGCGCCTGCTATTCACCGCTCGCGGACACTTGACGATCGCAGGTACAGGCGTACAAAGGCGCATCGATATTGCGCTTCCAGCAGGTGCACGGGGACGATCCGCGGTATTTTCGCATGATGACAAATGGGTTTATGCGATCGTAGACGCCACTGGTGAAAACGAGATTTGGCGCTTCCCTGCTAACGGCAGTGGCAAAGCTGAGGCACTCACTCATAACGGCGATGTGCATCGCTGGCAATTAGTCCCCTCCCCTGACGGCAAATGGCTGGCGCATAGCGATAAACGTGGCAGACTCTGGCTCCTCGATCTGGCGAGTAAATCCAATGTCATCATTGATGATGCAGGAAAAATAGGTGTAGACCGGCATGAAGAAATCGTCTGGTCACCCGATAGTAAAACTATTGCAGTCACCCGGCCTAATTCCAGACTGCAACGTGAACAGCTTGGTCTATACGATGTCGCTACCAGGCAATGGCAATTCGTGACCAGTGATCGCTATGAGTCTCGCTCCCCGACGTTGTCCCCTGACGGAAAGTGGTTGTATTTTTTATCTGCCAGAACATTTCAGGCAACGGCGCCATCACCTTGGGGCGATCGTAATATGGGTCCGTTTTTTGACAAGCGCAGCGGTATATACGCCTTGGCTCTGCAGTCAGCAAATCGTTTTCCATTCAAGGCTGATGACGAGCTGAGTAAAATTGAAAATAAGATTGAAAATAAGGTGGAAAGCAAGGCAAACGAAAAAGAGGCAGATAAATCAAAGGAAAAAACTGATGACAAAAGCACTGATAAAACATCCGGCAAACCCGCCGGTGATACTAAAGATGATAAAAAAACCGATGCGGCTGTAAAAATTCTGCCTGCTATCCAATATACGGGACTAGCCGACCGGCTGTATCAAGTACCACTGGCATCTGGCAATTATCGCGGGTTGGCGGTAGACGATAAGCGACTGTATTTCATGGAGCAAGACGGTAATGAAGGTAACGCCGTTTTAAAAACTCTGGCAATTACCAAGACCTCACCTGAGCCGGAAGTCTTTGCAAATGGCGTGCGTCAGTTTGACCTGTCGTCAGATAAAAAGCATGTGTACTACCGCAGCTTTGCGACGCATGCTCCCAGTGACTTTCTGATTGTGGAAGCGGGTGCCAAACAGCCCTCTGACGTTAGTAAAGCGAAAGTCAAAATTGATGACTGGTCGTTTAACAGTAACCCACGTGAAGAGTGGCAGCAAATGTTTGTGGATGCCTGGCGTATGCACCGGGATTTTTTATATGACGACAAAATGCGTGGTGTCGACTGGCTCAAAATCCGCAATAAATACGCCCCTCTGGTTGATCGTGTCACCGACAGAACAGAGCTCAACGACATACTCGGCATGATGGTCAGCGAAGTCAGTGCCCTGCATTCACAAGTCGCTCCTGGCGATATTCGCAAAGCGGCTCCAGACGGTCAGGCAGCAAGTTTGGGAGCAGTGCTGACGCGAACTGGAGACGGTTATCGCATTGAACATATCTACCATAGCGAACCTGAATTACCTGCCGGACGCTCTCCTTTGTCTCAACCGGATCTGGACATCAAAGACGGCGATGTGATTACCGAGGTCAATGGCAAGAAGACGACCGACGTAAGGGATATCTCTGATCTGCTGTTAAACCAGGCGGACAAACAGGTTTTACTGCACATACAGCGAGGACAGGCCGCGGCTAAAGCAGTCATCGTCACGCCCATCAACATCGACAAGCAAAACAATCTGCGTTATAGCGATTGGGAGCAAGCACGCAGTGACCGCGTGAATACAGCATCTCAAGGCAAAATAGGTTATTTACATTTACGTGCAATGGGATCACGTGATATCGCCAGCTTTGCACGTGATTTTTATAGCAATATTGATCGAGACGGCCTGATCATTGATGTCCGCCGCAATAATGGCGGTAATATCGACAGTTGGATTATTGAGAAATTATTGCGCAAAGCCTGGGCCTTCTGGTCATCTCCGAACAATCAACCCTCCACCAACATGCAGCAAACATTCCGTGGCCACCTGGTTGTCCTGATTGATGAACTGACCTATTCTGATGGTGAAACTTTTGCCGCAGGGATTAAAGCATTAAAACTTGCACCATTAGTCGGGAAACGCACAGCGGGTGCGGGTGTCTGGCTATCAGACAATAATCGTCTCGCCGATAATGGCATGGTCAGAGTTGCCGAAAACGGTCAATTTGCGATGGATGGTCACTGGCTGATCGAGGGGGTGGGTGTGATTCCCGACGTTGAGGTTGATAATCTTCCGCATGCGACTTTTGCAGGGCAAGACCAGCAATTGGAAGTCGCGTTGAAAATGCTGAATAGTCAATTGAAAGAGCAACCGGTTAAGGCTTTGAAACCACAAGCAATACCAAGCCTGAAATAATCGATTCTTGGTTCACATATATAAACTTAGGAGGCAGCAATGCTAAAACGAAGCATGCAATTCATTGGCATTCTGCTTCTTGCGCTTATTTTCTTTATGATCGTGCTTGTTGCCACAACATGGGCGCCTGATCAGCCTCTTGCGAACTTAAAGCAAAAATGGGCTCCGGCACCCTCGGCTTTCATCAATCTCCATGGATTGAATGTACATATCCGGGATCAGGGTATCGCCTCCGACCCAGTGCCAATAATTTTAATCCATGGAACCTCATCCAGCCTTCATACCTGGGAAGGCTGGACAGATGTACTGAAGACGCAGCATCGGGTTATCAGCATGGACTTGCCTGGCTTTGGCTTAACCGGCCCCAATGTACAAGACGATTACAGCAATCAGGTGTATGTGCGTTTCATCATCGAACTGATGGATCAATTAGGAATAAAACGCTGTATCCTCGGTGGTAACTCACTCGGTGGTGAAATCGCATGGCAAGTTGCCGCCAGCAGGCCAGACCGGGTAGAAAAATTAATCCTGGTTGATGCTGCCGGTTATGCATTTATTCCAGAATCTATTCCGCTAGGATTCAGAATTGCCCGCACTCCGGTGTTGAATAAATTAGTGGAATTAACTTTACCGCGAGATATGATGGAAAAGAGCGTGCGTAATGTCTACGGCAATCCGGGTAAAGTAACAGCAGAACTGGTTGATCGATATATAGCAACCACGCTACGTGCGGGCAACCGGCATGCACTGGTCAGGCGTTTTTCGCAGTTAGATGCCGGGGCCGGATCTGATAAGATTAAATCCTTGCACCTACCCACATTGATCATCTGGGGTGCAAAAGACAAACTGATACCGGTTAAATATGCACAAGAATTTCATCGGGATATACCAGGGAGTCAGTTACAAATTTTTGACCAGCTGGGACATGTTCCGCAAGAAGAAGATCCTGCGGCAACGCTCAAAGTAGTGCAGGATTTCTTGCGCTAATTATAAATACGTCAGTATAAAATCAGATATACGAAGAACCGTCATCTGATCTCATATCCTAGCACTTAGATATCAGGCATATCTTCTGCAATTAAACTGATATTTGATTGATCATCAGCTTGTGTCTCAGAGCTTAGTGTCCAGGTTTCTGAAACGCGCTGGGTGTCGTCAATCAAATCCTGAGTCGCCCCCTCGCTCACCAGGTCGCGACTATCCATAGATTTTTTACCTGCATCAAAACTCGCCATCATCATCAGCTTGTATCCCTCAATCACATCCTGTGATACTCCCTCACCATTGAGATACTTAAGTCCCAGATTAAACTGCGCGCTGGACAAGCCTTGTCCGGCAGCTTTTGCATACCAAAATACCGCTTTCTTATCGTCATGAGGCACGCCATTGCCGTTTGCATACATCGTGCCCAAACGGTACTGGGCATGCGGGTTACCCTGATATGCAGCTTTTTTATAGGAGATCAGTGCTTGTTTCAGATCCTGCCGGACACCCTCGCCCAATGAATATAAAACGCCCAGATTCAGATATGCAACGGAGTAACCCTGTGCTGCCGCTTTTTGATACCAGTACGCAGCTTTTTGGGAGTCCTGAGGCAAGCCCAGAGCATTGCTATACATCAAACCCAAATTCGTTTGTGCACCTGCATGCCCGTTGTCCGCAGCCCTCTGGAACCAATGCATGGCTTGCTGATAATTTTGCTGAACGCTGTCACCATGAAAATACATCACTCCAAGCTTGGTCTGAGCATGTGCATCGCCCTTGTTTGCCAATTGCGTTAAGGTGATCAGATCTGGAGTTACCGAAGAATTTCCGCTATCGGAGATATGTAAGGGACCAATCATGCCGTCACCCAAGGCCGTAGTGAAGGTCGCTAAACCGACAAGAAATAACAATCCCTTTTTGACACGCCTCATTGTCGTCTCCCTCACTGAACTAGGACAAACCTGCGCATCTTGTCTATCCAAAATCCAAGACAGCGAAAACATGCAGGAATAGCACTTGACAGACCTATTGAAAGAACAAGCAATGTCAAGCAATTCTATACAGTAACAAAAGGATGTTTCATAACTATTTGGAAACGTAACGAATTGTAGGTAATTTGTTAGTTTTTCTGTTGACGTGTGTATTTACCAAAGCTCATCTCACAAGTGGAAACGCGTTCTGGCTATTCTCGGAACTCAGCCGGATCACCGTGTTT
Source organism: Undibacterium sp. Xuan67W (assembly GCF_049340165.1). NCBI lineage: Bacteria > Pseudomonadati > Pseudomonadota > Betaproteobacteria > Burkholderiales > Oxalobacteraceae > Undibacterium > Undibacterium sp. Xuan67W. The sequence continues at coordinate 27,022 of NZ_JBMPPN010000005.1, forward strand.
GCCAACAACTTCTCTATACGCATGCCAGGTTGCATGACCGACGACAGGCATAGCAACCAAAAATCCCAGGTTCCAGCTCATAAAACTCAGCACAACTAGACCGACAATTAAAAAAGACCAGAAGATTGTCGCAGGAACGTTCACAAACAATGCCACTGTGCTGATAATGATGGAGGTAATGGCGTCAGTATCTCGGTCCAGCATCAAAGGAATAGACACCCAAGTAATGGCAAATACGATACTGGCAAAAATAAAACCAATACAAGCGTAGACGGCAATAAATTCAAGGTTATTCAGGGAAAATAATTGTGACAAAAATCCGTGCATGGTTGGCATCCCTTTGTTATAAAACAAAGCAAAAAGCACCAGAGAAGCACGAGCCCAGACCATCATAATGATGGCCAATACCAGAGCAAGCACACCGATATTGTGCTCCATCGCCCTCGCATCGAAAAAACGCTTCCCAACAAACCTGATCTGGTACTTTCCAGACGTCTGCTGATATCGTACAAACCTAATGACAGTAAGGGCCCCGCCAGCAAAAATCCACAAGTCAATGCAGATAAATACTCTGGCGCCTTATTCAGCACAACTTTGAGCAAGGCCCCCATTAAGGTAAAACAAATCCCATAAAAAATACTGGCCCCACCTGATGCTCGAAAATCTCTCCAGCCTAGCATCAACCATAACAGAGGTCTCAACATACGGATCCGCCTTATTGGAGGAAAAGGGGATTCAGCATCAATGACAGACTTAATATCTGGTGGCGCGCTATCGGCTGACCTGCCTTGCATCTTCCCGCTCATATTGTCTCCTCAATATTTGAGATCATATAATTGAAGTTTAGTCGTTTTTGGGAATGAATCTCAACGGAAAAAATGAGGACAAACAATAGCAGCTGCTGCACGATGCACTACTTACAAAATTTTGTTTAGCAAGATGCATTATTTATTTAGATGTTTCCCAGGAAAACCTGTTGAAATCTAGCAGGACTATTCGTTAGCCACTCTGACAGTATTACGGCCTGCTTGCTTCGCTTCGTACAACATCGCGTCGGCACGTTGAAACCATATGGATGCAGTCTCGGCAGGCGTGATTTTTGCAACCCCGATTGATACGGTGAGAGTCAGATCTTTATATAATGAAGATGACGCAATTTTCAACCGCAACTCTTCGGCAAGAGCACTGGCTGTCGACAAATCGGTGCCAACGGCAATGATGACGAACTCCTCGCCACCATAGCGAAAAATTCCATCAGTAGTACGTAATCTGGTGCGGACTACGTCGCACAATTTTGTCAGTACATGATCACCTGCTGCGTGTCCGAACTGATCGTTAACCTTCTTAAAATGATCGATATCCAGCAATAGTAAACAAGATTCAGGACTGACCAACTCTGTATCCGAGAACTCTTCCAGAGCACGATCCAAAGCGCGGCGATTACCAACACCGGTCAGAAAATCTCGCTCGGCTTGCTGATTTAATTCATTATGCTGAATGCTGGTACGGTATGAAAAAATATAAGAAAAAAGATTAATCAGCACTAACGTAACCGCAATCGAGGACAAATCGAAAAGCGTCATTTGTCTGTTCAAAATCAACAGCAAGATAGACAGGGAAAAAGTATTGATCAGCAAAGCATGGTTTGCCTTCAACATAAAGAACGCAGCAATCATGGTTGGATATACCCAATACACAATCGCCGCACCTTTGAGGTAAATCGCTGCCAGCATACCCGCAGAATAGAACACAGTGACAATCAGGCTGGCGCTCTGTACGCGACCGGTTCGCCAGACAAAGACGAAAATCGCAACCATGCCGGTAACGATCGCAAGATCAACCGTCGCCAACATCCAGTTAGCCTGGAACAGGCGAATAATCCCAAACGGTAAGATGCTGGGAATACTCAGAGCACAAAGCATCAGGAGGATAAATTCTTCTTTTGACCGGTTCCGTTTTGTGACGGAAAAATCAAAATGTGAGGGGTCACTTGCGCGAGTTCTTTGCATCGTTCCAGCCTATTAAAAGGTCAGTCAGGTAACTCCGCAGATTTACTGACCAAGCTTATGTTCCGATGGTCGGGAGGAGTTTTGTTACTTTGATTATGGATGAAATTATGGGCTAATGCATCAATGCAATGACGCCATGCAGGCAGCAAGTCGCTAATTTCACAACGCCGTAACAATAACTTACATTGCCGCATGTCAATACCGACTGTGAATAAACCTTATAATGATGTGAATCAGCGTCATATCAGGATTATTTTTTCGTCTCGTCGTTTACGGAGTGAAGTTAATTTACCAACATAATTAAGAATATCCCGTCATTGATCAATCTATGTCGAACCATCTTGTTACACTGACCCACTACCATTCAGGCAAATAGGCACACCCTGAGGAAGCAGTCTTTATGTTTGTAGTTAAAAAGATCTATCGCTTCTATCTTATGCTATCGCTCACATTGCTGGCGAGTGTATCGGGTTCTCCGAGAGCTGCGACGCTACCTCTGCTGGTAGCGGAGACCCGAGATGAGCGCGGTGAAATGGCACCGATCCGGCCTGAAAATCAAAAACTTATCGACTACTTTGAGAAAGCGCTTGAACTTCAGTTTGAGATACGCCGCTATCCGCTTCCACGTCTGGTGGAAAATGTAAAAACGGGAGAAGGCATTGGTTTTGGGCTGTCCAAAAATAATGACCGCCTCAGCTCGATGCGTTTTTCCGATGCTGTCTTTACGGATTTTGTATGGGTCGTTGCAAGAAGCGACGCTACCATTCAATTTGATTCTCTACAAGACTTGCAAGGAAAATCTGTCGGCATCGTCAGAGGAATCCGCTACGGAGATGAGATTGATAACAAGCGGGGCAGTTTTTTTAAAGTAGAAGAAGATCAACCACAAACCAGCTCGCGACTAAAAAAATTACTGTCAGGTCGCATGGATGTTTTGCTTTTTAATTCGCGTACTGCCAATGCAAAAGAATTAGAAACTGAATTAAATCAATATATCAAAGATAAAAAAATCCGCAGTCCAGGACAAATCAATTACACCGTCAAAGTATTAAACAAACCTTTTTTGGCTGATGATATTCACTTCGTATCCAGCTTACAAAATAATCTCGATGTAATTGAGCGGATTAATTACGCGATCACCAAAGGACGCAAGTCGGGTGAACTTCCGGCACTGTTTAAACCGGCACGTTGAGCCTGCAAAGAATTACAACTGCTACCTGTTTTTCAGGCGCTATATCGCTCTATCGCATCATTGTTTCATCATCATTTTTCGTACTACGTCGTTAAACGCCGTCACTATTGCAGGATCAAACTGAATATGGATATTGGCATTGATCTCAGAGATCGCACTCAATAAACTTTTCTTGTAGGTGCGATCAGAACGCTCCGTCGTCACAGAACAAAACGTATCGATGATCGCCAGCATGCGCCCGCCTAGATGTATTTTTTCGCCCGCCAAACCATTGGGATAACCCGATCCGTCAAATTTTTCATGATGATCGAGCACCATGCGAGCCGCGTCATTCCAGCCACCAAAACGCAGCAATAACTGACTGCCTGTCACGACATGTTCCTGAATGAAACGCAGTTCTTCTTTTGACAATACACCTTCTTTATTAAAAATATTGTGGGGGATAAAACTCATTCCAACATCATGCATCAGCGAAGCTGCTTTTAATTGCTCCGTATCTAACGGGAAACCGAGTACCTCATTCAGTGACTCCATCAATTGCACAACCTGATCGCTGCGATTCTTGCGATAAATACTCAGATTATCGATTTGCAATGAGAGTTTTTGCATCAACTCCATATCTGGAGGAAGTTCCAGATGGATTTTGGGTGATTTCGCCGCACTGCCTTTAGCAGAAAGCTTCCCACCAAGAGCAGTAATCGCATCCTTGAATTGTTGCGGATCTAATTGATCGCCGCTGTTTTTTTGCAAGGCATCGCAAATATCGTAGAGTTTTTGCCGTCTGTTGTTATTGGCCTGACCAGTATTAATCAACTCTGTCAGCAGATCTTCAACTTCATCTGTTGCAATTAATAAAAACTCACCCAGCTCAGAAAAATACGATTCAGGGCGAGAACGAACGCGGGCGAAAATTTCTTCAATACGATGCAATAAACCTGTAAAGGGTGCGAGGCCAACCATCTGACAGTTCCCCTTGAGCGAATGCAAGGAGCGGAACAGGCGATGAATATAATCTGCTCCACCCTCATGATTCAGCGCCTTAACGCAAGTCTCTGCCTCTTCACAGCACTCTCGGGTACAGTCGACAAAGTCGTCGATAATGGTTCTTTCCATCGCCAAAAACTCTGGACAGCTGAATGTTGCAACATGTGCCGGTGCATTCATTTTCAAGCCCTTCAAGTAGTCTTATTAAATTATTACCTTGAATCAATATTTTTAAAAATTATAACGACTACTTAGAATATCAGGTAAATCTTTAAAGATCGCTTACCTGCGATGTAATTTATATGCTTCAGCAACTTTGGTACCGTTAATAACGTTAACGACAGACAACCCCGACATCGAAACAAAAAAACCTGAAGCAGATACTCGCTTCAGGTTTTTTTATATGGTTCGATTACTTCAGATAGCCTATTTTTTTCGCATCGGTGGTAAATCAGTACAGACACCTTTATACACTTCAGCCGCCATGCCTATCGATTCACCCAGGGTAGGATGTGGGTGGATGGTCTTGCCTATATCCACCGCATCCGCACCCATCTCGATGGCCAGGGCAATCTCACCTATCATGTCACCGGCATGCGTGCCGACGATACCGCCGCCGACAATGCGTTTGGTGTCAGCATCAAACAGCAACTTGGTGAAACCTTCATCACGGCCATTCGCCACTGCACGGCCAGAAGCTGCCCACGGGAAGTGACCTTTTTCGAGCTTGATACCCTTGGCCTTAGCTTCATCTTCCGTCATACCCGCCCATGCGACTTCAGGGTCGGTGTAAGCAACGGATGGAATCACGCTGGCATCGAAGTAGGCTTTTTCGCCGGCTGCAGCTTCTGCTGCCACATGGGCTTCATGCACGGCCTTATGTGCCAGCATGGGTTGGCCAACCAGGTCGCCAATCGCAAAGATATGCGGCACATTGGTGCGCATCTGCTTGTCAACATTGATGAAACCACGGTCAGTCACGGCCACGCCTGCCTTGTCGGCAGCAATTTTCTTGCCATTAGGACTGCGGCCCACTGCCACCAGCACCAGGTCATAGACTTGTGGAGCGGGTGCAGTTGCGCCAGCTTCGGCGGCTTCGAATGTCACCTTGATACCTTCTGGTAGGGCTTCAACGGCAACCGTTTTGGTTTTCAACATGATGTTGTCAAAACGTTTTTCATTGAATTTTTGCCAGACCTTGACCATGTCACGGTCTGCGCCCTGCATCAGACCATCCAGCATTTCAACGACATCAATGCGTGAACCCAGAGTTGAATACACGGTTGCCATTTCCAGGCCAATGATGCCACCACCGATGACCAGCATGCGTTTTGGTATCTGGCGCAATTCCAGCGCGCCTGTACTGTCAACGATGCGTGGATCAGCTGGTACGAAAGGCAGGTTCACGACAGAAGAACCCGCAGCGATAATCGCCTGCTTGAACTGCACGGTTTTCTTGCTACCATCCGCCGCTGTGACTTCAATATGATTAGGACTCAGGAACTGGCCCACACCCTGCACTACGTTGACCTTGCGTGCTTTTGCCATGCCATTGAGGCCGGTCGTCATTTTCTTGATGACGCTTTCCTTGTAGCCGCGCAGTTTGTCGATATCGATTTCCGGCTTGGCAAAGGTCACGCCATGTGCTGCCATGGATGCAGTTTCATCAATCACGGCGGCCACGTGCAGCAGTGCCTTGGATGGGATACAACCGACATTCAGACATACACCTCCGAGGGTGGAATAACGCTCGACCAGTACTGTATTCATGCCCAGATCAGCAGAACGGAAAGCGGCAGAATAACCGCCAGGACCAGCGCCCAATACCATCATGTCGCATTCAACATCGACCTTGCCGGTGTAACCGGACGCAACTGGCGCAGGGGCTGCTGGTGCAGTAGTCGCGGCGACCGGAGCAGACGCTGCTTGGCCTGCAGCTTCGACCAGCAACAGCAAACTGCCTTCAGCAACCTTGTCACCGACCTTGACCTTGATTTCTTTTACTGTACCGGCATGGCTGGATGGAATTTCCATACTGGCCTTGTCCGATTCGACGGTAATCAGCGACTGATCCACCTTGATGCTGTCGCCGACTTTGACCATGACTTCGATGACTTCAACTTCTTTGAAATCACCAATGTCTGGTACTTTGACTTCGACTATACCGACCGGCCCAGCAGTTGCTGCTGCGACAGGCGCGGCGGCAGCGGGAGCCTGAACTGGCGCAGGAGCAGCAGCAACTGCGGGAGCCGCTGGCACTGCACTTGCCGCCGCACCCTCAGCTTCGACCACCAGCAACAAACTACCTTCGGCAATCTTATCGCCCAGTTTGACTTTCAATTCCTTGATGACACCCGCATGGCTGGATGGAATTTCCATGCTGGCCTTGTCAGATTCGACCGTCACCAGTGATTGATCAACCTTGATGGTGTCACCCACCTTGACCAGCAATTCAATGACTTCAACTTCCTTGAAATCACCGATATCGGGTACTTTGACTTCGATAGTGCTCATAGTCTGGTCTCCGTTCACAGCAGGGTTTTACGCAGATCAGCCAGGACATCAGCCAGATAAGCGGTGAACTTGGCAGCCATAGCACCATCAATGACGCGGTGATCATACGACAGCGACAAAGGCAGCATCAGGCGTGGCTGGAATTGCTTGCCATCCCAGACTGGTTTGATACTGGATTTGGACAAGCCCAGGATCGCCACTTCAGGCGCATTGATGATAGGCGTGAACGCAGTACCACCAATACCACCGAGTGAAGATATGGTGAAGGTTGCGCCCTGCATATCAGCAGGTTTCAGTTTGCCATCGCGTGCCTGGGCAGATAACTCGCCCATTTCAACAGCGATTTGCGACAGAGTTTTCTGATCTGCGTTTTTAACGACAGGCACCACAAGGCCGTTAGGCGTATCTGCTGCAAAGCCGACGTTGTAATACTGCTTCAGGATCAGGTTTTCGCCTGTCGCATCAAGCGAAGAATTAAATGCCGGGAATTTTTTAAGCGCAGCAACACTGGCTTTGATGACGAAGGCCAGCATGGTCAACTTGACGCCGGATTTAACCAGGGCTTCGTTCGAAGACTTACGGAATTCTTCGAGGTCGCTGATATCGGCTTCATCAAATTGCGTGACATGCGGGATCATGACCCAGTTGCGATGCAGATTCGGGCCGCTGAGTTTTTTGATGCGTGACAAAGGCGATGTCGTGGTCGCGCCAAACTTGCTGAAATCCAGCGATGGCCATGGCAATACATCGAGACCAACGCCACTGCCATTTTTTGCCGGAGCAGAAACCGCAGCAACAGCTGTACTGCCCGCCATGATGCCCTTGACGAAGTTTTGTACGTCTTCTTGTGTGATACGGCCTTTTTGACCAGAACCGGCAACACGGTTCAGATCGACACCCAGTTCACGTGCAAATTTGCGTATCGATGGTGAGGCGTGCGCTTTGCCTGCGCTTGCTGTTGCTACAGGTGCAGGTGCAACTGGTGCTGCTGCGACTGGAGCAGGTGCAGGTGCGGGGGCCGCTGGTGAAGGCGTTGCCGCTACTGGCGCGGGAGCTGCTACCGTAGCAGCCGCAGGTAATGGTGCCGCCGCTGCATTTGCTGCAGCATCAACCACGACCAGCAAAGAACCTTCAGCAACCTTGTCGCCGACCTTGACTTTAATTTCTGTGACTACACCGGCATGGCTGGATGGAATTTCCATACTGGCTTTATCTGATTCTACGGTGATCAGTGACTGATCAACCTTGATGATGTCGCCGACTTTGACCATCAGCTCAATGACTTCAACTTCCTTGAAATCACCAATATCCGGTACTTTGACTTCTACGCTACTCATAGTTTTCTCCATTGTCGCCCTGCGCTATCACAGGGCGGTTGGGGTGAAGCCAGGTTTATGCTCTGTCTTCACGCTCATCCTGCCCCTCTCTAAAAATGAAAGTGGCAGGAAATGTTAGTGGGTGTCAGACGTAAAATTACACAGTAACCGGATTTGGTTTATCTGCATTGATACCGTATTTGGCAATTGCCTGCGCCACCACGGATGCGGACAAGGCACCTTCATCAGCCAGTGTCTTCAAGGCAGCGATGACCACGAAGTAACGGTTGACTTCAAAGAACTCACGCAGTTTGGCGCGGGAATCAGAACGACCAAAACCATCTGTACCCAACACTTTATAGCTGCGGTTTTTAGGTATGAAGGCACGTACCTGTTCAGCAAAGGTGCGCATATAGTCGGTTGCGACGACGATAGGGCCCGTCGTATCTTTCAGGCATTGAGCGATGTAAGGCACGCGTGGTTCTGCAGTCGGGTGCAGCATATTCCAGCGATCAGCATCTTGGCCATCACGCGCCAGCAAGGTAAACGACGGCGCAGACCATACATCGGCAGCAATGCCCCAGTCATTTTGCAGCAGTTCAGCACCAGCGATCACTTCACGCAGGATAGTGCCTGAGCCCATCAGTTGCACGCGATGCTTGGTGGTCTGTTCAGCTTTTTGTAACTGATACAGGCCCTTGATGATGCCTTCTTCCTGGCCAGCTTTCAAACCTGGGTGGCTATAGTTTTCATTCATCAGAGTGATGTAATAGAACACGTCTTCCTGGTTGGTGACCATACGGCGCAAACCGTCGTGCATGATGACAGCCACTTCATGTGCAAAGGTTGGGTCATACGGGACGCAGTTAGGGATGGTGGAGGCCAATACATGGCTATGACCATCTTCATGCTGCAAGCCTTCGCCATTCAGTGTGGTACGACCGGCTGTACCGCCCAGCAGGAAACCACGTGCACGCATATCGCCGGCCGCCCATGCCAGATCGCCGATACGCTGCAAACCGAACATCGAGTAATAGGTATAGAACGGGATCATGACGCGGTTATTAGTCGAGTACGAAGTCGCCGCAGCGATCCATGAGCTCATACCACCGGCTTCATTGATACCCTCTTGCAAGATCTGACCAGCTTTATCTTCGCGGTAATACATGACCTGGTCTTTATCGACCGGTTCATACAACTGCCCTACCTGACTGAAAATACCGATCTGACGGAACAGACCTTCCATACCAAAGGTACGGGATTCATCGACCATGATAGGTACTACGCGCTGACCCAGGCTGCCGTCGCGCAGTAAAGCTGTCAGGATACGTACGTACGCAGCCGTCGTCGAAATTTCACGGCCTTCGGCCGTTGGTTCCAACATTGCCTGGAAAGCGGTCAGTTCAGGCACCACCAGTGCTTCGTCGGCTTTTTGACGGCGCTGTGGCAGATAGCCGCCCAGTTCTTTGCGACGCGCATGCAGGTACTGCATTTCTGGCGTGTCGTCAGCCGGTTTGAAGAAAGGAATATTCGGCAGTTCAGCATCAGCAATCGGCAACTGGAAGCGGTCACGCATGGCCTTGATGGCTTCATCGTCAAGCTTCTTGGTATTGTGTGCGGTATTGCGTGCTTCGCCAGATTTACCGAAACCAAAGCCCTTAATACTTTTCGCCAGGATGACGGTAGGCTGGCCTTTGTTTTCCTGGGCAACTTTGAATGCGGCATAAATCTTGTGTGGGTCATGACCACCACGGGTCAGACGCCAGATATCGTCATCCGACATTTTGCTGACCATTTCCAGCAATTTTGGATGTTTACCAAAGAAGTTGGCGCGTACATAGGCACCATCCTTGGCTTTGTAGTTCTGGTATTCGCCATCAACGGTTTCCATCATCACTTTTTGCAGGATGCCGTCTTTATCTTTCGCCAGCAATTCATCCCAGCCGCTGCCCCAGATCACTTTGACGACGTTCCAGCCTGCGCCACGGAAATCAGATTCCAGTTCCTGGATGATCTTGCCATTGCCACGTACCGGGCCGTCCAGTCGTTGCAGGTTACAGTTGACGACGATGACCAGATTGTCCAGTTGTTCGCGACCAGCCATGCCGATTGCGCCCATGGATTCCGGTTCATCCATCTCACCATCACCGCAGAAAGCCCAGACTTTGCGCTTCTCTGTGTCGGCAATGCCGCGTGCATGCAGATACTTCAGGAAACGTGCCTGATAGATAGCCATTAGCGGGCCCAGGCCCATGGATACGGTAGGGAATTGCCAGAAGTCTGGCATCAGTTTCGGATGTGGGTAAGAAGACAGCCCCTTTCCATCGACTTCTCGGCGGAAATGCAGCAACTGGTCTTCAGTCAGACGACCTTCGAGGAAAGCGCGTGCATAGATACCAGGAGAAGAATGACCTTGAATATAGAGCAAGTCACCACCGTGATCTTCCGTCGGCGCATGCCAGAAATGGTTGAAACCTATTCCCAGCATATTTGCCAGCGAGGCAAAACTGGACAAGTGACCACCAAGGTCGCCATCAACGCGGTTAGCCTTCACCACCATTGCCATCGCATTCCAGCGCATCATGGAACGCAGTTTTTCTTCAATTTCGAGATTACCCGGGCAATGTTCACCCATATCTGCCGGGATCGTATTCACATATGCGGTATTGCTGGAAAACGGAATATGGGCACCGCGACGACGCGCCAGATCTACCATGCGCTCCATCAGATAATGGGCACGTTCCGGCCCTTCGTTTTCGATCACCGATTCAAGGGCATCCAGCCACTCGTTAGTTTCCATCACATCGGGATCATTGACGGCTTGCGCCAGAACTTGGTCTATCTGGGGTGACATAACACGGTCTCCTGTTAATGCGCTTTCGAAGCGAAGCGCGGTGGCGAATCGACAAATTAGTGCTTGTATCTACATCATATTAATTGTGTGCGAAGGCATTCTAACAGGACTTTTTAATTTTTCAAATAGCGATATATGATTTCATAATGTGATATTTTGTGTGCGGCGCAACATTTCAATATCGAGCAGGCTCAACACGATAATCGTCTTCACTCATAGGAGAAGCGCGGCACAATGCGTCAGGGGGAGTGAATGAAAGTCTATTGGCGGGATTACTCTGTAAAAGTAGCGTAGAGATACTGAAAAGTTCACCAGGCTCATCGAGCTTAATGCTCTCATGGAATTCAGCGCACATTTGATCAGCGCGGAGCTACGAAAAAATAAAGCCAGCGCACCGCATACAAAAAAACTCCGGTGAAGCCAATTCACCATTAGCTTCACCGGAGTTTTTTAGGGAGTTTATTAAATAAGATTCAACAGAACTAAAGGACTCAGCTCACTTTGCCTTCCTCGCCTTTAAAAATACCGGGCCCCAGATAGGATGTCCAATTTCGCTAGGTAATAAATCAAAGTTGGGATCTAGTTTTAAGGCACGCTCAAATTGCTGACGGCATAGTTGAGCCCGCGACGTGACGCAATAGGAGAATGCCATCGTTTTTAAGGCGCTTAACTGGATGATTTTATTATGTCCACTCCATATCTCTGTGCCGCTCAACTTCTTAATCGCGCCGTTGTAATCGCCGTCGTTATATAAACTTAAGCCCTCTTTTAAGGCAACGGCGTCGTAATTACTGACGGGCGGAGTCGTTACAGGGGCTTCCGCCGGGACAGCCACCGGTTGCGGTGCAGCTTTGACTTCTTTTTGCTTAACGACTGGCTTGGGTGGTAGTGGCGCTGTTATTTTTTGCAAACTCTCGCAGCCGGACATCATGATCACAACCGAAAGCAGGCAAAGCTGACTGAATTTAAAAATACTGTTCATGTGGATCAAACTTATTTGTTAACGAACTCATGGTCGATATTACCGGCGACATCTTTCTTGACCTCGACATCGGTGACAAAATCAGGGAATCCCGGATTCGTTACTCGTATTTTATGCTTCCCCAAGGAAAGATTTAAATGTTTTAAAGGCGGACTAGCTCCAGCTTGTACGCCGTCGACAAAAACCGTACCCCAAGGCTTGATCGCAAGTTTGATGTTAGCTTTACGGATCGCTTTTTCTTCGGATGCGATGGCAAGCGGCTTCGGTTGCGCGGCAAGCTTATTTAATTCAACCAGCTTTATTCTGGCAGCGTCAGCGAATTGTCCATCTGGATATTGCTGTAAAAATGCGGCGATCGTTTTTGGCGCAAGTTCAGTATCGTTCTCTAATTTTGACCATGCGAGTTGCTCCTGACTCGGCTCGGGTACGCTTGCTGCTGGCTTTGGCAGAGAGCTTGTATTGGCGATGCCAGTGCTGGCTGGCGAAATTGGCTGCTGCCGATCAGAGACGGGCAATCGCGCTTTTGAGGCATCTGGGCGTGCAGAAAAATAAATACCAACACCCGCCAGTATCAGCACGAGCAAAGCAAGCGCTAAGATCTGAGGTTTGAGTATCAAACGCTGATTGCCATCTACCTGAGCTGACGATGACAGCGATGTGGCAGAGGTAACAGCCGAGGTGGCGGCTACCGTATAGGGCGCATTTTTGATACGGGCGATTCTCGCCACCTCATCATCCACATCGACACCGGCGCGCCTCGACTGTGCATTGCGGGAGGTATCAAGCTCGCCGATACCAAGCGACTGACGAAATTCATCTACGCTCTGCGGCCGGTCTTGTGGTTGTATCGCCAGGCTGCGGTCAACCGCCATCAGAAATTGTTCTGTAAATCCTGACGAAATTCGTCCCTGCAACGGCGCCAGAGTATCCTTGATGACACGTGCGACCGAAATCGGCGGCGAGCTTTTGACAATCGTAAAATAAATGACTGCGGCCAAAGCATAGATATCTGTCCATGGCCCCTGCTCCATTTCACAGTCGTCAGAATATTGCTCTACCGGCGCATAACCGGGTTTTAAAATCACCGTAATTCCCTGTGTCATATCGCCGATAATCTGGCGCGCAGAACCAAAATCAAGCAATACCGCATCACCATTTTTTTGCACAATGATGTTATCCGGCGAGATATCTCTGTGCAGGATTTTGGCGCGATATAAGGTATCCAGCGCCTCTAGAATTTGCTTGATCATCGCCTTAAGCCAGTCTTCGGTGATGACTTCTGGCCTGGTATTAACGATATCCTTGAGCGTCTGCCCATCGTAATAACGCATGACCATGTAGGCTGTTTTATTCTCTTCCCAAAACCGGTACACGTGCACCAGCGACGGGTGATCAAACTGCGCCAGCAAACGCGCTTCGTTAATAAAGCTTTTCAGACCGGCGTCGAAAGTCTTTTTATAACGCTCGGCACGTACAACAACACTTGCATCCGATGTGCGTCCTGCCAGAGCGCCAGGCATGTATTCTTTGATTGCAACGGTACGTTGCAAAGAATGATCAAATGCCAGATAGACGATACCAAAACCACCCTCACCCAGAACACCGGTAACCTCAAAATCATTCAGCCGCGTACCGATGGCGAGACAGTTCTCCCCGGGAGCATGCGCCGATGCTGCAGTAGAGGTGCCGTCTGGGAGTATTTTTTCTGTGTTCAAAACTTATCCGAAAGAATTCTAGGTTTTACTTTGTACTTTATTTAGTCTGACTGTTCAGGACGCCAGTCTGTATCCACTGGGCCAGCGATATCTTCATTCTCATCCCGGACAATGATAGCAAAAGCAGAGAAATTATCTCTGTCAGCACGACTTGCCATGTTGTGCTGACCGGCAATATCCGCCATCGCAGTCAACCATGCGTCTGCATTGCCGGCGAACGTCAGTACTTGCTCCATCTCGTTTTCAAGTATCCATTCCCACAAACCGTCACTGCAAAGCAAAAAGGCATCGCCATGCTGCAATAAAGTTGCCTCCAGAGTAACTTCTGGATGGCTATCGCCCTCGGCACCGATCGCTGCAAATAATACGCTACGCTGAGGATGCTGGCGCAGAACCTCATATTCAGCGTACCCGGCATCAACCAAGCGTTGTGCATGGCTATGGTCTTTAGACACTGCGATGATTTTGCCATCTCTGAACAAATAGATGCGTGTATCGCCAAGATGCGCCCATAAAGCACAATGATTACTCTGGTCAATGAGTAAGGCCGCAACAGTAGCGCTCATTTGCTGCTGCCGGGCATTGTCTAACTTACGCTGTGCGACCTGATATATCGCCCAATCCACATAAGAACGCAAAGCTCGTGCACTGAAGGAAGCTTCTTGTAAAAATTTTTCGACGATACTGCCCGTGACCAGATGCGCGGCTAACTCACCGCCAGCATGACCACCAGTCCCATCGGCGAGCACAAAGCAGGCGAGATCATCTTCAATAGCACTGGCAAGTGCATCCTGATTAGTCTGCCTGTCACCGATACCGGTAATTTGAGCAATGTCGAGACGCATTGGGGAGTCAATTCATCAGGCGAGATTGGTATCTTGTTTAGCACGCTCGACTTCATTTTCATACGCAAGCAAGAAATCCTTACCAAACAAAGATTGAAATTCGTCTTTGGATTCCAGCGAGATTGTATCGAATACGTCAACAAACTGATCCCACATCATCGCCTTGCGACGAGCCGGATTAAGCGCATCAAAGAATCCGGGCACACCGGCGCGCCTCTCAAAACCAGTTGGTTCGAGTTTATGCATCAAGGCATCCATCGCTGCCTTCATACCCGCCACGACACCCATCTGATGTGCATGCAAATCAAGATAGGCATCTTCCATCGCCTCATCGGGCGCCATAAAACCGGGCATCTTTTTACGCAACATCTGAGTTAATACAGTGTCACTGTCGGGGAAAAACTTGAGGGGATTATTTTTCCGCAATACCACCATCGTGAGTTCAGCATTGACTTCGCGCTTCACTAAGGCGCGCTGGGAAATTAAGTCCATCGTGCCTTTCACCGAGGTTGCCATCAGCTTGCCCATGGTTTCCATCAATTCGGGCGTCAGTCCCGATGACAGGTTCAGATCAGGAAGACCGGCGCCTTTTAAAAATGCTTGTAGCAAATCGCTAGCGTCAGCAGGCGCTCTGGATATCTCGGAACCTTTAACCGCTGCTTGTGGCTCAATGGTCGCTATGCTTGCCGCTACAGGAGTTGCCGCCTTATCTGAGGCGACGACCGGACTGAACGCTGCCATGGGGTTAGCGACTTTCGGCTGTTCGCTGGTTTCGGGCCGCAATAAAAACTGCGGTGGCTGGACCTGTCTGTTACTGGCTGTCGCCTGAAGTTTCGGCGTCGGCATCGCTAAAGCAGGACGTGCGGGGTTTTTTTGATCAACAAGCGTGTTGCTTTGTTCTGTGCCGGTAGTTTGAATCTGCGTCTGTGGATCGACCACGCTACCCTCTTCATCTGCCGCACAGACACGGAGCAGGTACAAACCAATATGAATCTGATCACCGGCATGGATATCATAAGCACGCTCGGCATCAATTTCTTTGCCATTGATCTGAACAGGATTAGCGAGACTCAGGTTGATCAACTGATGACGCGTACCGTCGCTCCATACTTTTGCCTGAGAACGAGATACAAAATGCTTAGGATCAGGCAATACGAAAAAATTATCGTCGCTCCGTCCTATGGTCGCTTGATCCGCACCAAACGTAGCAGACAGTGGCTGCGCGGGGATTTCATCATTGTAAGAAACGACAGCAATTTTAATCATTGTTTTATCCAAAAACGACGCAGGGGCAGCAGCAAATCAGATCACAGCCATCATCAAAACGGGCGGCACATCATTTCTTTACCATTGCGACTAAATTATCTCTCTGTTTTCTCCTACAAAGCAGATCTGCATGACAGTGGCGATGATTGATTTTGCAGCAGAAGCAGATAAGCTTTCTTTACAGCATCAGACTGGCACACCACCCGGCGAGAATATTGCCTGAGAGTACGGCAGCTTACCTGATTCTCGGCAAATCAGCGACAGGCTTAAGTCCATAAATGCGAATCACGCGTTGGTTTTACGACAATTCGGGCAAGTCGGATAAAACACCACGCCAAGACGATGACTCAGTGAGCGCAAATAAGTATCAATAATGCAGGCAGTATTGCAAGCAGCCCCAATTCAGCGATGCGAGACCAATCGATATTGCAGGGAAGTTCTACCTAAGCCGTAGTCATTCTTTTTTAAGCGACTTATCATATCTCTCTTGACCCGAACCTAAACTCGGTTTACTGAACTTCTGGTAACACTTAGTATCAGACTCAGGCTTAAAAAACGTACGCTATGATGATATAGTGAGATTGTGTTTTATTAAAATGTTATCTTTCATGTGAGGATTGGATGAGTGATCCAACATCAGGCGATCCAGTGTCGTTTGAACCGACAGGTAGTTTTCAATATCAGGAACTAATCAAGTCCCGCCTGGGGCAGCCGATCGCACCCGAATTGTCCCTCGCCGATGCGGAAAAATTAGCCAAGTCACCGGGCAACAGACTGATCGCCGGCAGAAACGCATTGGGCTGGACTATAGAACAGGTGGCATCACAACTAAGGCTGGCGCCTCGTCAGATACGCGCACTTGAGACTGAAGACTATGCCAGCTTGCCCGAGCCGGCCATCGTCAAAGGCTTTGTCCGCGCTTACGCTAAATTGCTCAAACTCGACCCGACGCCATTGCTTGCCTTGCTGACCGCAGATCTCGCCCAAAACACCACCAGCACATCAAACCCTCGTAGCACAAGATCTCGGCGCTCCTCCACCTCATCTGGCCAGAGCAAATCGCCGTCAATATCGTTGAAGGTTCTGCTATTCGTATCCGCCTGCGGATTACTGGCTCTTGCCTGGTTTGCGTTTAAGCAATACCGGCACTGAATCAGGCGCAGAATAGATTTGCCCGCCGGGCATTTTATCTGGTGGCGATGACGGCATTAATGCCGGAGATAACTATACTCCCCCCATCGACATATAAAATATGCCCTATTCCACGCGCGTTATATAGGCGACAAAAATATACTTATCCCTAGTATTTAATTCTTTACATCTACTATCTGCATCTATTTAGTCAATAATGAGGTACAGATAAGCGACGAGACGACTGGCAATCAGGCATTACGTCACCACCGATACGGCTCCCGCGCGATAGAACGTCAAGTCAATCCATCTCCGCCTTCACTTAATCAAGTATTGTTCCGCCGCGACGCATCGCATAATTTATAATCTCGCCTTGATCTTCTTTTGCAAAGCCCATCATGACAGCCCACATCATTAGCGGAACCCAGCTCTCCCAACAAATTCGCACCGAAGTCACACAACGCGCAGCCGTATTGACTGCGCAAGGTAAACAACCCGGTCTGGCAGTGATTCTGGTCGGAGAAAATCCGGCATCCCAAGTGTATGTGCGCAACAAAGTGAAGGCCTGTGAGGACTGCGGATTTTATTCCGTACTGGAAAAATACGATGCCGATTTGAGTGAGGTGGCTTTACTCGCGCACATCGACCGCCTGAACAACGATAGCAAGATCAACGGAATTTTGGTGCAACTCCCTCTGCCAGCGCATATTGACGCAAATAAAGTTATCGAAGCGATCGCCGCCGACAAAGACGTCGATGGTTTTCATATCAGCAATGCTGGTTTGCTGATGACCGGTCAGCCATTGTTCCGCCCTTGCACACCATATGGTGTCATGAAAATGCTGGAGTCCATCGATTATCCGGTACGCGGCGCGAATGCCGTCGTCGTCGGCGCATCGAATATTGTTGGTAAACCACAGGCGATGCTGCTCTTGCAAGCGGGCGCTACCGTCACCATCTGTAACTCCAAGACCCGCGATCTGGGCGCACATACACGCAATGCGGACATTCTCGTGGTGGCAACCGGCAAACGCAATATTGTGACTGCCGACATGGTTAAGCCAGGCGCCGTCGTACTCGATGTCGGCATGAACCGCGACGATGAAGGCAAATTATGCGGTGACGTCGATTATGCCAACGTCAAAGAAGTGGCAGGCTACATCACTCCGGTACCGGGCGGCGTCGGACCGATGACGATCACGATGTTGCTAGTCAATACAATCGAAGCTGCCGAACGTATTTAATCGTACTTAATTGTATTTAATCGCATGCAACCGACGGCAATCTCCGGACCCGTTTGATTTTATGAAAGTAAACAGATGACTCAACAAAATCCCCTGCTCGACTTTAGCGATTTACCGCAATTTGCAGCAATCAGACCAGAACATGTCAGCCCCGCAATTGCCAGTTTGCTAGAAGAGAACCGTGCGGTCGTCGCTGCTCTGGAAGCTCCTGCGGCGCGGGTCACCTGGGAGAATTTTGTTGAACCACTGGAAAACGCGACCGAAAAACTCGGACGCGCATGGGGTATCGTCGGTCATTTGAATGCTGTCGTCGACACGCCGGAATTACGCGCTGCCTACAATGAAAATCAGCCATTGCTGACCGAATTCTGGACATCTCTCGGCCAGAATCTTGCGCTGTTCGATAAATACAAAACGCTGCAAGCCAGTCCAGTGTTCAACCAGTTTTCACAAGCCAGAAAAACGATCATCAATAATGCCATCCGCGATTTCCGCCTGGGCGGCGCAGAGCTGTCTGATGACAAAAAAATCCGCTATGCCGAGATACAGGAAAAACAAGCGGCTTTATCCACCAGATTCTCCG
This sequence comes from Undibacterium sp. Xuan67W, assembly GCF_049340165.1. NCBI lineage: Bacteria > Pseudomonadati > Pseudomonadota > Betaproteobacteria > Burkholderiales > Oxalobacteraceae > Undibacterium > Undibacterium sp. Xuan67W. Next base: position 45,657 of record NZ_JBMPPN010000005.1, read on the forward strand.
AAAACGTACTCGATGCGACCAATGATTATGGACTGTTCGTTGATGACATCGCCGAATTAAAAGGCTTGCCAGAAGACGTCTTGCAAGCGGCCAGATCAGCAGCAGAAAAAGACGACAAGACGGGATATAAATTTACCCTGCACTTCCCCTCGTATTTTCCGGTACTGCAATATGCGGACAATCGTAAATTGCGTGAAAAAATCTATTACGCGAATGCGACGAAAGCGTCGGAATTAGGCAGCAATCCTGAATGGGATAACACCGCTATCATCTCTGAATTATTAGCGCTGCGCCAGGAAGAAGCCAGCCTGCTCGGTTATCAGAATTTTGCTGAGGTTTCGCTCGTCGCTAAGATGGCGGACACACCGGCACAAGTCAGCGCCTTCCTGCTTGATCTGGCGAACCGGGCCCGTCCGTTCGCCGAAAAAGATCTGGCAGAACTGCGCCAGTTTGCCAGAGAGCAGCTGGGCATCGCAGAGCTACAAGCGTGGGATACTACTTATGCTTCAGAAAAATTGCGTGAACAGCGTTATGCATTTTCCGAACAAGAGTTAAAGCAGTATTTTGCTGAGCCGCAGGTCATCGCAGGCTTATTTAATGTGATCCAGACTTTGTTCGCAGTCAACATCAAGTCAGACAGCGCACCGGTCTGGCATCCGGATGCCAAATTTTATCGCATAGAAAAAGACGGCAAGCTGGTGGGCCAATTCTATCTCGACCTGTATGCACGCAATGGCAAACGCGGTGGTGCATGGATGGATGATGTACGTGGTCGCCGTCTCACGGCATATGGCATCCAGACTCCGGTTGCCTATCTGACCTGCAATTTCAATGAGCCGGTGACTGTTGACGGCATCACCAAGCCCGCCTTGTTCACACATGATGACGTGATCACCTTGTTCCATGAGTTTGGTCATGGCTTGCATCATTTATTGACGCAGGTCGATGAATTATCAGTCTCCGGTATCTCTGGCGTCGAGTGGGATGCGGTCGAATTGCCATCGCAATTTATGGAGAATTTTTGCTGGGAATGGGATGTGTTGCAAGGCATGACGGCGCATGCCGAGACCGGTGCGCCGCTGCCACGCGATCTATACGACAAAATGATCGCTGCCAAGAACTTCCAGTCGGGTATGCAAACCCTGCGTCAGGTTGAATTTTCTCTATTTGACATGCGCCTGCATGATGAAGTCGGCACCGGTAGCCAACATGACGTGCAGGCAATTCTGAATACGGTGCGGGAACAGGTATCCGTATTTACACCACCGGATTTCAGCCGTGTTCAGCATTCTTTCGGGCATATTTTTGCTGGTGGTTATGCTGCGGGTTATTTCAGCTATAAGTGGGCTGAAGTGTTGTCGGCCGATGCTTATGCAGCGTTTGAAGAGGCAAGCAAGGCAGAAGGCAGTACACTATCGCGTAGCGTAGGGCAAAAATTCCAGGCGGAAGTATTAGAAGTCGGTGGCTCACGCCCGGCATTGGAATCCTTCAAGGCCTTCCGTGGCCGTGAACCTACGGTAGATGCTTTATTACGCCATCACGGTATGGCAGCCTGATTTTTGGAGAAACAGATGAAACGTCAATCAATCAATCCCGCACTGAAAGTAAGCTTTTTACTCATCAGCCTGCTGATGGCAGCGAGCGCACAGGCACAATTGTATAAATGGGTAGGCCCTGACGGCAAAGTCACCTATAGCGACGTCCCACCGCCCTCCTCGATAAAACAAGTTCAATCCAAGTCTTATGATGGCGGCAGCCCTGCGAGCAATTTACCACCAGAGCTGGCGGCAGCCGTCGCAAAAAATCCGGTCACCTTATACACCGCCGCCAATTGCACACCTTGCAATGAGGGACGGGTCTTCCTGAAAGGTAATGGCATTCCTTTTTCCGAGAAAACTATCAAGACGCCAGAAGATGCCGACAAATTGAAACAAGTCAGCGGTGACACGCAACTACCTTTACTTGTGATTAGCAACGTCAAATTCCGCGGCCTGGATACTAGCGAATGGCGCGCGGCATTAAGCAAGGCAGGCTATCCGGAGACCGATCAGCTGCCTAAAGATTATCGTTACGCCGCTGCAGAATCTGCTGCGCCTGCACCGGCACCTGCCGCAAAAAACGACACCGCCGAAGACAATGCAACGCCTAATAGAAAAAAACGTAAAGCACCGCCACCACCGCCTGCCAGCGCTGAATCTGGTTTCCGGTTCTGACATTTCACGTCATAGTGAATGAAATTTTCAGTCACACGAAAAAACAATACAAAGAGCGATATCACTGTAGTCTGGAACTGAACTTCAATCCTCCTCAATCATGTTCAATGACACCCAATGAGACCCAATGACACGCATCGACTTTCATAGCAATGTGCCGGACAAGCTCAATTACACCTGTCGCCTGATCCGCAAGGCCAGAGCGGCACAATGTAAGATTGTAGTGTTTGACAGCAACAAGGCGCAGCTTGAGGCATTAAATAATGCACTCTGGACGTTTTCAGAAGCCGATTTTTTGCCTCATGTTATGGCTGGTGACCATCTGGCTGAGCAGACGCCGGTTATTCTCACGCACGACGATACGGTGCCACTACCGCATCACGATATTTTAATTAATCTGACGGATGTATCACCTGCGCATTTTGATCAATTTGAGCGCATGATAGAAATCATCGCCATCGACGAAAATGCGAAACTGGCAGGCCGGGAACGCTATCGCTTTTATCAGCAGCAGGGGCATACCTTGTCTCACACTACCGCCAAAACTACGTAAATCATCCTCATTATGAGTAATCAAATCGATGCAAGCATCCCCGTCCTTACTGAAATTATTCAACCGGGCAATGAGTTTGATCTGACACAAAATAGCGCTGCAGTGATAGCGACGGCGGCATCTGATCAAATGTCGCAACAAAGTATCAGTGAAGACGAATGGCAAAAACTGGAACAGACCTTACGGGAAAACGTACTGCGCCAGGTATTAGCACGCGTGGACTTCGTCTTGGAACACCGCGTCAGAGATAGCCTGGCCGATGTTTTGCAAACCGCTGTTGAAGGTCTTGCACTGGACATCCGCGGTGGTTTACACAAAACCATAGAGGAGGTCATTACCCGTGCAGTCACGCAAGAAATCACCAAAGCAAAAATTTCGAAATAAGTCATTAAATCTTTTATTTTTTTGTTTTAACAACACGTTTTAAATATTTTCTTCTAAAAATAAAAATATCCCGCCAGCTATTGAATACATTAACATTCAATAACTTTCTACAATCTCGCTATCGCACAATAGGAGATTCGCCCCATGAAGGTTATCGTTTTAGGCGCAGGTATCATCGGCACCGCATCTGCCTGGTTTTTAAAAAAAGAAGGACACGACGTCACCGTAATCGAACGCCAACCTGGTGCGGCACAAGAAACGAGCTTCGCCAATGGCTGCCAGATATCGGTATCGCATGCGGAACCCTGGGCTAATCCGTCAGCACCACTGAAAGTATTAAAATGGTTGGGCAAAGAGGACGCGCCCTTGCTATTTCGTCCGCGTGCCGAATGGCTGCAATGGATATGGGGACTGAGCTTTTTGCGCGAGTGCACGCCAGCCCGTACGGCAGACAATATCCGCCAGATCGTCGCCATTTCAGAATATAGCCGCCAGACCTTGCAGGCTGTGCGCAAAGAAACAGGGATCGATTACGATTGCCTGACCAAAGGTATTCTACATTTTTATACTGAACAAAAAGAGTTCGACGACTCTCTTCCCGCCGCCAAGCTGATGCGCGACCTTGGCTGCCCGCGCGACTCCATCAGTGCTGACGAAGTTGTCCGCATAGAGCCGGCATTAGCATGTATCCGTGACAAAATCGTCGGCGGCGACTATACCGAAACTGACGAATCCGGCGACGTATATAAATTTACCAGCGGCTTAGCCACCAAAGCAGCGGAGGCTGGAGTCGACTTTCAATACAATACCAGCGTCACACGATTGCTGACCGAAGGTAGCGGTGCCGGTGCCAAAGTAGTCGGGGTCGAAGTCATTGATGCCGCTGGCCGCCACAAGGTATTGCGGGCAGATGCCTTCGTCATGGCGATGGGCAGTTTTTCACAGCCCTTACTCAAACCGCTAGGTATCAATCTGATGGTTTATCCGGGCAAAGGCTACTCAGCGACCTATGCGATTACCAACCCCGACGAGGCCCCCACGATCTCCCTGACTGACGATGGCTACAAATTGGTGGTTTCTCGCCTGGGTGACCGCCTGCGCGTGGCTGGAACCTGTGAGGTCAACGGCTACGGACGCGATTTAAATACGGCCCGCTGTGAAGCAATTACCCGTCGCACCCGCGAACTATTTCCAAACGCCTGTGACTACGACAACCCAACCTACTGGACAGGCTTGCGTCCGCTGACACCATCCAACGTACCTTATATTGGCAAAACCAAATTCAGTAATTTATTTCTCAATACCGGTCACGGCACTCTTGGTTGGACTATGGGAGCAGGCTCGGGACGCGCGATTGCCGATATCGTCTCGGGCAAGATTCCTGACGTTGAATTCGCATTCACCGGCATGGACAAGCGTCATCCAGGTGGCATGTTGGTACCCGTCTGAACAACGGAAAAATTTCAAAACAACTTCGTTGAAAAAACTCACCACAATTCATTTTTTCAGATGCCGGGCATGAACTCCTAGTCTGAATGCGGCTTGCAGCAGGCTTTCCTCTGCAAGTCCGCATCAAAACAGCGGATTCAGTTTCGGCGATTTCTAAATAAGCCTACATTAACCGCATCACATCGTTTCATTACCCATTTAAAAGTCTCGCAATAACGATATATTGCTGCGTCAAGACTAGTGCGATCCTGTCTTACACCACATCGCATCTCAGTGGTGGACTTTACAAAAGCCATACTAAAAACTGCCGCTCATATTGATGAACGACTATATCCATCGTCAACTCATCAATACACCACTACACCACTACACCAACATATCGCATCCTCACGACTGCACCATGCCTGAACTAAAGAATTGATTTCTGTGATCTCTGTCATCCGGTTGCAGTGCACCTGCGTTATCTACACGAAGGCACAGGCGTTAAAAGTCCCCGGCAATAGTGATCACTGGCGCGATTCCGAAGCCGCTTATTTAGCAACCCGAACCGGCAGCTCGGTCGCTTTTTCGTCGAACACAATGCGTGTTGCAAATTTAGCGCGCTTCATCGGGAAGCGTGAATGGAAATGGCGGACATTACCAGAACCGGAAATGACGCGTCGCACAAATTGATAATAGGCATCCATATCAATCACATGTACTACCAAAAAATAATCGTATTCGCCAGACACAAAATAACACTGCATGACCTCGGCTTCTTTGTTCATACCTGCTTCAAATGCGTGCATATGCTCATCAGACTGATTCGTCAGCGACACCTCGAGAAAAGCCAGCATGCCATATCCCAGTGCAAACGGATCGACCATAGCGACCTCTGCACTAATGATGCCCGCTTCGCGCAAATCTTTGATGCGTCGCAGACATGTAGGCTGCGAGATGTGCAGCTTGTCGGCAAGCACTCTGGTGGGGGTCTGATTATCCTTTTGCAGCAAGTTCAAAAGCTTGCGATCTACCTTGTCAAGTGCTCGATATTGGGGCATATAAAAATCGTCGTATTTACCAAAAAAACAAACAAAATAGCTTTGCGAATTAATTTTTCTGTTGTACCTTCTGGCTATTCAGTTATCTGAATAAGTCAGAGATGCAGTAATGTTGTCCTACTTTTTTAAACCTTAGGAGTATGTTCATGTCGTTCAAAACTAAAATGATTCCACTGGCTGGCGCAATTGCTTTCGCTTTCGCTGGTGCTGCGGCTGCTCAAGAACAAGTTGTTAAAATCGGTCACGTAGGTCCAATTTCCGGCGCGATTGCCCATCTGGGTAAAGACAATGAAAACGGTGCCAAAATGGCGATCGAAGAACTGAACGCTAAAGGCGTGATGATCGGCGGTAAAAAAGTAAAATTCGAACTGTTGACCGAAGATGACGGCGCAGATCCAAAACAAGGTACAACCGTAGCACAGAAACTGGTTGATGCGAAAGTAAACGGCGTAATCGGTCACTTGAATTCTGGTACAACAATTCCAGCTTCAAAAATCTACAACGATGCTGGCATCCCTCAAATTTCCCCATCTGCAACAAATCCAAAATACACACAACAAGGCTACAAAGGTGCGTTCCGCGTAGTAGCGAATGACGGCCAATTGGGCGGCACTTTGGGTCGCTATGCGGTGCAAATCAACAAAGCGAAAAAAGTCGCTGTAATTGATGACAAAACAGCGTACGGCGAAGGTGTTGCTGCTGAATTTATTAAAGGTGCAAAATCTAAAGGTGCTGAAGTTGTCGTAACTGAGCATACAACAGACAAATCTACTGATTTCAGCGCGATCCTGACCACAATCAAAGCAAAAAATCCAGACGTGATTTTCTTCGGTGGTATGGATGCGGTTGCTGGTCCTATGCTGCGTCAGATGAAGGCCCTGGGCATTACTGCTAAATTCATGGGCGGCGACGGCATCTGCTCCGCTGACTTGGTCAAACTCGCTGGTGACGGCATTGGCGAAGGTCAAGTAGTTTGTGCTGAAGCTGGTGGTGTGTTGGAAGCGCAGAAAAAAGTCAGCGATGACTGGAAAGCTGCTTACAAGAAAAAATTCGGTATCGAAGTACAAATCTACGCACCGTATGTTTATGATGCGGTGATGACGATGGCAGACGCAATGGTTCAGGCAAAATCTGCAGAACCAGCTAAGTACCTGCCATTCCTGGCGAAGATCAAACATAAAGGTATCACTGGCGACATCGAATTCGATGCTAAAGGCGACATCAAAGACGGAACTCTGACTTTGTACACATACAAAGGCGGCAAACGTGAGATCGTTCAAGTTGTGAAGTAATTCCAGACAGGCTGCTTACCCGGCCTTCTTTAAAAAACGCGACTGTCTTTGACTCGTCGCGTTTTTTTATTTTTCACTCCGCTATCGCCATTGTATTAAGCGATGTTTCCTTATGTCTTTATGTCTGTGACACAAACAATAAAAGCCCGGCGAGCCGGGCTTTTACATTATTGCTGAAGTGATCGTGTCAGATCATATTCAACTGTTTAAGCTTGATATTGACCTATGTCATTTCTTTAGCTTGTTCAGCTAACATGCATTACTTAGAAGCCAACACCCATTTCACCAGAGTACGTGCTTCAGCTTCTGTAACCTGAGGATTTGCTGGCATCGGGATAGCACCCCAAACGCCAGTACCGCCAGCCATCACCTTTTTAACTAGCTTGTCTTCTGCTGTTTTATCGCCAGCATATTTTTTCGCTACGTCTTTATACGCAGGGCCAACTACTTTATTAGCAACTGCGTGGCATGCCATACAGTTTTTTGCTTTCGCCAAATCTGCGTTTGCCATTGCAGAACCAGATGCAGCGAATGCCAGCACGGCGCTTATCAACAAAGAATATTTCATTGCTTTTTCTCCAGGTTAAAGACTACATATCGCATTTTACTGCGTTTTGTTTCGTCAGTAGCAAACGATCTCAGACAACATGCGGTTGACCATGGCGCGAATTACTTCTACTATTTACCCAAAGGAATTATTATGCCTATCATTATCGTTATTGCCCTGCTGTCACTGCTTAAATATTTGGAGGTCAGCTTCCTGGATAATTTATCCTGGTGGTGGATTGTTGGACTCGCCTTTGCTGCGTTTTTATGGTTTGAATTTTTTGAACGCATGCTGGGTCTCGACAAACGCAAGGACCATGCACATTTTGAAAAAATCAAAAACGAGCGCGTCAAACGCGCATTCGACAATAAAAAAAACGGTAAGCGATAGACGCTCATCACATTAGCTACTGTAGTCGCTGTAGATGAGCTCCATTTTCAACACAACTATCCGAGCTTGGCTTTTAACCAGAGATAATTTGTCTTGCTCTCTACCCTGAGCAAAATATATGATTCACCCATCATTGAGACGCGGTGAATATGAATCTCGAATTACGACAACTACGCTACTTCCTGGCCGTGGCGGATGAAATGCATTTCGGCCGTGCAGCATCCAAGCTGCATATGACGCAACCTCCGCTCTCACAGGCTATACAAGCACTTGAAGCAAGTCTGGGGGCAGCATTGTTTACCCGCAGCACCAGAAGCATCCTGCTGACAGCCGCAGGACATGCTCTGTTGCCGGAAGCGAGACGCATCGTCTTACAGACCCAAAACTTAGCCCAGCTGGTGCAACGTGCAGCGAATGGCGCCAGTGGTCACCTGTCATTGGCTTTCGTCTCGGTAGCCGACTACAGTGTGCTACCGCCTTACCTGAGGGAATTCCGCCATGCTCACCCTGCTGTCGCCATAGAGTTGCGCGAAGCTACCAGTGATGTGCAGTTCTCGGCTTTAGAGCGAGGGGAGATTGATGTCGGCTTGATGATTCCGCCGGTACCAGATTATCTGACGAGCACACTTAACTATCAGAAAGTATTATCAGAGCCATTAATACTGGCAATACCAGATTCTTTAAGCCAACATAAAAAATCCGCCTCGCTACAAGATTTTAAGCAACATCCGCTCATCATTTTCCCCAGAAAAATTGCACCAGCTTTGCATGACCTGATCCTCGGCTGTTTTCGTGAAGCCAGCCTTACTCCAGAGATTGGTCAGGAGGCGATACAGATGCAAACGATTATAGGCCTGGTCTCGGCTGGCATGGGGATCGCGCTTGTGCCACAATCTGTCTCGAATTTAAAACGCGCGGGTGTCACCTATCTGAATCTCCCCGAATTAAGCGCCGCAGTAGAAATCGGAGTAGCGTGGCGCAAAGATAACGCGTCTCCGGTATTACGCGCGTTTCTGAACTTACTACGAACGAAAGATACAACATGCTGATACACCCGAATCCTGACCCGGTAGCATTTACATTAGGCCCTTTATCCGTGCATTGGTACGGCCTGATGTATCTCGTCGCCTTTGTCCAGTTTGTTGCACTGGGGCGCTTGCGCATACGCTTACCCCATGTCTCCGTAATCGGATGGAAAAAGGAAGATATTGACGACATGTTGTTTTACGGTGTCTTAGGTGTCATTCTTGGCGGCAGAATAGGTGAATTCATTTTTTATCGTCCCGCTGAATTATTCAGCAACCCTTTAGAACTCTTCATGGTGTGGCACGGCGGGATGTCTTTTCATGGTGGCTTCATTGGAGTCTTGATAGCGATGTACTTGTGGTCGCGCCGCAGCGGTCGCCATTTGGCCGATGTGTATGACTTTATTGCCCCCTTGGTTCCCCTAGGTTATGCCGCTGGCCGTATAGGCAACTTCATCAACCATGAGCTGCCCGGACGAATCGCCTCTGCAGACTTGCCCTGGGCCATGATGTGGCCGGGGTTGGAACAACCAGTCCATCCTTCGCCGATTTATCAGGCGCTGGTTGATGGCGTCTTGCTATTTATCGTTCTATGGTGGTTTGCCAGCAAACCGCGGCCCCGTCTAGCGGTCGGCTCGATGTTTGTGCTGTTATATGGATGCACCCGTTTCTTCACCGAGTATTTCAGAACACCTGACTATGTGGTCAGCGCATTCGGCGTGACGATTTCAGCGGGTCAGATGTTATCAGCGCCAATGATTGCCGGCGGCATCATTTTATTGTGGATCGCCTATAAAAAACCGTCCGCAATATCCAAGTAACCGATCCAGCAATCCATCAGAGTGCGAAGTAGCGAAAGTATGATCAGGCAAGCAGTTTCTGAATGAGCTTCCACTCTGAGACAGTCACAGGAGTAATCGATAATCGACTACCTTTCTGTAACAAGACCATATCTGCCATCGCCTCGTTTTTTCGTAATTCGGCAAGAGAGAGTAAGCGTGTTTTGCGCTTTGCGCAGATATCGACCATCATCCAGCGCGGCGTCTCAAGTGTTGCTTTGGGATCGTAGTATTTACTGTCAGGATCAAATTGCGTGTGGTCAGGATAAGGCGTACTGGCAACCTCAGCGATACCGGCAATACCCGGCTCAGCACAACTTGAATGATAGAACAAAACGCCATCACCAATTTTCATCGCGTCACGCATGAAATTACGTGCCTGATAATTCCTTACGCCGAACCAAGGGATCGTCGATGCGCTTAACGCGTCATCAATACTGATTTCATCAGGTTCCGACTTCATCAGCCAATAAGCCATAAGTAACTCTCAAATGAGTGAACGTAGTAAAAGCGTATCAGCATACGTTCCGGCAAGCGCAAAATCAATTTTCTTAATGAAAAAAACACTGGCAACTTTCGTTGTCAGTGCTTTAAAATAAGTCCCCACCAATGCCGCTATGCCGGCATCCTGAACCTGGCGGTTCAAGTTGGCTACAGTCAGTTCAATTTCGGGTTCATCGGACTAGCGACGCTCACACCCATCAAACAATTTCTACAGCCTATGCACATAAATGGTTCAAGGAATATATGACATTGGCGAACACGGTAGGGAATTGAAGTTTACTCCTATCCGGGATTTCGTACAGCTTTTTTTAAGTTTTTTTGATTGATTAAACCAATACAAGCACGGTTCAAAATAGATTTTCTTGGGGTGTCAGCGCCTTGTCCAAAACCTCATGCATATTGTGAATTTTTTGCCTCACTTCTGCAATAGAGAGTCCGGATAGAGGACCTTCCGGTGACTTGGTCGACAATAGCTCAGCTGTTACACCCAAGGCGGCCATTACGGCGATCCTGTCATTTCCCTTGATCTTACCTGCATCGCGAATCGCAGACATTTTATCGTTGAGATAAGCGACAGCGGTCAGCAAGGCTTTGTCTTCGCCTTCCTTGCAGCTCAGTTTGTAAGCCTGCCCCATGATATTGACGTCAAGTTGTATCACCGTAGTTTCCTTCATGCTGCTTCCTTGTCTATATCGTCCTCTGCAGGCAAATGTGCGAGCAAGGCAGTCACACGACCATGCGCTTCATCCATGCGCTGATGCAATTCACCATTCTCTTCAGTCAGCGCGACGATATCACGTCGTAGCTCCGCATTTTCGCGACGTAAAAAATCCGTCAGCTCTGCCAGCCGTGCGACTTTTTCAGCAAGTAATTCAAATTCAGAATTCATCTCATCACTTTGGTTAGACCAGACTTTAGGTTTTAAATTATAAATGGAAATCAGACCCTAAAGCATTTCTATCAAGTCACCATCACTTAAAATCAGAGCAGCCTTGATTCTTTTAGTACCGACCAGTCCCTGCAACGCATCCGCATAAACCTGCAACTGAGCCCGGTAGCCTTCGCGCTCACTACTGAGCAAAGCGCGTTTATAGTCAAGTATCCAGACTTCATGCTCAAAAAATACGACTCTGTCCAAACGCAACGTCTGTTGTTGAAACAGAACATCCATCTCGTTGCGTGCATACAAATAGCACTCTGGTCTAAAATACTTCTCAAGCTCGGGCTGGGACAATATCGCCTGCGCCTGCAGTCGTATCGTTGAAGCAACGCCGCCTGGACAAGGTAACCACGAGGCAATTGCGTCAGTGTCAGGGATAATGAGTGGCCAGGTCTGCACCCGATTAGTCAGCCGCTCCATCAAAGCGTGCAAGGCAATTCCCTCAATCTGCACCTCTGTCAGCACCGGAGTGACCTCAACATCAGCCAAAGCCAGATCCGGCGGATTAAACAATGCCACGTCGAATTCGTCATGCGCTTGCGACAGCAGGCTCTCCGATTGTTGTAACTCGGTTGGCGGGACCTGACTCAGCCTCTCGTACCAGCTACCTTGAATAAGGCCCGGCATACCTGTATTCGCCTCGTCAGAGCTGACATCTGGCTCAGGATTTTTTTTGGCAGCCTTATTTTTTTTGCCCTTCTCACTGGAGATACCGCTTAGTATCAGTAGATTCTTAGCCCGGGTTGCAGCCACATAGAGCAAATTCCAGTTCTCCTGCTCCGCCTGCGCCTCCTCCTGAGCGAACAAAGCGTCCCTTGCAGCACCGCGCTGATCTTTGCGCCCGAAAACAGAAAAATGCCGCGCCTCTCCTTGCTGTAAAGGCCACTGACACAATATGCCAGTCTGATCCTTCGCAGATTCACTATGATTCGCATCGACCATCACTACAACCGTGGCCTCCAGTCCCTTGGCGCTGTGGATAGTAAGAATGCGGACCGCATCAGTGGCGCCATCAATCGACGATTCATCGGGCGCGTCGTCTTCGCCGCCTTTCTGAAACACGGCCAGCGCTGCAACAAACTTCGGCAAACTAGGATAGCGCCCTGCATCCATATTCAGCGCAAGCTCGATAAATGCTTCGATATTGCCGATGATCTGGTTTCGCTCAGCCGGATTGGCATACTGAGCATAGCGCGCCAGCAATGCGCCTTCGTGTAAAATTTTATCCAGCAGATCATGCACAGGAAGATCATGTGCGGCCTGCATCCAGTTGCTCAACAGAGCATAGGCGCGGACAAAGATCGTCACACCGCCTTCGCTATGCAAGGCTTGCAAGCGCTTCCACCAGGACGTCTCCGTACGCCGCGCAAGCGTAATCAGATCATTGTCGCCTGCGGAAAAAATCGGCGATTTAAGAATATGCGCTAAAGCACGGTTATCGCCAGGCGTCATCAAGAATCCCAGCAATGCCAGTAAATCAGCGACCTCCAAAGCATCCAGCAATCCTCCGCGACGGCTGGATACAAAGGGAATCCCCGCTGCACGCAAGGCATTTTCATACGATGACAAATGCGTACGACGCCGCACCAGCAACATCACCTGCGACCAGGCTAGGTCGCCTATCTGCCGGCGCGCCATTAACAAAGCTTGCGCGATCTGATGCCCTTCTTCCAGACGACGGCGATCTTCATCTTCGACTAATGCCGTGGTAAAAGGGTTGCGTAACGTATGTAACATAGGTGACATCTGCGACGCATCTGAGGTTTCAGGAGAATTGTCTCCAGAATTCACATCATTGCTGGCTACTTCAGAATCGATCTCAATCAAAGGCAAGCGCCACACCTCGCCATGTGCCGTCGAAGCACTGGTCTGCGGAACATAAATCGGATTTTCACGCATGCTATCGTTCAATATAGCGACGATTTCCGGTGCATTCCTACGGGTTTGATTTGTACGTAAAAGCACAGCTCCTTGTTGCGCCAGCAATTGACGTGCAGCAGAAAATACACGTGGCTCCGCACGGCGGAAGCGATAAATAGATTGCTTGGGATCGCCCACAATAAATACCGTCGGACGTTCGGCATCACTGCCGTAGGCATCCAGCCATGCCTGTACGATATTCCATTGCAAAGGATTGGTATCCTGAAATTCGTCGAGCAAAATATGCTTGTAGCGCGCATCCAGTCTGCTATGCAGATAGGCAGCATATTCTTCATTGCTGATCAGGCGGTAAGCCTGCCATTCCAGGTCGGCAAAATCGAATACCCTCTGATCTGCTTTCAGAGTTTGATACTGTTCCAGATAAGCGGCGCCAACTTGAAAAAGTGCCTCATTGATTGTCAGTACCATTTTTTCGGCACTGCGTCGTCTCAATAGTTTCAGCGTATCGGCGATGACGATACATTCATCATCAAAACTCGCCACACTGTCTGGCCCCAACCATTTTTCAATCGCCAGCAACAAATTTTTGGTTTTCAGATTTGATCTATTTTTACCATCTGCACCAAAAAATTCGTTACATAAGGCATCAAAATTGTCGAGACTGGCATTACCGGAGAGCGCCGTCTCCATGGCTGTTGCACGTTTCTGATTAGTTGCTGTACCTTGCCCGAGGCAAACAGCAATTGCACTGATGCGCTGACATAATTCCAGATCATTCCATAAGGCTAACCGTGGGTCGTACTCTGCATCGATACCACACATATCGCGCAACCAGTCAAGCGGGTTGCCATCAGCATCGTCCTGATTCGATGCCCACCATTCCGCCCGCTTATCAAGGAAGGCATCGAGCATCTTCCTGGTATTAAAATCACCTAATTCTTCATATAGCAAAAGCAGCGCGGTACGTGTCTGCTGATGCTCGGTATCTTTCAGGGATTGCATTAATCGCGCATAAGCTTCGCGTTGCAAATCCGCTGTCGCCTCTAGCAAACTAAAGCCATGCGGCACACCCGATGCCAGCGGTGCGAGCTGTATCAGCCGCCCGAACCAGCTATGAAATGTATCCATCGCCAAAGATTGCGGACTGGACAAGACCTTTTCATACAATCGGCGGGCGACAGGCAAATTTTTCATCACATCTGCTTGTGCTACACCGCGCTCCAGCAACAAAGCCGTCGCCTCCGGCTCCTCTGCCAGCGCGAGTTGGCGCAACAAATCCACCAAACGCTCACGCATCTCCTGAGCCGCTTTACGGGTAAACGTAATTGCCAGCAGCTCGCCGGGTTCTGCGCCCGCCAGCAATAAGCGCAGCATACGTGCGACCAGCAGCCAAGTCTTGCCGCTACCGGCACAGGCTTCGACAACAACGGATGATTTTGGCTGACAGGCGGCAGAAGTAAAACTCAGTGCGTCCGCTGGCTGACCATTAATTTCATACGCTTGCGCGCTTTGCAGGGTCATCACCATGCCCCCTTGCGACAAAGTCCGCGCATTTCACAATATTGGCACACCGACTCTGTTCCTTGTGCGGTGAGTGCGGCTCCGTTTCTGATCGCCTGCATATTGCCCTTAATTGCGTTTTCCAGCGATTGCGTCCAGTGGTGAAAATCCTGACTGGCAGCATCGCCAATTTTGCCACGTTCTAATTCCAGCCCGACATAACTGGCCGCCGCTACATCCTGATTGGCTAGCAGTCCATAAAATGGCAATTGCTGATCCTCACCCTCTTTCAAGCGTATGTTTAAAGAAGATAAGGTTTTTGTTTTGTAATCGAGTACCGCACGTTCGCCATTGGCATTGATATCGATCCGGTCGATGCGTCCACGTAGCATTACGCTTTCTTCCTGACCATTTATATCCCAGCTCAAGCTGTGCTCTCGCCACTCTTCACCAAGTTCAAAGCGCCATCCATCGGCTTCGCGCTGGTCTGCCCATGCGACATATGAAGGAATGACCTTACTCCATCGCACGCTATAACCCAGCGCAGCTGGGCTATGCTGCAAAATCTGAGCAAACCGCTCAGTTGAAATATCATTGAGTAACTGCAACCGGTCAGTCACCTTCTCTGCAGCGAGGCGGTCATGATAGGTTTTTAAAATCGCATGCAGCCAATCGCCATAATCGCGTTTTTCCGGCATATCAGATAATTCGTCGATCGCATCCAGTTTCAACATACGGCGCGCAAAAAATTGATATGGACACGCAATCAGACTACTGTATGCGCTTGATGATAAAGTCGCCGGCGCCAGCACTGCGGCAGCAGGTGCGGGCTGCAATACATTCAGCGTATTCAGCGTCTGCACTGGCAAAACCGGGTGATGTACACCAAGCCTTGCTTGTCCGCTTCGCTCAAGTGCGAGGTCGAGTTGCGCCAGCCACGGACTAACCGGGTTATGCTCTCCTTGTAATTGACCCTGCCAAGACAACACGATCTCAGAATTCGATAACAGCAGCTCGGTAAAATCGCGCAACTGCTGTTGCTGCCTTTGCTCTCGGGTAATCAGACCACATTCACGCCGTACCGCATTGGTAAAAAACAAAACCTCCTGGGCTTGAGAAGGCAAATGCGCAGCATCTGCACCGACTAGTAACACCGCGTCGAATCGACGTAAGCGTGCGCCATTCAGCGGCAGCATAAAAACACGCTTATCGTTCCGGCTATGGATGTAAGGTGCATTCTCAAATTGCAGATTGACGAAAGCCCGCCATTCAGAAAAAGAAAACGGCGCCGCCATATGCTGACAATCTTCGACTAAGGCCTGCAACAAGTTAATAATCTGCGAGCCGGCAGCATCAACTGCCAGATTCGCATGAATACCAAGCTCATATAGCATTTGCAGCGTGCTCTTACTCCACTCGGATAAGTTTTTTCGTCCGCTAAACTGATTTGCCTGACGAGCCAGAATCGCAATCCATTGGCGCGCATCTGGCTTAGATTCAAGTAAGGACAACATCGAGTCCCAACCGCCCAAAACATTTGCCCGGCGCAAGCTCAGCTCAATTTGCATGACCATATCCGACTTGTCGTTTGCAGTGCCGAGAGAAGCCGGAATTGGCAGATAAGGGGACTTCAGTAAGTCGATTAAGGCCATCGTATCGGCTTTGGTCACAACGACTTCAAACCAGGCCGCCATCGCAGCAGCTGCCCTGGTCGTCGATAATTTCCACCCGGTTTCATCGGCAACGAATACTTTTGCACGTTCCAGCAATGCCCTGATACGACGAGCAACCGCCCTGTCCTGCGCGATGACAGCAATGCTCTGATGTCCTGCAAGCAGCCAGTCCACAATAGTTTGTGCGCCTTGCTGCGCCTCGTCTTCGAGTGAGGCGGCCTCACATAAACGAATATGCGACATTGCCGCTGGTTCTAATAAAAATTGCTGCTGCCCCCGATGAGTTTCATCTAACAAATTCGGCCAGGCAGTAGCGTAAATTGCTGGCAGGCTTACAGAGCGCCAGTCCAGCAAAATCGTCATGAGTTTTTTCTTTTTTGCATAGGCATAAAGAAATGCCTTTTCCATCGCATTCGGTGCGGTTGGGCTAATCCATACCAACGGCTCTTGCGCATGTTGTGCGATATGCATCCAATGATGATGTCCGTGCACGATCGCATCGCGCTCATCTAGCTGACTCTGCCAGATTGTCCACACCAGCTGCGCTTCTTCAGACAAGATTTTTTGGCTGGGTTGCGGTAGCTGTGCCAACGCCGTATGCCAGCGCTGCATCGCACCGTCTTTGTCTGATTGCACCGCAGGCAACAACGCCTGTGTCAATTCATCAGAGAGATTAAGTAAAGTTTGCGCCAGTGGCAGCAAATCCGTATTACGCCGGGCGGTAAATAATTTTTTCAGCCAGGCATGCTGTCGCAACTCGGCATACAAACCCATCAAACGCTCACTCGACGCGCTGACTTTCGGTACTTCTTGAGGGGGTAGCATTTCGACCCAGGCGAACATGGTATTAATGCGCGGCGGGATAAAATTAGTACGCAATTCCTGGCTCAGCGCTTTCAAAAATAACTGCGCATGTTCAAAGGTCGGTACCACGACCCGTACCGATGAAAAATCAAGCGGCAATACAATAGCCCAATCTGGTGAACGCAACTCTTGCAAGAACGTAGTGGCAGCCTGCTGCCAGAAGTCAGCTGATGCAGGAATCAATTCGTGGATATTACGCATGGCACCAAGGCTGAGGTTGAGAGTAAGGCATTGAACATAGATTAAAAGAGCACAATGAGAGATCCATGTGTTGTCAGAAAATTTGCCTGATGGACAAGCATTTTATGCGAGAGCGAATACAATTTGAGGGCTGGATGACACTTTTCTAAAAAATAGGTTATTATTTGACGCATAGTTTGCTACTAGACACCACTGAATCCATTGCTGCATCATTCAAAAACGATGAGCACCATTGAATTTGCACAGATCGCCTCCAGATTCACATTGTTATACCGGATGCGTCATCGTCGCAATGTAGATCACATATCCTACAAACCGATTTCAGATTAAACTCCTGTGGCGCTGTACCCCCTTAATTTTTCCCTCGAATGAGGATTCCATGAGCGAAAACATCAAATATGTAAGCGATGCTTCTTTCGAAGCAGACGTACTGAATTCCGACAAACCAGTCTTGGTTGACTTCTGGGCAGAGTGGTGTGGTCCTTGCAAAATGATCGCCCCGATACTCGAAGAAGTAGCGAAAGAATATGACGGCAAGATCGTAATTGCGAAGATGGACGTCGATGCGAACCAGGCTATTCCTGCCAAATTCGGTATCCGTGGCATTCCTACACTGATCCTGTTCAAAAACGGCGCGGCAGCGGCACAAAAAGTCGGCGCGCTGGCAAAAGGTCAACTTACCTCTTTTATTGATAGCAATATCTAATATATTCAAGGTAGAATACGGCGAATCAAGGGCGGTGCTACGGTACCGTCCAATTAGCAAAATTAGCCGCATTGAATTGAACTGCTGTTGTACACGCAGTTAGCAATCTAAAAAAATTAAAATTTGACTCTGCATATCAGCAGAAACATCCAAAATATCATCCTGTAGTTCACCTCTGTTCACTCCCCCACCTACCTATCCCATCCCGGGACACTCAACATGCACTTATCAGAATTAAAGGCGTTACACGTCTCAGCCTTGCTAGAAATGGCCATTGGTCTAGACATTGACAACGCAGCACGGATGCGCAAACAAGAACTCATGTTCGCCATTCTTAAAAAACGCGCCAAATCCGGCGAACAAATTTTTGGCGATGGCGCTCTCGAAGTATTGCCTGACGGCTTTGGCTTCCTGCGCTCGCCCGATGCCAGCTATATGGCGTCCACTGACGATATCTATATTTCACCCTCGCAAATCCGTCGCTTCAACCTGCACACAGGGGATTCGATCGAAGGTGAAGTCCGGACACCAAAAGACGGAGAACGTTATTTCGCTCTGGTGAAAGTCGACAAGGTCAATGGCGAATCGCCAGAAGCCTCGAAACATCGTATCCTGTTTGAAAACTTAACACCGCTGCACCCGAACAAGCCTTTGCAGCTTGAGCGCGAGATGCGCGGTGAAGAAAATACGACTGGCCGCATCATTGATATGATTGCGCCAATCGGTAAAGGCCAGCGCGGCTTATTGGTCGCCTCGCCAAAATCCGGTAAGTCCGTGATGCTGCAACATATTGCTCATGCAATTACCACCAATCATCCCGATATCACGCTGATCGTTTTGCTGATCGACGAACGCCCTGAAGAAGTCACCGAAATGCAACGCAGTGTGCGTGGTGAAGTCGTCGCCTCTACTTTTGACGAACCTGCAACACGTCACGTACAGGTCGCCGAGATGGTGCTGGAAAAAGCAAAACGCCTGGTCGAAATGAAAAAAGATGTGGTCATTTTGCTCGACTCGATCACCCGTCTCGCACGCGCCTACAACACGGTCATCCCAGCCTCCGGCAAGGTATTGACCGGTGGCGTTGATGCGAATGCGCTGCAACGTCCAAAACGCTTCTTCGGCGCCGCACGTAACGTAGAAGAAGGCGGATCCCTGACGATTATCGCTACTGCGCTGATCGAAACCGGCAGCCGCATGGATGATGTGATTTATGAGGAATTCAAAGGCACGGGCAATATGGAAGTCCATCTCGAGCGCCGTTTGGCCGAGAAACGCACCTACCCAGCAATTAATCTGAACAAATCCGGCACACGCCGCGAAGAGTTGCTGATCAAGCCAGATCAATTGCAAAAAATCTGGATCCTGCGCAAGCTGCTGTATAGCATGGATGAGATCGAAGCGATGGAATTCATCCTCGATAAAATGAAGGCGACCAAAAACAACGCAGAGTTTTTTGAAATGATGCGTCGTGGCGGTTAAAACAGCGTAACTGCTGCGAGGTGGATGAGCGAAGCAAAGTTACTCTTTATCGCTACCACTAGCCTGATGAGCCATCTGTACAGATGGCTCTTTTTATTTGCGTCGCGATTATTTATGCCGTGATTATTTCTACCGTAATTATTTTTGTCGCGATTATTTATGCCGTGATTTTATGCCGATGGCAAATGACGACATAGCTGTTCAAACCAGCCGACCTGTTCAGCCCGCCGGATCCACCAGTTTAGCGCCGCGCCCGACTCACCACTACGCCAGGCAAGATAAATCGTTTCCTCTGCCTTTGGCTCCTCGACTTTCTTCTCAATCAAGCGTCCGGCCTGAATCGCCTCGCGGGCGCAAAATTCTGGCAAAAATCCAAAGCCTATCCCCGCCAGCTGAAAATCCAGTTTGGCAC
This sequence comes from Undibacterium sp. Xuan67W, assembly GCF_049340165.1. Taxonomy (NCBI): domain Bacteria; kingdom Pseudomonadati; phylum Pseudomonadota; class Betaproteobacteria; order Burkholderiales; family Oxalobacteraceae; genus Undibacterium; species Undibacterium sp. Xuan67W. The sequence continues at coordinate 65,552 of NZ_JBMPPN010000005.1, forward strand.
GCATGGTAGGCACGGTAATCGCGTCCTGACCAAACAACACACCGACCGTCCGCGCAGGTAATAAATGGGCAGAATCTGCCACGGTCACCGCGCGATATTGCTGGAGGTCTGACTTGCTTAATACCGATGCTTTATCCGCAAATGGATGATCAGGCGAGACCGCAAATACAAACGGGATTTTACCAATCGCTTTAGCAGAATAACCGCCACCAGAAGGCCCCTCGCCAGCAGCTCCCAACAGGATATCGACCCGACCATCCAGCAATGCCTCCCAGGTTCCGGATAACGCTTCTTGCACGATACGTAGACGCGTCTGATTCGCTACATCACAGAACGCCAGGATGTCATCCTTCAAGACGATGGGAGAAAACAAAGAGTCCATACCAATCGTTAATTCGGTCTCCCAGCCAGTTGCAACACGCTGCACTCTACGCTCCAGATCACTGGCCGCCTTGAGCAAATATCGTCCTTCTTTAAGCAACTCTTTCCCAGCCAGAGTCAGTGTGACTTTCGGTCCAAGCCGCTCAAACATCTGCACCCCTAACTCCTCCTCCAGCTTGGCAACGGTGTAGGAAATCGTCGATGGTACGCGAAACATCTCCTTGCCTGCTGCTGCGAACGATCCCCGACGGTCAATCGCATCCATAATTTGCAAGGCATCCAGGCTGATTTTTAACATACGCACGCCTTGTTATGGATTCGATTTTTGATTATTTTTTGCATATAATTTAATCATCGATTTTTTCGATTATATGAATGTAAATTTTCCGTTTTTCATTTAAATAATACAACACTATACTGCAAGACATCGAAGGAAAATCAGTAAATAAAGGCAATTCTTAACTTCGATTAAATCGACCATACAACTTAATCAAGGAACTATCATGTTAACTATTCGTAAAAGTGCTGATCGCGGCGATGCCAACCACGGCTGGTTAAAATCCAAACACTCATTTTCGTTTGCTGAGTATTTTGATGAACAACACATGGGGTTCGGACCATTGCGCGTGATTAATGAAGACCGCGTTGAAGCTGGTCGTGGTTTTGGCACACATGGCCATCGTGATATGGAAATCATTTCGTACGTCCTGGATGGCGAGCTCGCTCACAAAGACAGCATGGGTACGGGCTCGGTGATCCGTTACGGCGATGTACAACGTATGAGTGCAGGCAGTGGCGTGCGCCATAGCGAGTTCAATCATTCAGCATCGAATCCAGTTCACTTTTTACAAATCTGGATAGAGCCGAACGTGAAAGGCATCTCGCCAAGCTATGAAGAAAAACACTTTGACACCGCATCAAAGCAAGGCGCATTGCGTGTAATCGCCTCACCCGATGGCCGCGACAACTCTGTTTTAATTCATCAGGATGCTTCTATTTTTGCGGCGATTCTTAATGGTGATGAACAAGTCACACAGCCGCTGGCTGTGGGACGACTTGGCTACGTGTACGTTGCAAAAGGTCAGTTGCTGGTAAATGGTTTGTTGCTAGAAACTGGTGACGCCTTAAAAATCAACGATGAGACCGCCATCACATTGCGTGAGGCAGCACAGGCGGAGGTGCTGTTATTTGACCTGCCGGCACGTTAACTATCAGGTCAGAAAATTCATGTTCTGCAAAAAATTTAGTAAAAAGCTCTCTAAAAATTAGACTCATTTAATTTTTTTATTACATGATCGAACTGTAAGTTGTCCATCGCGGTATTTATTTCTTCAAAACCTTGTGGCGATAGTTTTTTAGAAATAAATTCCCTTAGTTCAAAATACAGATCGCATGCAGCCAAATTGTTTTGGCTTAGAAGTGCTTTAAGGTGCTTCATTTTTTCCAGAGTTTCGCCTCCAGTAATATCGACGTAGCTTCTTTCGACCTCAGCATAGTTCTGTGCAGATAACCATTCTCCAGACTGATCAATAATTTTGCGTAATTCAATCGACGCATCCTGGAGTAAGGCCGCAATAGCGTCCGTGTCTTTCACTTTTACAGCGCTTTCAATTTCGAGTGAAATATTAACGAATTTTTTAGCACCTAAGGTTCCAATAGAACCTCTCATCGTATGAACTAAAGTCGCGATATCTGTAAGTTGCCCATCCTGCAACGCTTGTTCTAGAAGTATGATTTGAGAAGGTATTTTGCTCGCGATATCACGAATCAATGGAACTATTTTTTGAATATCTTGCGGGTTATTTTTTACAAGTGCCAAAAGAGTTGCGGGGTTAAAAGTCGCCAATTCAATGTGCGGCGGTGATATGTCACCTGGTTGAGATAACTCTGCTTTTTCCAAGTCTTTCACTAACATTGGCAGATAGTTTGCTATCGTCGAAAACATCCCGTCAACATCAATAGGCTTTGTGATGAAACCATTCATTCCCGCCTGAGCACACCGGTTTCTCTCCGAGAGCATGACCCCTGCAGTCAACGCTAGGATCGGCAACTTACAATTTAGGTCATTACGAATAATCCGCGTAGCAGTAATACCGTCCATAACTGGCATCTGAACATCCATTAAAATAATATCGAAGTCATCCAGCCTTCCTCTCAACCGTTCGACTGCCAAATGCCCATTGTCAACAACCTCGACACTAGCGCCACCCTGCTCTAAAAGTCCTCTAGCGACTATTTGATTCAACGAATTATCCTCAACGACTAATATTCTTATATTATCTAAACGATGATAATTTGCGATTTTTAGATTTAAAAATGGGGAGCTGATGTTCTCGCCTGATCGGGTTGCAATTGCCTCATGCAGCGTATCAAATAGACTTGATCCCGTGAGTGGCTTCATCAGAATAGCATCGGCATACAGCGCGGCTTGCTCCTGAATTAGCCGATCTCTGGAGTAGGCATTCACCATAATTATCAGCGGAATTTGATCATCCGGCATCAGTTCTCGCAAGGTTTTGATTGTTACTAGCCCATCCATCATCGGCATTTGCCAGTCAACCAAAATTGCATCGATGCGCGCTTCGGATTTGCGCATGTTAGACCGTACATACTCAATTGCTTGCATTCCCGACGAAGCACTTTCAGCATGCCAATTCCAACCGCGAATTGTCCTGCATATATAGTCTCTGCTGGTGTGATTATCATCAACCACAAGCAGGTTTAATTTAGCAGCGTCTGGTTGTATTTGAACTGCGCCAACAACTCCTCCGAGTTTCATTGGAATAATTAATTGAAACTCACTTCCTTTGCCTAGTTGACTGCGGACTTTGATTTTCCCCCCCATTAGCTGGACAATTCTCTGCACAATAGTGAGCCCTAAACCAGTACCACCAAACTTTCGGGTGATGGAGGCATCCGCCTGAGAAAATGGGATAAACAATTGACTGATCTGACGATCATCCATCCCAATACCCGTATCTTTAATAGAGAACCGAAGATGAACGGAATCCGGACTAGCCCCAAAATCTACAAGTACGGTATCAACAAAGACCGAGACTTCACCTTTTGCGGTAAATTTAATCGAATTACCAACTAAATTAATTAATATTTGCTGCAATCTCAGCTGATCTCCAACTAGCTTCTGAGGAACACTGGGATCAACGCCGATGGCAAGTTCAAGATCTTTATCACCCGCATTTACCGACATTAAGCTAGCGAGTGCGCCAAGAACATCATCTAAAATAAATTCCGTTGATGACAACTCCAGCTTATCCGCTTCAATTTTTGAAAAATCTAAAATATCATTTAAAATTTGCATCAACGCTTGACCGGATACCCGAATCATCTCTAGGTATTTCCGTTGTCCTGCTTCCAGACGGGTATTCGATAATAGTTGCGTAATCCCAAGCACGGCGTTCATTGGTGTACGGATTTCATGGCTCATATTCGCAACAAAATTACTTTTGGCACGATTTGCTTTTTCTGCTGCTTCTTTGGCATTGAGCATCAACAAGTCCAACTCTTTTTGTTGAGAAATATCACTCGCGATTCCAAGAAATCCTGACACCTGATCCTTACTATCCCGAATGGCCGTCACAACGAGCTTCACTGGCAAAGTTGATTTATCTTTGCGGATATAAGTCCATTCACGCTGCTCGGCGATCCCCATTTTAGCTAACGCGACGAACGCCTCAAAACCTTCTACAGTTCGACCTAATTCGCGCGAAAGTTCAGCCCCTCTTGCCACCACTTCGTTCGCCAGATGAAATATCGCTGGACTCGTTTGACCGACGACTTCCTCCGAACTATAACCAAGCATTTTTTCAGCGCCTCGACTAAAAAGCGTAATAACACCGTCTGTGCTTGTTGCAATAATTGAGAATTCTGTTGCCGAATCAAAAATTACCTGTAGCTGATACTGAGCTTCAAACTGCGCTCTTTGCGCTCGTTTGATTGGAGTAACATCAGTAACAAACGCGTAGAAACCGTTAACTACACCATCACGCACCGTAGGAATATAAGAGGCAATGCTATCTTTTACTTCACCGCTAGGTGTAATAAAAGTGCGCTCGAACATCTGCTCTTCGCCACGTAAAGCCGCATCAATATGGGGTTTGTTCAGTTGATATCGCTCTTCACCGATCACCTCACGGATATGGCGAGTTTTAATTTGATCTGGTACGAATCCAAAAAAATCAAGATACGCGTTATTAGCAAAAATATTTTTTAGATCTGTATTCCAATAGCCAATCATCGATGGAAAGCTATTAATGACCGTATTCAGATCGCGATTTTTTATTATTAATTCCTCTTCAAAACCTCGTCTTTGCTTTTCTCTTGTGTTGACCTCATTCATGGCCGCCGCAACCACAACGGCAGGGATTTCAGCCAACAGAATAGGAATATAGATCAATAACGACTGCCAATTACTCATTATTGGTATAGGAATGAAATAGCCTAAATTCATTAGTAGACAAACGACGCAAGTATGAACAAATACAAGTAAAGCAGTTTCTCTAAAACTGAGTACTAACGCTGCGCCTATGATGGGGATTGCCGTATAAATGTGAGGGTAAGGGAGGTAAGCGAGTGCGATTGTCGTGACCGACATACTCAAAAGACCAAACGCAAAAAATAATATCGATGGAAATATTTTTCTACCGTTAGAGTCGTGAGGTGAAAAATAGAGCAGTAATACTGGCAACAAAGAAACCATGCCAATACAAGAGCGAGCAAACCATAAAGGCGCAACTCTCGTAAATTCACTGATGTGAAAATAACTGAACAATCCACCGCCGATGACCGCACTAAAAACCGGTGGAATACAACAAATTATCGCGACAAACCCGAGCAGACGCGCCGGACTCGACTCAAAATTATCCGCGTAATTGGTTTTCTTACAAAGCCAGTAGGCAATACTGATTTCTATCAGATTAGGGACAACAAATAATACGGCAAGAATAGAGGATGAGCCAAAAAGAAAGTTTGCAAAAAAATTGGACGCACCCAAAACGGATAAGACAACAAAAAATTTCAGCTCTCGTTTATACAGCAAACTTGCAACTGCAAGCGCGTTTGGGAACCAAAAAGCCGATACAGGATCACCATTTTTTAAATATCGGATGGAAAGCGATGCAAGCAAGAAGTAACCAAGTCCAACTAAAAGCAGAAAGGTTTTTTTATCCGGTAAAGAAATATAATTTTGTCGCATAAAAAATCACCTAATAATTTTATCTGTGCACAAGACGAGTTACATAAAAAAGTCAAAGTGCTGTTGTGGATCGCCATTTTTTATAAGCAACCCACAAGAAAATAAACATAGCGGTACATGCCATGCACATTGCTGCAAAAAAGACTGGATATTTTTCAAAAAATGAACTGTCCTCTTGGCTCAGCCATTTTGACATCACTAGCTGACGTTCCTTGGTGGAAATAGACATGAGACCATAGTCAAGAATTGTGCCCAGTTCAGGCCAGTCCTGACGGTAAGCAAAGCTCAATTGATATTCAAAGCCAATTGGATCACCCTTTGTCACGCTGGCATCATGCTGCTGCGCTTTGATAAACGCCAGGCTCGCTTCATCCATCACCACCGCCGAAATTTCATGGCGTACAAGCAGATCAATCCCAACAGAATCACTAGCTACAGCAACCCAATCGACCTAAGGAAACTTTTCACGAACATATGCTTCGACCGCATACCCTTTTCCTACTGCGACGCGCATCGCTGCCATGTCTCCCAGCGATTTTTTATTTTTTTCTTCTTTTGAAAGTACCAAGATTGCGGGAATAGAAACGTACGCCTGCGTGAAGCCCAAATACTCCGCTCTCTGAGGGTTCGGACGTAATGAGGTCAGCATATCGACCTGATGCAATTTTGCCTTTGTTAAATTGTCGTTTAGAGAGAGGGGATCTGTCGGAATGAACTGGAGACCAGTCTTTTGTTCGAGCAGTTTTAAAAAATCGACAGACAGACCATCGACTTTTTTTTGCTTGTTAACATAAATAAAGGGGCCATAATCAACTTCTGGCGCATATTGAATAACTGGGTGCGCTTTTATCCAAGTTTGTTGAGATTCACTCAATCCTGATTTAGCAATCGCAGCATTAGCTGTAACGCAGCAAATTAAGAGTAAGAATCCAACAAAATGGTGCCGTAAAAAAATTTGATACGGGTTAAAAAATGTAGGAATAGTCATTTCTCTTACCCCTTAAGAAGTACTGCTAAACGCCAAGCACTACTTGATTTCGCCCTGAGTCTTTTGCTTTATATAAAGCGAGATCGGCTTGATCGACTAAATATTTAATGGAGTTGGTTTCTGATGGAATAATTAACGCAAGTCCAATACTCACAGTAACCCATTGAGAGCATTTGGAATGATCATGCGTTATTTGAAGACAACGAATTTCCTCGCATAGCATTGCGCCATACTGCTCTAACTCGCTGTTGTCCAAAAATGGCAATAGCACTGCAAACTCTTCGCCACCCCAACGTACTACCGTCTCACCTGGCCGTTTTGTTGCATTTTTAATAGCGTTTGCTACTTGTTTTAGTGCAGCATCTCCTGCCGGGTGACCATATGCACCATTGTAATTTTTAAAAAAATCAATATCGATAAGTGCGAGTCCTAAAGAGGTCTTTTGACGTTGCCCCCTCTTAAACTCGTTTTCAACGAGTTGCTCAAAATAGCGGCGGTTATATAAACCTGTTAAAAAATCTTCCTTACTTTGATGTTCTAGAATCTGGGCATCATGTTGTAAGCGTAAATGCGTACGAACGCGAGCTCTGACCAATGGCGGATTAAACGGCTTTGTAACAAAATCAACAGCACCGGCATCTAAGCAAGCAATTTCAATTTCTGTACTGACTGAAGCAGTCGCAAACATGACGGCACAATCTCTCGTATCAAAGTCATTTTTCAGATAACGACAAACATCAAATCCACCCATTTCTGACATTTGAATATCGAGCAGAATGAGATGAGGATGATGCAACTTCGCCATCTCAATTCCATCCCTGCCGTTAGTCGCAAAGAGAACGCTACCTAGGTCTTTCAAAATATTGCTAAGGAATCGGATTGCGGCTATGTCATCGTCGACAATCAAGATCACAGTTTTATCAGGAGAGTATGCTGGCATGACTATTTTGGTGTCTCAATTATTACGATTTGTAAACAATGTACTTAATATAATCCATTAACATTGTTTCATCTATCGTTTTTGGTTATGCAACTTTATAAACTTCAATTTAAATGTAAATCTTTATTGAATTTTTTAATTTACGGTCGCTTTTCCCCGAGACGAATTGATGAAGCTTGCCTGACCTGTTACGTTTATTTGGTCGGGTGAGCAGTCCCGAAACCATGGAGTTACCTTGACCACTTGTGCGGTAACATGCGTACCCTTCAGGGCATGGAATACCGTGATTATTCTTTGGTCAAATAGTGGATTAGTGCCAAAAATGGAAACATACCTCAGGTGATCGCAATCTACTCCCATCCCCCAATTGGAATGAAGAATTCCGGTAATACTTGAGTCTAGAACGCCAACGGCAAGGAAACTGGCCATATAAATTACCTTCAGGCGACCGCAACGGGATACCACGCCATCCCAACGAGTTAGCATCCAACGAAGGTGTGCGCTTTAACTACGACAATGGCAATATTGGAACTTCCAAAAAAAACGCGCAAAGTAGAGGTGGAAATCAAAGTACGCGTGCTCGCAAACAGCTTAGACACCTTGGGCGAGGCAGCCCGAAAAGATGTTGGAATCGTCTTGCGGCCTGAGTCGCTATTTGTAGATTAAATCAGCGCGAAGATAATGAGACGTTTGTTTGAAGACTGAAAAAATTAACTACAGGCTGAGGAAGCCTAGATAAATGCACCTGATCTGGAGAATCGTCGTTTTTTGAGAAAGACAAGTGTATTCATCGGGAGAAAACAAAAAAACCATCTGGCGTTTGAATGATTTCTCCTTGCCTAAACGCGACTACTCTCAGCGAGGCTTACTTCAACCGCAAACCCAGCGCAGAACAAACATGTTCATGCAATAGCTCTGGTTTCATATCTACCCCATGCGGCAAATCCCGTACATTCAGGTGGTGCATTTTTTGTGTTGCCGAGGGCATTAGTTCTGCATGTGGCGCGCCCGGGGTTGCGGCGGTAGGGATATGCATTGCAACGATGACGCCGTTTTCGCTAAGTACCATGAGTTTATCTGAGTGGATCATTGCCATGTCCCCACGTCGACGACGAAACTGGCGGCGACATTGCTGTTATTAAAAATATCTGCGGTATAGACAGCGGCATCAATAGCGTTGTCGCCTGCACCAACAGTACGATAAAAGCGCCCATTGCCTTTAACGATCAGTTCACCGTGAAAAGTATCTTGGGGATTGGCGGTGGCGATGGCTGGACCGATGTCGGTAATACCAGTGGTGGGCCAAGCATAACCAAACTTAACCGTTTGCCCTGCGTTGACCCAAAAAAGTCCCCCTACTGCGCGAAACATTGCCATGAGTGTTCTCCTCGATTGAAGTAGTTTTACATACGACGGGTTCAGGTCCACAGAGCAATCAGGATGCGATAGCAGCGCAGACTCAATCTGACATAGTGCTTAATGCAGCGACATAAAGACAACGCGAGCCCCTATCTGTGATGGCTAGCAGCACCACGTTGCCTTACGAGAGCCAAGCTGCTCAGCCCTCAAATCAGTGTAGTCTTAGTTATCAAAAATGTCACGAATCGATTTGGACATTTTGTCTAAAAATTGACCATTTAATTCGCCCCCCCCCCGCCTCAGAGGCACGCAAAAATGCCCGCGAAATAGCGGGCATTAACCAGGAACACAAACGTTTGGCGGAGTTACTGTAGTTGCGTCTGGATTGCTGTGCCTTGTCGAATGGTTTTGGTAACCGGTGTTTTTTCGCAGATCTCGGCTAAGCGAGTGCGTTGCTCCGAGGAGAGCGTTTCGCCAAAAGCGATGGTGCGTTCAATGGTTTCTACGCCTTGATCATCGCGGGAAAAGCGGGCATCTACTTTAATGCTGCCGAGTTGCCATCCCTTTTTGTCTGCATACATACGCAGGGTCAGCGAAGTGCAGGATGCCAGCGCAGCTAGCAGTAGCTCATAGGGTGCGGGACCGGTGTCTTTACCGCCGTTATTCTCAGGTTCATCCGACGTCAGCCGGTGAGTGCGCGCGCGTATCTCTTGAGCGTAACCTGATGTGTTGTGTAGATGGACGGTTGCCATTTGCTCTCCATGAAGTTGATGTGTGTAGTCTGATACAGACAGTTGAAGGATTGTAGAAAGACTCGCCGTTAGTAACAAGCAATCGTTATTTGCAGCCAGAAGGAATAATCCGCCTTATCCAGATAGTTCACCATTGAAAACTGATGTCGCAATTAAAAATACACGCACAAAAAAAGAGGAGCGAAACTGACGTACAGATTCGCTCCCTATCCTTTTTAATGCGTGACGCCGGTATTTCTAGAGTCGCATGTCGCTTTCATTAATCATACTCACAGCAGTATATTTTTTTACCCTATACAAACATTGCGGATTCATGCCAATTTAAGGACATACTCCCCTATTTCTTAATTTACTTCGTCGCCAGGCTTTGTGGTTTATCCCAACCGCCACCGACCGCCTTGTAAATACTGACGACGGCGGCCAGATGGGCGCGTTTGGTATCGATCAGGCCAGACTCAGCCTGCAACAGATCCCGCTGCGCACTCAGTACGTCGAGATAGCCGCTGTACCCGTTCTTGTAACGTAACTCCGCGAGACGCAACGAATCTTTCAAGGCGACAACACGGCGATTGCCCGCAGCATACATTTGCTCATTGGCGCTGGTATTAATCAAGGCATCGTGCACATCGCGGAACGCCCCCTGCACGCTTTGGACATACTGCGCCAAGGCTTGCGTTTTGCGGGCTTCAGCACCTGAGACAACCGCACCGATGGCACCAGCGCGGAATACCGGTTGCGCTAAGTTCGCACCGAGATTCCATAGCAACGATGCCGGGTTAAACAGGTCTTGAAATACTTTGGACTCGTCTCCGTAAGTCGTGGTCAATTTCAGGCTAGGGAAATACTGCGCCTTCGCCTGACCGATATCGGCATTTGCCGCAACCAAGGTCTGTTCTGCCGCAATAATGTCGGGACGACGATTCAGCAAGTCCGAAGGTAAATCAGCAGGAACGCTGAGTTGCTGGTAAATACGGTCAATGCTGTTGCCGCGCGGGATGTCCGGATTGGCAATCGCTGCCGGTGAACGACCGAGCAACACAGCGATCGCTGATTCCGTATTTGCCAGCGCCTGCTTTGCTTGCGCCAGAGTGATCTCGGTTGCTGCTGCTTCGGCTTCTGCCTGATGCAAGTCCAGTTCACCAATGGATCCGGCAGAAAAACGCTTCTGTTGCAGACGCAGATTTTCCTGGCGCGTTTTTAATGCGGAGTCCGCCAAGGCGACCTGGGCATCATAGGCACGCAATGCAAAATAATTTTGCGACAGGTTGGAATACAAGCTGCTGATCACGATACCGCGATTCGCTTCCTGGGACAGCAATCTGGCGCGTGCCGCTTCGTCAGCGCGGCTGAGTTTGCCCCAGAAATCAAGCTCATAAGACGCGCTTAAGGTGGCCTGGTAATCCTTGGCGATCAGCGGTGAGCCTGCCGGCAATTTGCCGGAATTCTGGCTCGTACGAGATTTCGAGGCAACCAAATTGGCGTCGACGGTGGGATAGCGACTGGAGTTGGCGGCGGTTGCTGTAGCACGTGCCTCTTCTACACGTCCCGCTGCCAATACCAGATCCTGATTATGTGCGACCGCCTCATCCAGCAGGCTGTTCAGAACTGGATCCTGAAATGATTTCCACCAGGACAGCCAATCGACTGCCGCAACGGATTTGGAGGCATTTGCTGCCGTATTCAGCGTTGCTGGCGTATCAAATGTAGGACGCTGATAGTCAGGCCCGACAGCGCCACAGCCAGCGAGCAGCAAGCCTGCTGCAATCGCAGTCAATACCAGCTTGGATGTAGAAATGTTTGTAGTCATCGATGTAGTCATTACTTATTCCTTCACTTCTGCAACTGGTGCATTGTGCAAAATATGCACGGGATGCTCGAAGTCGGCTTCAGTAGTTTTAAACCGTTTATCGTTAATCAGTTTAAAGAACAGGGGGACGAAGAAAATCGCAAGGAAAGTTGCTGCCAGCATACCCCCCAGCACACCAGTACCAAGCGACATCCGTGCCGCAGCGCCAGCACCGTGCGAGAACGCCAGCGGAACTACGCCCAGGATAAACGCAAGCGAGGTCATCAGAATCGGGCGGAAACGCAAGCGTGCCGATTCCAATACCGCCGCCACCGGCGCATAGCCTTCATGAACTTTCATTACCGCAAATTCCACGATCAAAATCGCATTTTTCGCAGACAAACCAAGCAGGGTTACAAGGCCAATCTGGAAGTAGACGTCATTATTAAAGTGACGCAAATACACCGCCAGCAGAGCACCAAAGATACCGAAAGGCATTGCCAGCAAAACGGAGAACGGCAAAGACCATTTCTCATACTGTGCGGCCAGAATCAGGAAGATCATCAGAACACCTGCGCCGATGGCGATACCTGCGGCATTGCTGGTACGTTTTTCCTGGAATGATGCACCGCCCCAGTCGTAACCCATATCCGTCGGCAAGACATTCTTCGCTGCACGTTCCATCGCTGCAATTGCCTGACCTGAGCTGTAACCTGGTTTAGCACCGCCCAGAATTTTGATCGATGGCAAAGCGTTGAAATGCTGGACAGAATCCGGACCAGTGATAAAGCGGATCGTTGTGAAAGCACGTACCGGTATCATCTGACCAGATGCGGAGCGCACATACATACCACCGATGTCATCTGGCTTAGCGCGGAACTGGCCTTCTGCCTGCAACTGCACGGTATAGATACGACCGTTTTTGTTGAAGTCATTCACATAGTAACTACCCATAGTCGCAGCCAGCGTATTGTAAATATCAGACAAAGCCACTCCCATCGCACGCGCTTTATCGTTATCGACATCGACATACAACTGCGGTGAATTCGCTTGCCACAAAGTCTGTACACCTGCCAACTCTGGTTGTTTATTCGCCTCTGCGAGTAATGCAGGTAACAGCTCAGCTAAGCGTTTTACGCCGCCCTCGCCTTTGTTTTGTAAATAGAATTCAAAACCACCGGTTTGTCCCAAACCTTGAATCGCAGGAGGTGCGAAGAACAATGGCAGACCTTCTTTGATACGACCGGTTTTCATATACGCTTCACCAACCAATTGTTGCGCTGAGTGAGTGCGCTCTTCCCAAGGTTTGAGCGGGAAAAACATGGTTGCTGCAGAGGATTTCAAGCCACCACCGCCGAGGAAATCCAGACCAACCAGCGCGAACGTTGTATCAATGTCCTTATTGGTTTTCATGATTTCTTCAACCTGCTTGACCATCGCATCGGTACGAGCCAATGACGTACCTTCTGGCATGATGGCAGCACCAATGAAGTAACCCTGATCTTCATCCGGCACCAAACCACCTGGTACCGTTTTCCACAACACACCGGTGACGACCAGCATGCCACCGAACACCAGCACGCCCAAGACAGCACGGCGCAGGAAGAAGGTCACGCCATTTGTATAATGTTTGGTCAGACGCAAGAATGCGCCGTTAAACCAAGTGAAGAAACGATTGTGCTGCTCGGCACCCGGCTTGAGCAAAATCGCGCACAGTGCCGGTGTCAAGGTCAAGGCAACGATACCGGACAGAACGACCGCGATCGAAATCGTCACGGAAAACTGACGATACAACTCACCCGCTAAACCACCGAGGAAAGCAATCGGACCAAACGCAGCAACCAGCACCAGGACAATCGCAATAACCGGGCCAGTCACTTCGTGCATCGCCTCAATCGCCGCATCTTTTGGCGTCATACCTTCTTCATTCATCAGACGTTCGACGTTTTCCAACACAACAATCGCATCATCGACCACGATACCGATCGCCAGTACCATTCCGAATAAGGTCAGTGTATTAATGCTGTACCCCAGCAAATGCAAACCAGCCATCGTACCGATCAGAGAAACAGGAACAGCGAGCGTCGGGATAATAGTTGCGCGCCAGCTTTGCAGGAATAAATACACCACGATGAATACCAGCACCATCGCTTCGCCCAGAGTTTTTAGTACCTCTGCAATCGACTCGGTCACAAACGGTGTCGTGTCGTACGGCGTCGCATATTCCATACCTTCCGGGAATTTAGCCTTCAGTTCCTGCAAAGTTTTTTCTAAGGCTTTGCGGGTATCCAGTGCATTCGCGCCGGTCTGCAAGAAGACACCGATATTCGCTGATGGATGACCATTCACCCGACCGTTCAGGTTGTAGTCTTTGGAGCCAAGCTCGATACGGGCAACATCTTTAACACGAATAGTGGCACCGCTCTTATCTGTTTTAACAATGATATTGGCAAACTCAGATGGTTCTAGCAGACGACCTTTGGCAGTGACCGTCATTGTCAGCTCTTCGGTATTGTTTGGCGGTGCGCCTACTTTACCTGCTGCGTATTGGGCATTCTGTTCGGTAATGGCATTGGAAATATCGGCGACGGTAATACCTAATTGCGCCATACGATCAGGACGCATCCAGATACGCATTGCATAATCTTTCGCACCGAAAATCTGAATATTGGTCGTGCCTGGAATACGTTTTAAGGCATCCAGTACGTTTTGCGTTGCATAGTTAGACAGGTATAAAGAGTCATAACGGTTATCCGGCGAATACAGCGCAGCCACCACCAGAAAGTTCGATGAACTCTTGGAGACGGTCACACCCTGACGACGGACTTCTTGCGGTAACTTGGCATCCGCCTGACGTACGCGGTTGTTGACGTTGACGGCAGCGATGTCGAGGTCAGTGCCAACTTCAAAGGTAACGTTGATCGATACACGACCATCGGCAGATGAGGTCGAATCCATGTACAACATGTGTTCGACGCCATTGATCTGCTCTTCAATCGGTGCGGCAACGGTACGCTCGACCACTTCGGCAGAAGCGCCCGGATAAACCGCGGTGACATTGACGACCGGAGGAGAAATCTCCGGGTAGCGCGAAATTGGCAAGATCCGCAAAGCGGCCAGGCCAGCCAGCACGATAATCAGCGACAGGACTGTCGCGAAAATCGGCCGATTAATAAAGAATTTTGAAAACATGAATAGTCCTTGTGCCTCGTATTACATAATGTTTGGGGGCTGAATGGGGGCGCTTAGTTTTGTGCTGAGTTCTGTATTTACTTGCTTGCAGCGGAAGCAGCTTTAGCACTCGCAGATTCGGCAACTGGCTTTGCACCTGGCGCAGCCTGAGGCATCGCTGGCGCCGGTGTTACGGCAGCCTGTGCAGTCAATGCAACTGGTGTAACGGTCATGCCAGGATCATGGGCCTTGATGAAACCATCGACCAGGACACGATCACCTGCTTGCAAGCCTTTGGTCACAATCCATTCGCCATTAGACCAGCCATCCAACCCAACAGGACGCGGTGCAAGCTTGTTATCAGGCGAAACCGTGAAAACGATTTTCCCCATCGGACTGTCGATAATTGCACGTTGTGGCACAGCGATTGCTGCACTGCGGCTTGCGCCATTCATAATTACACGAACGAATTGACCAGGACGCAAATTACCCTCTGGATTAGGTATTTGTGCACGTGCATCAAAACCGCCAGTCGCCGGGTTGATCTTTTCGCTGGCAAAATTCATCTTGCCCGTCGTTGGATAAATAGTGCCGTCAGCCAGCTTCAGTTTGATATCAAATGCCAGACTACCGTTCGTCGCACGCTTGCCAGGCAGAGCGATCTTGCCGCTACTCACGTCCTTGCTGAGCTTGAGATAATCCGCTTCGGTAACGCTGAAGTTCACATAAATCGGATCGGTCTGCACGATCGTGGTCAATAAACTATCGCTTTGCGTTACCAGGCTGCCATTTGACTTATTCGCGACACCTGTTACACCGCTGATCGGTGCAACTACTTTGGTATAACCAAGATTCAATTTGGCTTCATTCACTTGAGCACGGGATTGCTTGTAAGTTGCCTCTGCAGTTTCCAGGCTTGATTTTGCATCGTCAAATTCTTTTTGACTGATCGCTTTTTCAGCCGCCAATGGTGTCAGGCGGGCAAACTCACGTTTTGCCTGGTTCAACTTGGCTTCTGTCACACCAGCCGCTGCTTCTGCCGACGCAAGTTGGGTCTGATATGTGCCCGGGTCGATCTGGAACAATACGGAGCCGGCTTTTACGCGCGATCCTTCCTCATACACGCGATTTTCCAAAATACCGGAAATACGCGCACGCACTTCGGTCTCGCGTGAGCCGGCAGTCTGACCGACATATTCAAAATCCATTGCCAGATTTCTTGGCTGGACGGTGACGACATTGACTTCTGGTGGCGGCATGCCACCGTGCCCTGCGGCACCCGCATCTTGCTTGCCACAGGCTGACAATGTCAGTAACGGCAGGCTCAGCGCGGCAATGTGCCAGAGGCGAATGGAAGAATTAGCTTGCATAGAAGTAACTGAATCAGCGGAAGTTGGGAACATTTTTTGGATCGCTTTAGAGAGGGCGGAATTAGGTGGACTCATGAAATTTTCTCTTTCGATGGGGAGCTCGGTGTGCTATTATATACATTCACGAATGTTTGTAAATGTTTGAAACAAAAAATATTCTTGGCATCACAAGATAACAAAAAATACAAGAACAGGTGCAAGACCACCTGAATCTGCGTCGTCAGGAGAGATATTGTGGTCAGAAAAACTAAAGAAGAAGCTCAGGAAACCTATAGCGCGCTGCTGGATGCAGCTGAAAAAGTATTTGCCGAAAAAGGCGTGACCAGTACGACATTAAATGATGTGGCCAACGCAGCAGGTATGACGCGCGGCGCGATTTATTGGCACTTCAAGGATAAAGGCGCGCTCTTTCAAGCCATGTGCGATCGCGCCTTCTTGCCGATGGAAGCCTTGCTCAATGAAATTGTCTCCACACCAAGCAAAGATCCGCTGGCAAGTATCAAGCAGCTATATCTGCACTTTTTAAGACAAGTCACAGGTGACGAGCGCCAGCGCAAAGTGTTCGATATTATTTTTCATCGTTGCGAAAAAAACAGCGATCTGGTTTTTTTCGACGCGGAGGACGAAAAGCGTGTTGAGTGCCTTCACAAAGTTCAGGCCATCGTGACGCAGGCTGTTGAACAGGGCAATCTTCCGCCAAATACCGATACCTGGATCGTCATGCAAGCCATACATGCTTATGCGATGGGCATCGTTCATGAATGGCTGGAAGACACGTCAGCCTACTGCCTGATACAACACTCAGAGGCGATGATTGATATGTTCATGGCAGGACTGGTTGCACGCCCTCCGCTCAAAGTAAGCACCTGAGCGAATTAGCCGCCCCCCTGTTGGATTAGACTAACCTGGTAGTTTCCAGTCAAAACGAACTGCCAGCAGTCGCATTGCCGACGTCAGAAGAATTCCCGAAAATACCGCCACGCTCTCGGACGCACCCAGCAAGTTCAACACGAGATAAGCCCAGCACCCGGCAAATGAACAGGTCGCATAAAGCTGACCGCGCCGGAACACCATGGGGATTTCATTACAAATCATGTCACGCAATACACCGCCAAAGATGCCGGTAATCACCCCCATCATGACGCAGACGAAAATCGGCATTTGCGCCTCTTGCGCCAGAGACGCGCCGACCACACTAAATAAACCCAGACCCAGCGCATCCGCGTACAAAATCATTTTTTCCGTCACGACATGACGTAAATGACGGAGAAACGGTGTCGTAATCAACGCAAGAACAAAGATCATCAAAGGATATTCCTGGTGCTCAACCCAAAATAACGGCCGTCTGTCCAGTAAAAGATCGCGCAAAGTGCCACCGCCAAACGCAGTAATAAAGGCGACCGTAAATACGCCGACCAGATCCATCTTCTTGCGCCGGGCTTCGATAAAACCCGAACTGGCAAAAGCAATAATACCTGCCACTTCGACTGCATGAATCAGGGTGCTCATGCCTAAATGTATGGATGCCGCCACCGTATCTCCTATCGTTCTCAGGCTTTTGTCTTTATGCAGAATAGTGCAAACCCATGATTTTATTGTATAATCACTGGCTGGCAATTCTGCCAAGAGTATATTTTTAATTCCGGCAAGTGATCGACAATCGGGTCAAGAAGCAAGGCGACCGACGAAGTGATGATTGGCTACCAAAACTTTTTGAGGCAAGCATGAAAGACGGCATCCACCCAAATTATCGTGAAGTTTTGTTCCACGATGTTTCTAATGATTTCAAATTCGTTACACGTTCTACTATCCAGACACGTGACAAAATGGAATTTGAAGGCAAAGAATACCCACTGGTAAAGATTGAGGTTTCTGCAGAATCCCATCCTTTCTACACTGGCAAACACAAAATTGTTGATACCGCTGGCCGTGTTGATAAATTCCGTAAAAAATTCGGTACTGTTGGTTCCAAAACTTCTGTTGCGAACTAAGATTCTTCTTAAAGTTTGTAAAGAATGTGTTGAACAAAAAAGGCAGCTCAAGCTGCCTTTTTTTATAAATGATCCGGAAATGATCTGGATCAGCCAGATCAGCACCAAGCTACCGGGTTTTACTTCAAGCCAAATTTGCAACAATCTGCGAGTACCCGCAAAGAATAGTGTTAATGATTCTTCTGGCGCTGCACTACAATCTGGACTGCAATTTGCCAGGCACTGAAGGTCAGCCTCAAACCTTTAAGTCAGCATAAGTCACGTTACACTCCGTTATTTTTCGTCATAGCTCATCTTATAGAGACATATGAAGCCTGTACGCCTTCCTGCCGCTGCCACTATCGCCCTGCCACGCTGGGGCATTTTAGCTTTATGTCTGCTCTATATTTTGCCCGGATTGATAGGTCGCGACCCGTGGAAAGGAGATGACGCTGCCAGTTTTGGTGTGATGTGGACCATGGCACACGGCACAATAAATGATTGGCTATGGCCACACATCGTCGGCTTGCCCATGCCGGAAGAAGGACCGTTAGCCTTCTGGCTGGGCGCGATTTGCATTAAATTATTTGGCTGGCTGGTAGGTGACCCAATGGCCGCCCGGCTCGCAACCGGTATGTTCTTTATGCTGGGATCGGTGTCAGTCTGGTACACCACGTATTTACTCGGTCGTCGTACCGAAGCGCAGCCATTGAAACTGGCGTTTGGCGGACAACCTGATGCCAAAGATTTTGGGCGCACTCTGGCTGATGGTGCTTTATTGATTTATCTGGGCTGTCTGGGTCTGCTGGTGCGCAGTCACGAAACCAGCGCCGAAGCTCTGCAAATATCTCTGGTCGCCTATGCCTTATATGGCTGCGCCAGATTACTCGATAGCAGCAGCAAAATCAGCGCACTCAAGCTAGGTTTTACTCTGGGACTACTGGTTCTGACGCGTGGCTGGGTGTTACCCGCGACCTTAAGCGTATGTTTAATCGGATTATGTTTTTATCGTCAGCAAACTCAGTACCAATTACTGCTGAAGCTGACAATTCCCGCAACGCTGATTATTGCGGGATCATGGCTACTAGCAATTGCGATGGTAAATCCTTTTGACAGCTCACCCTATCCAGCCTGGATGCTGTGGAATACGCGTCAGATCGACCTTCCCTCCTTCGCCAGCATTACTTATTTGCTCAAATACGGCATCTGGTTTGCCTGGCCGGCATGGCCATTTGCCGCATGGGCAATTTATGCCTGGCGCAAACAGGAAAAAGCTCTGCACATCTCTCTACCTGTCACATTTTTAGCCTGCTTTATCCTGCTCGCACTGATTAATCCATTTTCGGAAGAAGGTATCTTGCTACCCATCTTGCCACCGCTGGCGATTTTGGCAGCTTTTGGCTTGCCGACGATGAAGCGCAGCGCAATCAATGCCGTTGACTGGTTCGCCGTGATGGTATTGACTGGCGTCGCCGCTCTGTTCTGGCTGTATTGGATTGCCTTACAAACCGGCTGGCCTGCCAGTGCAGCGAAGGCCGTCACACGCTGGGCACCTGGCTATGAGGCACACTTTAATCCCTTTACCTTTCTGATTGCCTTGATTGCGACGATCGCCTGGTTTGCTCTGGTGTATTGGCGTATTTCACGACAGCCATCCGTCCTGTGGCGCGCCGTTGTCTTATCCAGCGGCGGCGTCATTCTTTGCTGGCTGTTGCTGCTCACGCTGGCATTACCACTGATCAATCACCGTATCAGCTATGCTGGCCTGACGATGGAATTGCAAACAAAAATGCCTCAGACTTATCGCTGCATTGATAGCAATATCGGCCCTTCACAACGTGCCTCGTTTGCGTATTTTGGTCACCTGCATTTTGCTGGCTTTAATGAACGTTCATGCGATGTACTACTTTTACAATCAAGCCAGAGACTGCACCAGACCAGCGAGGTCAATGCCAATGCCTATCCAGGTAAATGGGAACGGGTGTGGGACGGTCACCGCACCGCCGACAATGATGAGCTTTTTTCTTTATATTTAAAAAAGTAATTCATAACCACGCAGTTTTTTTGTAGTCAGGGAATGCGCTTACCGGGCGCTCCCGCTTTATTTAAGTTCAATGAATTCGCAAGTCACAGCGCGCTTCCTGAAGATCAAAGCAGTTCCCGCAGAACTCCTCACTGCCCTCATCTATACTTCTGTCACGACAGGGTTATGCTGGCGGTCGTTACAGGTATCAAAAGAGAAGCTTAAAAGACGTTTGTAAGATACTGTCCGTCAACACCATGCCAGCCTGCAAAACGAACTTGAGCATGAAGAGTCGCAACTGGAATCCCTCGTCAGCCTGTATTACATCTCGCCAAACTTCAATCGCTTTGCATTCCGCTCCTTTGCGAAAGTAGAAAATCAGCCTTGGCACGTTACCAAATTATTTTCTAAACGAGTCCGTTCTGACGAATTTAATCGCTTTGAACAAGCGGTCAAATTCGACACCAGTGTTGATACTCAGGGTTACCCTGATTTTTCCATTAGCGATAAATTCCGCATCAGGATGCACTGGTTGCCCTTTACATGGAGCCGAGACAAGAGCTACGCGATGCACTTGGTCTGAATCTGGAAAATGGTTTACCTCAGGGAGTAAGCGCATGCGAGAGAGTGCGCAGCCTCTGTCCTTCATGCTAAATAATCAGCATCCGATTTTAAAAGGGAATAACATCGTTATTTCTATACCGGTGTACAAAACCAGCTTGCCGCTAACAAAACAAACATAAAGAAAACCTGCGTTTCAAGGTGCGTTTTCTACCGTTATTTCAATTGATAAGTTAATTCATCATCTGTTTGATTCTGCCAATGTGAAGATGAATAGCGTCACACTCCAGGCTTTGTTGATTTTGCAATCAGGTCTAGTACCGATGCAGGCATACCTCCCTCACACTTAGAAATCGAGGTCACAGAGACCATGATTATGTAAGACATCAACATCGCTAAAACCTGTCCGGAACAATTACATGCTTTGGGCGTCGGCGTGAGTATTGACGACTTTGGCACAGGTTGCGCACCCCTCAACTACTTACGAGAATTTCCGGTACGACGCATCAAAATCGACCGGGGTTTCGTAGAGGGAGACACTAAAAATCAAAAGGACATGGCAATCGTCAAAGCTATTTCCACACTAGGTCACGACTAAGGCATGGAAGTAATCGCAGAAGGCGTCGAGACCGAATTGCAACTCATTTCGCTTGAAAATATAGGCTGCGATTTATATCAAGGCTGGCTGCGCTCAACCGCTTTGCCAGCATGAGCCATCCAAAGCCTGCCACCCCAATTGAATCCGATAGACCAGCAAACTATAGTGATAGCGACGCGGCCCCTGCATTAAGCGTCGCGATAGAATAAATCCCGCACTCACGTAAATAATATAAATTCAAAAAACGCAAAGAGCATAAATAAGCGACACATTACACACCGCCCACATCAACAACAAACATGACGCTGGATGCCTGTAAAACACCCGAACACACAAGAAAACAGAGAAGATCCCTGGTTCTCCCTTGCAATCTGAAATTGCTTCTGTCATAATCTTGGCTTGCGTTGCCGAGATGGCGGAATAGGTAGACGCACGGGACTCAAAATCCCGCGCTTGAAAGAGCGTGCCGGTTCGATTCCGGCTCTCGGCACCAAAAGACACTAAGCTCTTGATTTTTCAAGGGCTTTTTTGTTTTTATGCTCTGTTTTTGTCTAGTGTCACATATGAGTGTCACATATCGCACAAAATGGGCATCAGATTACCTTCCAATTTACACCGCACCAGACATGGTGTTTTGTACTTTCGTCTCAATATCCCCGAAGACCTACATGACTTCTTTGAGACCAAAGTAATCTACCGCAGCTTACTGACCTCCAGCATCCGGCTCGCTTCTTGCGCTGCACAAACGATGGCTCTCAAATTTAAGCATTTGTTTAGAGAATTACGGAGCCAATCTATGAGTGAACCAATAAAAACAACCACAGATGCACTGAACGATTTCATTCAATTTCTAATCTATTGCTAATGTAAAAATCGGAATTTTTTGCTTCGGGAGGCTTGTACCCTTCAGCATAGCGATTTCATCGATTGACTGGCAGGGCGAAAAGTCCTCCAGCAGTCTGCACCAACAGACTGCTGTTGAAACCAGCTTTTAATACCAGTTTACAGGAGATAACTGACCGGAGGTGACGTCCAGATATTTATATACTGGGACGCCACTCCAATCGGTAAGATTGAAAACAGTATTGGAGTCACTCAGTTTTCTGACCTCGACTGCGAAGATGCTCAGTGGTGTTTTTGGCGCGCATACGCTTGGCGCTACCGATGGGCGAACAAAATAGACTGCGCTTTCCGTCGTCGTCGACACATTGCTCACGCGTGTCGCGGTGACTGGATGTCCGTTGCCATTTCCCTGAACCAGCAAGGCCGTTTCGACACTGATACCAATACCGCGCGCGGTTATGTTGCCGCTGGAGGCCGCAGGGAGCACCCCACCATTACAGCCTAGCGTGCCGCTTGGTTTTGTCGTCGGTGCAACGATCCTGGAAATGAAAGTAATAAAGCGGCCCATGCGATCTCGACTGTCGAAGTGAGAATCAAAAATCAGATTTGCCAGTGTTGGTGGTGCCAAAAAGCCGCCCTGCAAACTCAAAGGATTTGGGTCGAATGTAATGTCCTTGTAGTAAGGGTCAAGCATCGATTGTTCCGACGTGGCAGAGTTATACAGCGCCGAATAATCGAATTGTCCGAGCACAGCAAGACCGGCGCTTGTACCACCTAACGGAACATTTTTATTCATCAGCGTTTTTAAGGTTTGTTCGAGTGCTGTACCTTTCCAGAAGCGGATGTAATGACTCTGGTCGCCGCCCGCAATAAAGACAACATTAGCCCTGGAAAGGATGGCATTGACGGCGGGACTGTTGGCCGCTTTTACACTGGGAACAACCAGCGTCTCAACCGATGTCACACCAAGAGACGCGCCACCAACCCACAAGTCGGAGACCGTAGTCGACGTCGTCAAGGCGTCATCGCTATAGTAGATATAGGGGTTATAGGCATCTGTGCCAGTTGCCCGTATCACGACAACTCGTCCGCCGGTGCCCGGCGCAATGCCGGCACGCTTGATCAACCAGCGAAAAGCCGGGTCAACGTCAGGACCGCCGCCCATCAGCACAAATGACGGCGTAGGGAGGGACGATGGCGCAGTGACCACAGCATTGATGTCGCCTGTTGCGAAATAGGAGTACAGCGGGATCGGTTTTGCGGTCTCAAATGTTGCGTCTGCAAATGCTGAAGTAGAGGACACAAACGGCGCTAGGATAAGTACGAACATGCCTTGCTGAAAACAACGTGAGAATGAGTGGAAGAAAGTGCGTGTTGACATTGTGCAACTCCGGTAATGATCCATGGGTAGATAATCAATTTTGGACGAACAATCAATTGGTAAAATAATTTTGTTGAAATATTTTCTATCAACATTGTTAACTATATAATAAACTGGTTTCACTGAAATTGTTTTACTTTGCTGATCTACCCTAATCTCTGCAGAAGTGCTGCGCAGCCCAGTTTTGCGGCAGAGTTCGCCCGCATGCCGGGTTTTTTACTGACGGATGAAGGATGAAGAATGAAAACGATGATGAATGTAATGGATATACGGCGCTTATTAATGATCGTTGTCGCCGCTATGGCAATGGAGTTTGGTGTGGCGCAGGCAAACATTATAAGCACGGGTAGTCCGATTGGGATGATCACCCGTCAGGCTTCTGCTCAGAGTGAGTTACAAGTAGATGTGACGGGTATTCTTGACAACGACGAAAGAGGCGCGGCTAGCAACATCCTTCTGGATTTTTACGTCGGCGCCAGCGCATTCATTACCAGCCTCAAGTGGGACGTTAATGTGACAAGCTACGATGGAAGCTATGTGTCCGAGATGAAAGTTACGTTTGGCGATACGCTAGGGAACGGCGTAACTTTTACACCTGGCAATGGCGATGATTTTGCGGGCACGGCAGACTACGCTCGATTTCAGGATTTAAGCGATCTGGGACAACAGTTCCAGTTGGGTATAGATGGCATTTTGCGCCTTGAATTTCATGATGGTTATAAGGACCTTGCCTTTGATGAGCCCGAAGGAATTTGGAATTTCGGTAAGCTGACCTTTGGTATCGCTGAAGTGCCTGAGCCGCCGACCTATGCCATGATAGCGGTCGGTTTGCTATTGCTGGCCGGTGTTGTCCGGCGGCGTCACGGCCACCATGCTCGCCTCGCTGGCCTTGGTTGAAGCGGCCGGCGCAATTTTGTTGGGTCAGACAAAATTGGCAGATGGGCCAAGTTAGCGTCCGCCCCCCCCAGCTGGTCAATATTGAGTGCGCGCCAACACTCTCAGTTGAACTGGCGACAGATAAATGGCCAGTTTTGACCAAGATTTTGCATCCTTCCAGACTGCAAGGACGGTGCATACTCAAATGCGGACTACGTATCCATGTACCGACCGGATATCTCCCAAACTCGTCCTCAAAGGTACCTGCCAACACATAGATTTCCTCACCGCCATAATGTCGATGCGGATTGAAACGCGTCCCAGGTGCCCAGCGTACTAGGGCTGTATGTTGAGTGCTGAACTCGGAAAGTGGCATCACCGACAAACCCGGTACAAGTCCTGGAAACCATGCTTCACTCGCCGTGTCGACTATCGTACGATGGCTATCATGTGGATCAAGATGGCGCAGTTTAACGAACAATGTACATCCAGTCGCAGAGCTTGGCGCATGCGATGATCCTGGGGGATTTTTAATGTAAGTCCCTGGGCCGTAGCTTCCTGACTCATCACAAAATATGCCATCCAGAACCATGATTTCTTCGCCCAAATCATGTCTATGCGTTTTAAAAACAGAACCTGGTTGATAGCGTACGATCGATGTCGCTCTTGCGACTTCTTCTCCATCACGTTCTAGTAATTTGCGTTGAATACCAATAATTGGCGAATCGACCCAATCTAACGTTGAAGGGTCGACCACAATACGTTTAGATAAATCTGAATTAAGTCTCATAGCTTTTGAATACCTATTAGGTGCCTGGTCAACTGAAGAACCGTAAATGAACTCTAAAAAAATACAACCAATTGATAAGTTCACTACTTCACCAGAGTGGAGTCAATTCCCGAGATTGTAGTCTTATTAGGCTTAAACAATAGATCATGTGCCACCGCAAATACAATTGACCCAGTAGTCAGCCATGTCGACGAAATCAAAGTATTGCATCAATCGTTCAGGTGGAGCCAAGTACCTGCTAGGCTATAACGCCGAGCACATAGACATCGTCAGATAATTAACCTAGATAGCGCGGATCAATTGAAGCGAGAAGCTCATCACCCAAGCGCGATTGATATCGCTCGTTTATGCAGAGTGACTGCTATTCTATGCCGCATTTTTTAGGGTCACTCTCGTTTTGTCAGGTTATTTGTATGCCTAGATTATTATTAGAAATCCGGAAATTTAGAAATCTCCTGCAAAGGTATTAATATCTTTGGATCGTAGTGATAGGCAAAAACCTATACATTATTGAAATATAAAATTGATTTGATATAATATTTATCAACAGAAAACTCCAATATAAATTATTATTTAAGCAACAATTTAGACGTTTTTTTTATTATCCATGCGTTTATCCATAGGCGCTAAACCGGAAAATTTAATTCTTTAAATTCAAATACTTAATGCAATTGTTCGATTCCGGCTCTCGCACCAAAAGACACTAAGCTCTTGATTTTTCAAGGGCTTTTTTGTTTTTATGCTCTGTTTTTGTCTAGTGTCACATATGAGTGTCACATATCGCACAAAATGGGCATCAGATTACCTTCCAATTTACACCGCACCAGACATGGTGTTTTGTACTTTCGTCTCAATATCCCCGAAGACCTACATGACTTCTTTGAGACCAAAGTAATCTACCGCAGCTTACTGACCTCCAGCATCCGGCTCGCTTCTTCAACAGACATTGCTTGTCGGAGAGATACCATCATTTACGGGATTGGTGATGTAATTGTGCGAGTAGTGCGGCCCAGAGGAGGGTTTCTGATAAATAATTTAATTTATATTTTGATTTTAAATTAACTAAGCTAGTGAAGCAGTTATAGCCAGCTAATTTGGTGCGAAAATTCTTGTAAAACACAACAATCGCTGTTAGCCTTCGCCTGCTTGATTTGAATGCTATCCTGCAACTACTTGGTTAATATCAGGTAAGAATAGACATAAGATACAAGGGGTTGCAGTTATTTGCAGCCCCTTTCCTTTTGGACTTTATCAGTCGCACTTCATTTGTCAGTGTCTCCAGTACTAACAAATCATTACATCGCAATGAATCACGTTCATAACGCGTCTTCCGAATCTGGAAAAGCGATGCACATGTCAACTTCATTCGAATTTTATACTGAACTATGCGTTTTTTGACTTAGGAGAAATCCGAGACTAAGTCATTCAGGTGTGGACGAATGATCGTTTCGACGCAGCTAGTCTGACAAGCTCTGCAAAAACTCGCGTAACACGTGCACCGCTCAAAACAATTCTGATAGAAAGATGGCTGGCCCAATGAACAACGCACGTAAGGTTTCGGAAAAAATTGATATTGTCTATCTATGGGTAGATGGTACCGATCCGATGTGGCAAATAAAACGTGAGAAAGAATATGCTCAATGGATAATCGAAAATCCGGATGAGTTGGCCGCGCACGGAAACACGGCCGGCAGATATCGCGACAATGGAGAACTGCTCTTTAACCTAAGAGCATTGGAAAAGTTTTTTCCTGACCATGGACACGTCTATATCGTTAGCGACAATCAGACTCCATCTTGGCTACGCGCGTCGGACGACATTACTATCATTGACCATAGAGATTTGATTCGGAATACGCGAGGATCGGTGTTTGACTCAGGTCATATCGAGTCTTACCTACACCATATCCCCGGCCTGTCGGAAAAATTCATTTACCTCAACGACGATGTTTTTTTCGGTGCAAACGTTGATCCCGATTGGTGGTTTGGTGACTGTCTCAGAATCTTTTCTGAGATAAATTCAATACCAGACTTTGAAGTGTTGCAACCGAAGGAGTCTGCTTTGGTTAATGCGTCGATACTATCGAAGACTTGGCTATCGCAGCGCTATCCGAGCTATCGTCATGATCCCCGCGTGTATTCGCATTCCCCCCGTCCTATGCTCAGGAGCGCGATGTTTGAGCTTGAACAAATTGCACCAAAATTGTTCGAGCAGGTGCGTTCTACGACATTCCGTACATGGCGTTCGCCAGCGATCGTCCCCGATCTGGTTCCACGCTGGATGGCACACATCGGGGTCGCCCAACAAATCGCATTAGATCCTTTACATATAAATACGGGCGCTAGTGATGCCAAACTACAGTTCGACTCTCTGCTTGCTCAATTTGGCGAGCTACCTTTTTTTTGTATCAACGATACCTGTGATGATGCGTCAGAAAACGACTTCCGGTTGCTCAGAGTCGCCCTGACTCTAAAAAAATTATTGCCCAAACCGTCGAAGTTTGAATTGTTGTTCCGTGATTCGATGACTTCACCATCAGGAGCACGTCATGCTGCCAGGTTTTCTTGATTTTGTTTCTTCATAATGACGAATTTGAGCTATCTTCAATACCTTATTTTTCTATGGTTCACTTTGATAAACTGGACTAATTGGTAAGGCTTTGTCTTTTTGCCGTCATTGCTTACCGGCTATGTCCCACCACCCCGGCATTAACGACCGAACCTCAGGCTGTGCAAACCGGTCATCCATCAAGTAAATCACGCCTTGATCTGTCGTAGTGCGGATAACACGTCCCGCTGCCTGCACAACCTTCTGCAGGCCTGGATAAAGATAGGTGTAGTCATATCCTGCGCCGAATAACTGTTGCATACGTTGTTTGATCTGTTCATTGACCGGATTCAGTTGAGGTAAGCCCAAGGTTGCGATGAAAGCACCAATCAGGCGCGCTCCAGGTAAATCAATTCCCTCGCCAAAAACGCCACCTAATACGGCAAATCCTATTCCTTGACTGGACTCGGTGAAGTTCTCTAAAAATTGTTTCCGCGCCCCCTCGTCCATACGTCTTGTTTGAGTCCATATTGTGATCGATGGAAAACGCTCTTGAAACAGACGTGCAACCTGATCCATATAGTCAAAGCTGCTGAAGAAGGCAAGATAATTTCCGGGCGTTTCCTTGAATTGCGTTGCGATCAGTTCCGTAATAGGTATCAATGATTGCGCTCGATCTGAATAGCGAGTGGAAATAGAATCAACGACCTTTACCACCACTTGGTCTGCACTGAAGGGAGATTCCACATCGACCCATGCGGTATTGTCCGGCATACCAAGTAAGTCGCCATAGTAATTCCATGGGCTTAAGGTGGCAGAGAATAAGGTGCTGGTGTGGGTTGCTGTAAAACGAGGTTTGAGAAACGAGGCCGGAACGATGTTTCTGATGCAAAGTAACGTATCGCTATTCTGCTCTGTCACGTCAAAAATGGAGTGATCACCAAAGCTCTCACCTAGCCGATTAAAGAGTAACGCATCGAAGTACAACTGCTGTAGTTCTGGACTGATGGTAGTCGGATTGTCGGCAAAGTATTCACCTATCTCAGAACAAAGGGTGGCCAGGACTTTACCGAATTTCTCTGGAAGTTCGGTATGAGCGGCATAGCCACTTCCTTGACTTCCAAGAGAGTTTTCCAATTGAAGCCATTGACGATGCACCCGATCTAGCGACTTTTTCAGATTAACAGGTGCAGTCTTACGCACCATCTTCAAGTAGCTATGACTCAGTGTTGCGGTGTACATGGAACGCACTCTGGCAACCATGTTGTGTGCCTCATCAACGAGTACACCAACCTTCCAAGCATGACTTATCGTCAGTCCATATAACATTCTATTCAAATCAAAGTAATAGTTATAGTCACCGACAATCACATCGCACCACTTCGCCATTTCTGTGCTGAGGTAATAGGGACAGACCTGATGTGCTAACGCTATCGTACGTAAGTTGTGTTGATCCAGTATCGACACTTGTAAAGCTGCCGTGCGTGCTGAAGGCAGACGGTCATAAAATCCTTTTGCCAAAGGACAGGAGTCTCCATGACAGGCATTTTCAGGGAACTCACAGGCATTGCTTTTAGCCACGAGTTCCAGGGTTCGTAAGGACGTATGTGGCAGATGTTCTTGCAGTGTCTGAATTGCATGCAAAGCTAATTGGCGGCCTGACGTTTTTGCAGCAAGGAAGAAGATTTTATCGAGCTGGTGTTCAGCGCTAGCTTTGAGCATGGGAAACAAGCTGCCTATCGTTTTGCCAATACCGGTCGGCGCTTGTGCCAGTAAGCAGCAGGCGCGGTTGCTGGCTTTATAAATTGCCTCTGCCAGCTCACGTTGCCCAACTCTGAAATGTGGGTGGGGGAAACGCATCTCTTTTATGGCCCCATCACGTTGATCCCGATGTGCCAGCTCCTGCTTAGCCCAGATAAGAAATTGCTCACAAAGATCATCAAAGTAGAACGATAGCGTCTGTGCAGTATAGGTTTCGACCAACATTGTTTCTTGTTGCGAATCGACATTGAAGTAGACCAGTGCGACATCAAGCTTTGACAGAGCCAACTTTTGGCAAAGTAAATGACCATAAACTTTGGCTTGCGCCCAATGCAGTTGCCTGTGATTTTCAGGCATCGCACTCAAGTCACCCCGATAGGTCTTAATTTCTTCTAACTGTTGCTGGTCCGGGTCATAACCGTCGGCTCGTCCTTTAACATGCAACTCTGCATACCACCCTTCGATCCGGACTTCACGTTGATAGCTAGCAGATCTGCGAGACGTGACTTGCGTATGTCCTTCAATCCCCTCTTGTGACGAGGGGGATGGTGTGAATCTGAGATCAAGATCACCTTGTTTTGCAGTAAATTTACATAAGGCACGGACAGCAATAGTATAGCGGTCTAACTTCACGGACTATCCTCAAGCCAGTCGAGATAGCAGACCGAAATTGGCATCTGATGTAGTGCACAATAATCGATGAGGCGTTGTTGATTATCTTGTAGCCGATCACCAGGGCCTTTGACTTCAATCATGTTGTAGCGGCGGTCGTTTGGCCAAAACTGGATCAAATCAGGAAAGCCATTTCTATTTGCCTTAATGTCAGACAGGATGCGTTGAAACCAATGACGTAGATGCTGCGCAGGAATGCAGGTCAAGGCAAGATTGAGCAAGTCCTCGTCTAAGGCTCCCCAAAAGACAAATGGAGACTGGATACCTAGTTTGGCTTGATAGGTGTGACGTATGGTGATGAGGTAGTCGTCTGAATCCAGCTGTGCGAGACATGCCGCAAAGTCGTTCAGTCGTCGCGAATGGAAATCGGCACTGGTTAAATCAACCGGTCCACGGTGGAAAGGATGAAAGAATGCACCAGGGATAGGCTTAAAAATAGCTGACCAGCACAGCAAGCCAAATAGCGAATTGATCAGCGTGTTTTCGACATAGTAAACGGGCGCATTTTCTTGCGTCAGCTGGTTTTTGACGACACCTTCTACATAAAATGGGACTTCTGGATAGGGCAATCTAAGCTCAATGATGTCGAGCTTGGCAATAGGTGGCGTGACTGGTTTCTGATGCCCTAGCTTACGGTTAAGGCGTGGCGCACTAAGCTGTAGCTGCTGAAGTTCGGCATCGCTCTCTGGGGCGTTCAAGGCCTCGTTGAGACGCTGTAATGCAGCGGCGCTCTGTCCGGCCTTTTCTAATACGCGGATGATACGTAGCCTGGCTCCTGGATAACGACTCATCACATAAACCGCCAGTGCCTGGTCCCAGTCTTTTTGTTTTTCTGCTTGTTGTCCTAGCTGGAACAGGAGCTTATCGCGTCGTCGGTTAATCCAGTCGTTTTCAATATGAACCTTGGCGAGTCTTTCTAACACTAACGCAATGGGTTCCTCAGCATGAAACAGCTCACGGCAAACCTGTAAGTCAATGTAATCCTCAACATCGCGGCGCGTCTGAAAGCCTCGCGACTCCATCGAGAATGAGATCGCCTCATAGCGATAAATACCGAGATCAGATAAGACGAATTCTGACCAATCCTGATGCCAGTTACCAAAGAAGATGAGCCGCAAGCGATCACAGAGGGCTTTATTCTTGATATGTACGACTGACTCGGTTGAGAGTGGATACCAAGCGGAGAATAACTTTGGTTCGTTGCTGATGCTACGCAGGTAGTCTAACTGTTCGGCCTTGCGGAGTTGTTTATGTGGCCCGGTGAGCGAGAATGCAGCGACGATTTCTGGCTTTTGCAGAAGCTCAAAAAGCTGGTCTAACGTCAATATCGGATCTGGGTTAATCCATCCTGTTTTTAGTAAGGGCAACATGGCTTGATGTATGTCACCTATCTCAGGATAGCTGAGTTTGCTTTGACGGAAATAGTCGCCTTTACGCATGACCATGCGGACGTACAAGGCTTGGGAGGCTTGCGGCAAGTTACCAAAGTCGGCAATGAAACAACGCTCTTCTGGAATCAGTATGTCATCGTATCGCTCGCTGACCCAATCTAGCACTGTTTGGAAGTTACTCAGGTAGTACAGTGGGTTCGGCAGCGTTTGCTTCATTGTGACGGGTTTTATGTTTAACAGTTCGCTTACTCCCCTAGCCACCAGTCAAGGCGACACAGATCAAGGCTCTAGTAACATCAGAAGCGTACTACCTATCTCCACTTCTTGTTGGCGTGTCCTAGATGTGCAGAATAACTTTATTTGGGGTCTACCGGAAAGCTACGCAAATAAGCCAGTAAATCGGCGACTTTCTTTTTATCGCTGAGACCCCAAAATCTCATTTTTGTACCGGGAACCAAATCGCTAGGTGAGTTAATGAATTTCGTTAAAGTCTGTTCGGACCAGACGATACCAGATTGTTTCATTGCAACCGAATATCGCTCTTTGTAATCAATCGTACTGCCTGCTACCCTTCCGAAAACGCCATTTAGCTGCGGTCCAAATCCAGCTCTCGCGCCTGGACCAACCGCGTGGCAAGATGCGCATGCCAAACTCACATAAAGCGCTTTTCCAGAAGAAACTGAGTCCGCCGCGTGGGACAATTGCATCTGACACGTAATAGACAATACCACCAAGAATCGACCAAATTTTCTTATGGCGACCGGTACGCGAAATGACTTTTTTTCACTTGTCTTCATACGTCACTTTCCTTGAACAGAAGACCCTTATGCTACCTAGATATCATCGACTGTGTACCAACAAATAAGAGAAAAGCCAACGGCGTCTCATTCTATTTCATCGCCTATTTCTCCGACTTATTCTGTAACGGCACGTTCCGGCGTTTTTGCATGTCACTGACCACAATGTTCACGGAGTTGGCTCTCAGTTCTTTATTTAGGACGTCCTCGGTCGCATACTCTATGCATACATTCAAGTCGGGAACGGCTCTCCTGACAACTCCCATTCGACTTAGCTAAACATCGGGACACGTATAACGGCTCGTTTTTCGTAACCACGATACCGACGCGATCAAGACGCAGAATAAGTTGACATTCATGGGCGGGCTCAGTCCGTACTGAAGTAATCAAGCCATCCACACCAAAACTAAAAATCAGCGAGATCGATCTTGTGCCGTCGCTGATGGTTACTCTTGCAGAATTATCGTTAATGCCATTCCACCTTATACCTTGAATTGGAAGTAACAAGGCTGAACACCATGCCGCCTGGGTAAGGTAACGTATTAGTTTGCATCGAGACGATGCCTCCTAATATCACTGCACGCAAGGAACCTCCACCAAAGACATGAGCACTCTGCACCCAAACTACATTACAGAGAGTCATCCTGATACGTTCATCCCAGCCGAATTCCGTGGATTCGTTGTCACACCCTGTGTCGCACGGAACAGCTGCTAAGAAGCGCACTTTTCATACTGTCGAGACTCCACAAGCTGTTTAAAGCGAACGTTGGAAATCATGGACTGTCCCTCTTGCAATGTATTTTAAAAATAGCGCCTAACGGGCAGAGATAGGTCTTTGATCTTGCGAGGATCCTAGAATTGCCTGGCGAAAGTCACTTAAACAGATTCCATCTTGTTACGTAGCATCAATATTTCATATCCGCTATTTCAATTGTGCAAGCGCTAATGCAATAGCCATCATTGGTTCGGCTGCAATGTCCAAAAAAATATTTATCTGTTTTGGCTGCCCCATATTTCACGTCATGAAAACCAATTCTCCAACAACCCACAACAATTCATTCTAAGTATCAATATGGTCAAGGTGGCTGATTAAATATGTTACACATCCGATTCATACAAAATAAACCTAATTTTTTCCCTATGATTGGTAACGCACAGACCGACCAACCTTTCTCGTTCACGCTTAATTTTCTAATTACCACTGACCTGCCAATTCATTCATATAGCGCAGTTGAACGCGACCAACCTGGGAAATCATCATGAGTAAAATTATCGGAATCGATCTTGGCACAACCAATTCATGTGTCGCCATTATTGAAAATGGGCAACCGAAAGTCATTGAAAATGCTGAGGGTGTCCGCACAACGCCATCGATCATTGCCTATCAAGAGGATGGTGAAATTTTGGTCGGTGCTCCTGCAAAAAGGCAGGCGGTGACGAATCCACAGAACACCTTATTTGCAGTGAAACGTCTTATTGGTCGAAAATTCGAGGAAAAAGAGGTTCAGAAAGACATAGCCCTAATGCCATTCAAAATTATGAAAGCAGAGAACGGCGATGCATGGATCTCGGTTCGAGATAAAAAGTTGGCTCCGCCTCAAATTTCTGCAGAAGTTCTCCGCAAAATGAAGAAGACTGCAGAAGACTATCTGGGAGAAGAAGTTACTGAAGCAGTCATCACCGTACCAGCTTATTTTAATGACGCCCAACGTCAGGCAACCAAAGATGCGGGTCGTATCGCTGGCCTAAACGTCAAGCGGATTATCAACGAACCCACGGCCGCAGCGCTTGCCTTTGGTATGGATAAAAAAGAAAGTGGTGATAGAAAAATAGCGGTGTATGACTTAGGTGGGGGCACATTTGACGTGTCAATTATTGAAATCGCCGAGGTCGAGGGTGAGCGTCAGTTTGAAGTGTTGTCGACAAACGGCGATACCTTTCTTGGTGGTGAGGATTTTGATCAAAGGATTATTGACTACATCATTGATGACTTCAAAAAACTCAGTGGCATTGATCTAAAAAAAGATCCAATCGCATTACAGCGAATTAAAGCATCCGCAGAACGCGCCAAAATTGAATTGTCATCTACCCAACAAACAGAAATTAACGAGCCCTATATCGCCATGGCGAATGGCGCCCCTATCCACTTAAACCAAAAAATAAGCAGGGCAAAGCTAGAGTCTTTGGTAGAAGAATTGATCAATGCAACGATTGAGCCCTGTCGTATCGCTGTAAAAGACGCGGGTATCAGCGTCGGCGATATAGACGATATCATTTTAGTTGGTGGCATGACCCGAATGCCAAAAGTTCAGGAAAAGGTAAAAGAATTTTTTGGCAAAGAGGCTCGTAAGGATGTCAATCCGGACGAGGCAGTAGCGGTGGGTGCGGCAATACAAGGAGCCGTATTATCTGGAGACCAAAAAGATTTGCTACTGCTCGACGTCACGCCGCTTTCACTGGGCATAGAAACGATGGGTGGAGTAATGTCCAAGATGATCCCTAAAAATACAACAATTCCGACAAAATTCAGTCAGATATTTTCTACTGCCGATGACAACCAGGCAGCTGTTACCGTAAAGGTATTTCAAGGCGAGCGTGAAATTGCCGCTGGCAATAAAGCACTGGGCGAATTCAATCTTGAAGGAATTCCGCCATCCAATCGGGGGATACCACAGATTGAGGTCACATTTGATATCGACGCAAATGGCATTCTGCATGTGGGCGCGAAGGACAAGGCAACCGGAAAAGAAAACAAAATCACCATCAAAGCCAACTCTGGATTAACGGAGGCGGAAATTCAAAAAATGGTCAAAGATGCGGAATTGAATGCTG
Source organism: Undibacterium sp. Xuan67W (assembly GCF_049340165.1). Classification (NCBI taxonomy): domain Bacteria; kingdom Pseudomonadati; phylum Pseudomonadota; class Betaproteobacteria; order Burkholderiales; family Oxalobacteraceae; genus Undibacterium; species Undibacterium sp. Xuan67W. The sequence continues at coordinate 100,553 of NZ_JBMPPN010000005.1, forward strand.
TGGAAGATATGAAACTAAAAGACCTGGCAGAGTCTCGCAACCATGCTGATGGTCTCATCCACACCACCAACAGAACGATGATGGAATACGGAAGTAAAGTGGACTCCAAAGAAAAAGAAAAAATTGATTCTTTAATTAAAGAACTAGAGACATCAATTAGTAATAACGACAAGCTTGATATTGACAGCAGACGCGATGTTTTATCTGATGCAATTCAAAAAATCAGCGCTAAGGTAAATGCCGAAACCAATCAACAGCAGCCATCCTCTGCCAATGACAGCAAAGAAGCGAAGGATAAACAGAACACAGAGCAATTCGTCGATGCTGAGTTTGAGGAAGTCAAAGAAGCAAAGTAAAAATACCTATTCACAAGAAAACCTACTTTGCACCGGTCCGCCCCCTACTCTTCTAAAGCGATAATCTATATTGCACTTGGTGCTAATTTATTAGTTGCAGCGACAAAGTTTGGCGCTGCGGCCTGGACCGGTAGCTCTGCCATGTTTAGCGAGGGGATTCACTCCCTCGCTGATATGGGAAACGAGTTTCTATTGCTATATGGGATGCATCAGTCAGCAGCTCGCCCAGATCAAGACCATCCGTTGGGTTACGGTAGAGAAGTCTACTTCTGGAGCTTTGCTGTCGCACTACTAGTTTTTGCTCTCGGCGCAGGCATAGCTTTATACGAGGGTATCAGTCACGTGAGCAATCCAACACCGATTGAAAATGCGTCGGCCAACTATATTGTGTTGGGAATATCTGCGGTGATCGACGGTAGTTCCTGGTGGATTACCTTAAAGACCTTCAAAGGTACGACGCCGTACCAAAATATCTTTAGCGAAATTCACCGCAGCAAGGACCCTCCATCTTTCATTGTCTTGTTTGAAGACAGCGCCGCCTTGATTGGGCTTCTCATCGCGTTTATCGCCATTTATCTCTCAGTTGAATTAGACCTTCCGGTGCTTGATGGGGTCGCCTCCATAATGCTAGGTCTGGTGTTGGCGGCAACGGCCCTATTACTCGCACGTGAGACAAAAAGTCTCCTAATAGGAGAAAGAGCGGATCAAGAAATCATCGACGCGATCCTCCACGCGGCTGGGACAATCGATGGCATATCCCATGCAAACGGTGCGCTTGCCATTCATCTGGCACCTAATCAAATTTTGGTCGCGCTTAGTATGGAATTTGCAGACCATTTACACACGCCTGAGATCGAGACGAAAGTTACGGAGTTAGAGCGACTAGTGAAATTAACTTTTCCATCAGTGGTTATTCTTTTTATCAAACCACAAAGCCAAGCCGCTTACAGGGAGACGATTGCACTGCGCTACGGCAAAGCGGACAAATAAAAACTGTCGTGAGTTTAGCTTTCTATAAAACTAATAAACTAAAGGAGTACCTCAGAAAGTCATCATTCTTTTTCATAATATTCGGCATCAATAGCGATGGGGTCACTGGCAGGAAAAGTCTCCGTTAATGATTCGTCCAATGCGAGATCAATTGGAGAGCGTGTCGTACTTTTTTTAATCACTACTTTTTTCTTGATGACCTTTTCTGTAGCGCCCTTATTTTTTCCGTCCGCATTTGCACTTGCACTTGTAATCGACCTGCCAGATTGGGAAACTTCATACCCATTCTTTAATTGAAGATTTTTTTCGTCAGCCTTTATATTCACAAAACACCTACTTTCTTGGTGGGACAACATGATTTTTTGAATCTCTTATTCATGACGTAGAGCCTCAATTGGATCCATTTGGGCTGCTCGTATCGCAGGAAAGTACCCGAAAACCATACCGATGGCAGCGGAAAAAACGAGCGAAAGAAGGTTGATGAATGGATCAAAACGATAGGGAACAGCCATTACACTGGAGAGCCCATACGATGCTGCAGTCGCAATCACAATACCAATCAGACCTCCGAGTGCGGATAGCACTACCGCCTCAATCAGGAATTGCAGCAATACTTCACTCTCAAGAGCTCCTACAGCTAGACGCAAACCAATTTCCCTCGTACGCTCTGTGACACTGACCAGCATGATATTCATGATCCCAATACCACCAACTAATAAACTCACAGCCGCTACCGCGCCTAATAGCGTTGTTAACACCTGTGTTGTGCTCGACAGTGTTTCAGCTAATTGTTGGGTATCAAAAATATTAAAATTATCATCGTCATTTTCAGCAAGTTTGCGACGCTCACGTAGTAACTGTCTCAGACTTGCCTTAAGTGGCACACTGTCTGCGCCATCCTCCATTGATACCAATAACGTGCTCACCTTACGACTCCCGGTAACGCGCCGTTGCAGGGTATGAAGGGGCACGACGACAACGTCATCCTGATCACCCATACCACCCTGCCCCTTCGCTATCAGAATACCGACTACGTCACAAGAAAACTGCTTTATCCGTAGTTGTTCTCCCAAGCCGCTTTGGCCGACCGTTCCACCATATAGCTCGCGCCTGACCGTCTCACCAATAATACAAACAGCTGCTCCAGCGGTCTGTTCATCTGTACCAAAAAGTCGGCCACTAGCTAACCGCCAATTGCCTGTGTTGAACCACTCATTCGTACTACCGGTCACTCCGCTTGCCCAGTTTCGGCCATTTGCGACAACGGTGACGTTCGCATTTCCCTGAGGAGCGACGGCAGCCACGCCACCTATTTGCGCAGCAATGGCAGCGGCATCTGCTTCAGTGAACTGAGGAACGCCACCACCGCCGCCGCCAAAGCCGCGCTGACCTGGACGGACCATCAGCAGGTTGGTTCCAAGACTAGAAATTTGTGTTTTTATTGCCTGGGTCGCACCGTTACCAAGAGTCACCATCGTGATCACTGCACTTACTCCAATCACGATACCCAATATGGTTAAGAATGATCGCAGCATATTGCGCTGAACAGAATGCAATGCAAGCATGAATACACTGAATAGCATCAGGTACTTTCTTCGATGCTGAGGTCAGACGGTGCCGCAGTAACCGGGTTTGGGTTGATGACATCTTTGGAGATACCACCATCAATGAAGTGAACCATGCGACGTGCATAAGCAGCCATATCCGGTTCATGGGTTACCATCAAAACCGTAATGCCATGATCACGGTTTAATGCAAGAAGCAGTCCCATAATCTCGTGGCTACGTTGAGTATCTAGATTGCCCGTTGGCTCATCGGCGAGCACTACCGCTGGCGCGGTGACAATAGCACGGGCGATCGCAACGCGCTGCTGTTGGCCGCCCGATAATTCTGAAGGTGTATGCTGCTCCCAGCCGCCTAAGCCAACTGATTGCAATGCCTTCGATGCGGCATCACGTCGCACACTAGGACTATCGCCACGATAGAGAAGAGGTAGCTCAACATTCTCCTGCGCGGAAGTACGAGCAAGCAAATTGAATCCCTGGAATACAAAGCCCAAATACTGACGACGTAAACGCGCCCTCTGATCACGTGACAGCGCCTCCACGTGCGCACCTTGAAACAAGTACTGGCCAGCGGTCGGCGTATCGAGACAACCAAGTATATTCATTGCAGTCGATTTACCAGAACCGCTTGGGCCCATGATCGCGACAAATTCTCCTTGTTTGATATCGAGGTCAATTCCCTTAAGAGCAATTAACCGCGACTGTCCGCTGCCATAGACTTTAGTCACACCTCGCAAGCGGATAATTGGATCCCCATGCTGCTCACTACCCGCATCGGTGTTTTGAAGATGTGTCGGGAGGGCGAGGACCGGATTCTGAGATTCTGTCATTTCGAGATCACCGACTTCTGGCCTGTCACTACCAGCATCCCCGCTTGCAGATCTCCACCAATAATCTCGGTCATATGACCATCACTAATACCAGGTATGACGGCCACTGCCGCTGCGGGGCCGGTAGCGACGCCTTTACTATCTTTCGATTGGACCCAGACTTGTTTTGCAGTTGCCGTGCTCGCGTTCTGTGCAGCAGACTTACGGGTATTAGTACTTGGCATACGAGGGATAAGACTAGTTGCCACTCCCTTACCTGATGGCGTGCCAGCTATTGCAACAATCGGCGCAAAACGCAGCGCCGTATTAGGTACTAGTAAGACATTGGTGCGCTGTGTTGCAGTAATCGTTGCCGTTGCCGTCATACCGGGACGTAAACTCAGGTCCTCATTTCCGACATCCAGATACGTCAGATAAGTGACCACGTTATCGGTAATCGTCGAGCCAAAACCTACACGAGTGATTCGAGCAGGGAATTTTCTGGCAGGATAAGCACTTACTGTGAATGTTGCATCCTGTCCCATCTTCACCGCCCCTACATCCGCTTCATCTACATAAACCCATAGTCTCAACTTTGCTAAATCCTCTGCCACGATGAACAAAGTCACTGCCTGCAAGGACGCTGCAACGGCATTCCCGGGGTCAACGTTGCGAGTCAATACAACGCCATCAGCGGGAGCCCGGATTGATAACTTTGACAAATTGATCTGATCAGTAGATAACGCAGCCTTTGCATCATCAACGCCCGCGCGGGCACTAATATCATCGGCCACGGCTCTGTCAACTGTCGCTTGCCCAGTATCCAGCTCAGTTTTAGCCGGAACTTTACCGCCAGACAATCGAGAAACCTCCAGAAGCCTGGCCATGGTTGTCTTCGCCTCTTTCACGGTCGCACCTGTTTGTGCGACCTTTGCGTTCGCCGACATGAGTGTGGCCTCTGATCGCAATATTTGATCGCGGAGTTTGGCCGGATCGAGTTCGACCAACACCTGTCCTTTTTTTATGCGGTCGTTGACATCGACATTCACTTTAAGTACTGAGCCGGACAGCTCACTGCCAATATTGATCGAGCGTGTCGGTTGTATTGTTCCGTTTGCGGTGACAGTAAGCGTCAAATTGCCACGGGCAACAGCCTGAGTTGTATAGGCTGGCAATGCATTCGCTGCTTTTTTTGCCTGCCAATACCAGATCCCTATAGCGACTAATACCACCGACACAAACAAAATCCAAACAACTGGTCGACGATACCAGGGGCGTACCAATGGCTCATTTAGAAGCAAACTGATATCTTTGCCCTTTGGAGTTCCTTGAGTACCTAGTGACCCTGCGGGCGCAATAACTGGTGGCTCTGGTGGCGTTGTGAGGCTCATAAGTGATGTAATGGTAGGTTAACGTCAATCGGCATTTGTTGATCATTTTCAGCGGCCTCTTTGGCACTGCTTAAACCCGGTAGCCCAGACAATGCGGAACTCCAACCTCCACCAAGTGCTTTATAGAGACGAACCTGATCCGTGCTGATATTGGCGTACGCAATGGCAACAGCATCCTGAGTAAGCAGTTGGGTTCGTTGAGTATCCATTACCACCTGGAAATCAATCAGGCCGCTACTAAAGCGCTGACGCGCCAGTCCAGCCGCGTTCGCTGCGGCGTCCGCCGCACGCCGTAGCGATATCAGCCGGTCACGGTCGTCACGCAAGGCAACCAAGACATCCTCAACTCCGGCGAGTGCTGCTAACACCGTCGCTCTGTAGGTCGCGGTGGATTGGTCAAACAAGGCTTGCTCAATCCGAACTTGCGCACGGAGTGCGCCACCGTTAAAGATTGGCAGGGTAACTCCAGCCAATAAAGAGGAGATTATGGAGCTGCTGTCACCCAGTGCACTTAACCTCGCTGCGTTCAAGCCAAGTGAACCACCGATCCTAAAATTCGGAAAACGGGCGGCATCGGCTTGCGCAACACGCGACATGGCAGCACTTATCTGGTATTCAGCAGCACGCACGTCAGGGCGCTGACGCAATGTTTCAGCCGGAACATCCAAGATAAGATCGTTCCCTGCTTGCGGCACAATTACCGTTGTATTCAACAATACCGATAACGCAGCAGGCGCCTGGCCGGACAAGACAGAAATCGCATGTCGCGTTTGATCCAAACTGGTTTGTAAAACAGGTAATTGCGCACGAGTCTGTTCCACTGCAGCGATCGCCTGATCCACTTCAAGCTCAGTGACCAAGCCAGCCTGCAAACGCCATTGTGTGAGCTGTTGCGTTGTCTCCTGACTCTTTAGATTTTCTCGGGCGATCAGTAGTCTGGCCTGCGTGCTTCGTAAAACAATGTAATCGATTGCCACTTCTGCTGTGATAGATATCTGTATATCGCCTAAGTTTGCAATGCTTGCAGCGACGACGGCCTCACTTGCGTTGAGTGCCTGCCGATTGCCGCCAAAGACATCAAGCTCCCAGCTGGCATCAAATCCAGCCGAATACGTATTTGTGCTCGTATGCCGGCCCAATGTATTGTGTTGCGCTGACGCGGAGCTTGATACCAATGGCAGCAGTCCGGCCTCCGCTTGATCTCTGAGTGCGCGTGCTTGTCTCAAACTTGCCTGTGCCCCGATGATGGTCAGGTTTGACTTCATTGATTGCTCTACTAGGCTGCTTAATATTGGATCGTTGAATCGCTGCCACCATTTCAATAAGCCACCGCCATATGGACTCATGTTTGTTGATACTGGGATCAATGCAGTATTTGCGCCGTTCGGTGCTTGTACAGACCACTGCGCAGGAATAAGCGACGCATCATTGCCAGTCCTGGTCACGACCATAGGTGCACACCCGCTGAGAAATACGATCATGCTGAAAATGGCATGAACACGTATATTTTCTAAAAATCTCAAGGACGATTGTATGGTGATAACGTTCATATAGCCCAAAAGAGAAAATCCTGAAAAATAAGTCAACCTGTCAAATCATCCAACGATGCACAACCGGATTAGCAGTGAAAAACAGATAATTTTCCAAGAAATGATTCCAACGAAAATCACTTTGCTGACGTGAACGATACGCGTCAACGCTATAAAAAGTCTGTTCGGTAGCAAACGTTATCGGTTTGAGATGAATACTGGAAAATTGAGAGAATCTGCTCTGTTCAGTGCGCTATCGCACAGTGAATTTTGAAGTAACAAATTATTCTTAGATAAAAAATAACTTGTTTTTTTTTTGAGGAATCGTTAATGCGTCGTCAACACTTAGAGCGGCACAAACTTGAGAACGTCAATTGGTTGAGAGCGGCAGTGCTTGGTGCCAATGACGGGATCGTATCGACATCCAGTTTATTACTGGGCGTTGCGGCAGCACATTCCACTCATCACACCATGTTAATTACAGGCATTGCCAGTCTGGTGGCTGGCGCTATGTCAATGGCAACAGGTGAGTATGTATCTGTGCAGTCTCAGGCAGATACTGAACAAGCGGCTTTAGAAAAAGAAAAAGTTGAACTACGTGACAATCCCAGCGACGAACAAAGTGAACTTGCCAATATTTATATGGCTAGGGGTCTCGATCCGTCATTAGCGGCTCAGGTTGCAGCTCAGCTGATGGCTCATGATGCGTTAGGGGCACATACGAGAGACGAATTGGGTATTACCGATACGCTGAGTGCAAAACCACTTTATGCAGCAATGGCATCGGCAGCAAGTTTTGCCTTAGGCGCGTTGCTTCCACTAATCGTTATTTTGCTGACCGCACCAGGCTACTTAATTATCGCGATTAGCTCAGCCTCATTATTATTTCTCGCAATTCTTGGCGGATTAGCCGCCTACGTCGGTGGTGCATCTATTTTCAACGGTGTGTTACGGGTCAGCTTTTGGAGTGCCCTTGCTATGGGCGTTACTGCGGGAATAGGCAGCTTCATTGGCACTACCGTCTGACCAGCGGCAAATTTCACGCTATGTGCACTTAGAAAGACAACGTCACCGCATTCGTTACCAAGGACTGCAATGAAATACAAAGACTATTACGAGATCCTTGGAGTTCCACGAACTGCTAGCACAAGTGATATTAAAAAAGCCTATCGTAAGCTTGCTCACCAATACCATCCAGATGTGTCGAAAGATCCTCAAGGCGAAGAAAAATTTAAAGAAGCAGCGGAAGCATATGCGACTCTAAAAAATCCGGAAAAACGTACTGAGTACGACCAACTTGGAAAACATACTAACGGTGAAAACTTTACGCCTCCGCCAGATTGGCAACAACACTATGCTTCCGGAGCATCTACCTTCGATGACGTCGACTTGGCAGATATCTTTAGCGCTTTCAGATCGAACGGTTTTGATTCACGATCACAAGGGAACAAAGGCACTGAGCGGAAGCATAGAAACTTCCCTGTTTCTGGCGAAGACTATTCCGTGTCGATTTCAGTATCGCTAGAAAAAATATACGCTGGTGGCGAGACTGAGCTCACTGTTTCACTTCCGGAGCACGACGAACAAGGCTTGCTACATCGGGTTCCACGTACATTTCGCATTAACGTTCCCAAGGGTGCTGTCAGCGGACAACGACTCCGATTAAAAGGAAAAGGCGGCCCTGGTCAACAGGGTGGTAAACCGGGTGACCTCTATGTGGCAATCGAAATTGCAGCACATCCCATTTTCCGTGTAGATGGACGCGACCTGTATCTTGATGTACCAGTTGCAGCCTGGGAGGTTGCATTGGGCGCAAAGGTTGAAATACCTACCATAACAGGAAACGTAGAACTAAATGTCCGAGCAGGAACGTCATCGGGGCAACGATTACGGTTAGCGCAACGAGGTTTACCTTCATCCGATGGATCAATGGGAAATCTATATGCCGTGATTCAGATTGTGATGCCTAAAACTATTTCTCAATCAGACCACGATCTATATCAACAGCTGGCAAACACATCAGATTTCCTTCCAAGAACAAATTTCAACAAAGGACCGGCATGATTACTTCTATTTCTGAACGTACATGGATTGATGATACATCAGCCTATTCCGAAAGTGATTTGATCGAAGTGTCCGGTTTATCGGAAAATGAGATTCAGGATCTCATTGAAAATGAACTCATCAAGCTCTTAATTAACGAACAGAGTGAAAAAACTTTCCCGATGCAAGCATTAATTACTGCAAGCAATGCGCGCAGAATTCGTGACGACTTTGAGCTAGATCAAAACGGCATGGTACTAGCCGTCGCATTGATGCGACGTATAGCTGAACTTGAAAATGAAATCATATCGCTTCAGGCTAAGTCCGGATGGCATTGCCTGTAGCGATCAATTTATTTAATTCAAAAGATCACATCTTAAAAATCGACTCCCCGTCGATTAAACGCTCTTCAAATAATAAAGGTCATTCAGCTATTTTTTTCGTTTTTTAAAGAACGAGTTAAGCGGATGAAATCAAAATTAATCTAAAAATAACTAACTCCTCTGTGGTGCAACGTACGGATAAATAGCTGCAGTAAGAGAATAATTCATCGTAACAAACCACTTCAAGATATGCCCAAGTAGTGTTTTTGGGGGGGGATACGTCAGCTGAAACACTAGCGACGGAATCTGTTCAAGAACGTATAGCCATTATTCTAGTAAGACCATTGAAATAGGGATTCATTATATGAAAGCTTTTATCTACCAAGGACCTGGAAAAAGCATCGTTGAGATGAGACCCAAACCCGGAATAATCGAAGCGACAGACGCGATAGTCAGAGTCACAAAAACAACGATATGCGGTACTGACCTGCACATATTGAAAGGCGATGTTCCAAGCTGTGTCCCTGGAAGAATTTTAGGTCATGAAGGTGTAGGGATTGTTGAGGCGGTAGGTCCGTCAGTCAGTGCATTCAAAGTAGGCGACCATGTACTCATTTCCTGTATCAGTTCCTGCGGAAAATGTGAATACTGCCGCAAACTTATGTACTCGCATTGCACAACCGGTGGGTGGATATTAGGAAATAAGATTGATGGCACCCAGGCAGAATTTGTGCGCATCCCCTACGCAGATACCAGTCTCTATCCTATCCCTGCCGGATCAGATGAAGAAGCATTAGTTATGCTGAGTGATATCTTACCAACTGGATTTGAGTGCGGGGTTTTAAATGGAAAAGTACAACCGGGTAGTGTCGTCGCCATTATTGGTGCCGGCCCAATTGGCTTAGCTGCACTGCTTACTGCACAATTCTATTCACCTGCTGAGATCATGATGATAGATCTAAACGTAAATAGGCTCGAAGTAGCAATACGATTCGGCGCCACCTCAATCGTAGATAGCAGTAATGGCAACGCAGCAGAGACGGTCATGAAATTAACAAATGGTCGTGGCGTCGACACCGCCATAGAAGCTGTCGGCATACCCGCTACGTTTGAGCTTTGTGAAAAAATTATCGCTCCCGGAGGTACCATCGCCAACATTGGTGTACATGGCACGAAAGTTGACCTCCATCTAGAAAATCTCTGGGACAGAAACATCACCATCACAACTCGTCTGGTCGATGCGGTAACTACGCCCATGTTACTGAAGTCACTTCAATCGAAAAAAATTGACCCTCAATTGCTTATCACTCACCGCTTCAGTTTCGACCAAATTATGGATGCCTATGAGACCTTTTCTCATGCAAGTGATACGCATGCGTTAAAAGTCATGATCGAAATTTAATTCGGTAACAGGAGTATTTCCGTGCCGACGTGCCTTTCATTAAAAATGTCCTATTCGAATTTGTAAAGATGGCTTTTTCAATTAATCTCCCCGGAGGCAATATGTATCAAATCGGTATCGTTGTAGGCAGTCTGCGCCAAGATTCATTCAACCAGAAACTTGCCAATGCGTTGACAAAAATGGGATCTCACGATTTTTCGTTTAAGCAACTCCATATTGGGAATCTACCGCTATACAACCAGGACCATGATGCAAATCAGGCAGAGTCCGTTCGCCAATTAAAGAGCGATATTAAGGCATCTCAAGGTTTAATTTTCGTTACCGCGGAATACAACCGATCTATTCCCGGTGTACTAAAAAATGCGCTGGATCACGCTTCCCGGCCTTATGGTCAAAGTGCATGGTCCGGCAAACCCGCTGGCATTCTTGGTGTGTCGCCTGGTAGCACAGGAACGGCAATGGCACAACAACATCTAAGAAATGTTCTTAGCTATCTCAACGCACCGACCTTAGGCCAACCGGAAGGCTTTATCCAGGCGACAGATGTACTGTTCACAACCGAAGGTGATATCGGAGAACATAGTAAACAATTTTTACAGTCGTGGATGCAAGCATTTGAAGCTTGGGTGAAACTGCATATCGCTCAGGCTTAAGTCATTCAATTCATTATCTTCCCCAATAACTTCATTCCACTATTTCAAGAAGAACCAACTAAAAAGAGAACGACATGAATACGAGCTATCTACTACCCGCAATCTGCATGACAGTCCTGATATCACTCGCCAATGGCGCAAGTGCGCAAGTAGCTGGCTCTAGCACGGTCAGTGTGTCAGTGACAGAATCAAGTCGACTCGCCCTAGGATGGAGCGTGAAAAAGAACATTATGGGCAAAGCAATTTACAACGAACAAAAGGAAAAAATTGGTATCGTAGAAGATGTAATCATTGCACCAGATAAAAGCGTGTCCTATCTGATCATTGGTGCGGGTGGATTTGTTGGGATTGGTCGCCATGATGTAGCGATCCCTATCACGCAAATTATGGATCAAAACGGTCGCCTAGTCATGCCCGGAGCAACGAAAGACATGGTTAAATCGATGCCACGCTTTGACTATGCGACAGAGACTGCGAAACGGGATCAATTTATTGCGTTCGCAGAACAAGATATTGCCAAGGCAAAAACAAAAATAGCCGAACTTGAGAAAAAAGCGGCGACGGCGAATGCCGAAACAAAACAAAAACTCGATCAACAAATCGTTGCCATGAAATTAGATGTCGCTAGCGCGGAAGACAAGTTAGCCGCAATGAAAAAGGCCAGCGCAAAAAAATGGAAAGAATTTGAAGTGAATGTAAACGCTGCAACAGCTCGGTTACAAAAATGGTTTGAAACGCTAGTAAATTAAATCGCTTTGAATGCTTCAAAAAGCCAAAGTTCATTAATATAAATTAAATCTCTGATAAGAAAAATTATCAGAGATTTTTCATTTAAAAGCTCCGATCTTTTTCTGCACATCGGAATGCATCTGAATTTTTGCCATCATCGGGAATCACAATCTCCCTCGACAGCATACAATATCGGCTATCTCAATTCTACGGAGCGATCGTGTATATGAAAGCCGTGATTCTATTTTTTTCTGCATTGCATTTGTTATTCACCGCATCAATCACCGCAAATGCCGGGGTACCAGCAACGGTCCGGGTTGACTATGTCCACACGGGGAATGCCAGCATCGAGAACTATGCGATTGAGCGAGTTCTGATTGAACCATTGCCTTGGGCAGGCAATCCAGCACGACCGATAGACGATAGCAACCGTGGCGTCAACAAGGTCGAGATAGCGGATTTAAAAACTGGCGAGTTACTGTACTCACGAGGTTTCTCGACAATTTTTGGTGAGTGGAGCAGTACGGAAGAAGCGAATAAAGTACAACGTGCATTTCAAGAGTCCGTTCGTTTTCCTAAACCAGAAAAACCAGTGCGCGTTCGCATCCTCAAGCGCGATGAAAAAAATAACTTCGTCGTCGCCTGGAGCATCGACATCGATACCGATGCACAGGATGTGATTCGCCGTCAAGGCACGGCTCCGGCAAAGGTCATCCCAGTTCGAGTGAGCGGTCCATCTGAACAAAAGGTCGATCTGCTGATTTTAGGTGACGGCTACACGGCAGCAGATATGACAAAGTTTGAAAACGATGCGCGTAAGTTGTCGGATCATTTATTTCAGGTATCACCCTTCCGTGAGCGAGCAAAAGATTTTAATGTCTGGGCGATGGCCGTACCAACGCAGGAATCTGGCGTGTCGCGCCCGTCGACCGGGGTATATCACTCATCATCGCTGGGAACCCGTTACGACATCTTTGGCAGTGAGCGTTATGTACTGACCACTGACAACCGTGCCTTACGTGATATTGCGCAATATGCACCCTACGAATTCATCGAGATTTTAGTGAATAACGACACTTACGGTGGCGGTGGTATTTTTGGCCAATTCAGTACGGCTGCAGCCGGCAACGATTGGGCAAATTATTTGTTTGTTCATGAATTTGGTCATCACTTCGCTGGTTTAGCCGATGAATATTACACATCCCCTGTCGCCTATCAGTCCAGTGCGAATCGCCAGGAACCGTGGGAGCCGAATGTCACCGCGCTATCAGATCCGGCACAATTAAAATGGAAAAATAAAGTAAAAGCCGGTACACCTTTGCCTAGCCCGTGGCCAAAAGAGGTGTACGAGGAACATTCCCGCGAGTATCAGAAGAAGCGCTCTGCCCTGCGTGCAGCGAACAGACCAGAATCCGAAATGAGCACACTATTTAAAGAGGATCTGCGATATAACAACGCCTTGTTTTCAAAAGCGCCACATCAGCATGTCGTAGGTGCCTTTGAAGGCGCTAATTATGAAGCGAAAGGCTATTATCGCCCTGAGATGCAATGCATCATGTTTGATCGTAGCGACAGCTTTTGCCATGTATGCAGCGATGCTATCAGCGCGATCATTGATCTCTACACCACGCCAGCCAAGGCGATGAAGTAAGCGATGAAGTAAGCAATAAGCAACTATATCAAGCTAGGGTTGGCTATTCTGATGCGATCGGACAAGTGAGAAATGCATTACAATCGTCGCACTTAATCTGATGACGTGCTAAGGCTTTAACATAAGACGCGTTCAACATTAACCTCTTGAAAATCCAAGAGGTTTTTTATTTTTAGATTGACCCGACTCCATCAATCAATCCTCCGGCGAGGATTGATTTAAATGCATTGACAGAAAGTAGCGCATGAACGATTTTACCGACCCCGTTGATTTACCTGAAGATAGTGAGCAGGACTCAGACGAAAAAATTCAAGAACCACGTCTGTGGAAGGACAAGGGCTGGACTGCACGCGTTATCAAAAATGACGACGATGAGGGCTGGGCGGTTGCCATGATCAAGGATGGTGAACCTGAGCCAGCACTAGTTGGTCCGTGGACCATGGGGCGCGACAAAAAAAATCCGAAACCGTTAGATGCAAACGCATTTGGCACGCTGGTCAAAACAGCATCTGAAGTCATCCGTCGTCACGAACAACAACTGCATGCCATTTTGCATAAGAGTTTAATGGTCAGCACCGCAACTGCAGACTACAAAATCAGCCTGGATATCGTGCCGGATGACGATGATCCTTATGCCATCCTGTCTGCGCATGATGCAGACCGTAATGAGTTAGCCAAAGTCAAAGTCGCCGCGAACTATAAACTCTCGATGAGTAATGCCAACGCTTGGATTGAAAATGATTTTCGCAAGCCTGATTGAAATTACTAACCTAGTATGAATAACCGTCGGTAAGTAAAAAAGCCCTCATCTCTGAGGGCTTTTTTTACGCCTGCGTGTACAAACAATTACGGGTAAATCGCAGACAAATCACTGCCAGTATGAATGGATTACCAACTATGGATTACTTGCAGCTCAGCTTAGCGAGGGATGTACCTGCCCCGGCAACTGCTGGTAATTTTTGTTTCACACAGGCGGGTTCATCTGGCGTGTAGCTGTACGAGATACCAATCGGCAAATGCGCTGTAGTAACCCAGTCCGTCGCATCGCGGGTAGGCTTGGAATCGCTGGCAACCCACTTGATTCCATAGGTACTGAAATCAGCAGGCGTCTTAATGTTATTGTTGCGCAACTCCCAATTGCCGATCACGGAACTATCGCGGGAAGTCACCGGGTTTTGTGAATTCTCGAAGTAGTTGTTTTCGATCAAAGCATAACCGCTCATACGCACATTGATACCAGAGGTCTTGAGACCGCTATACAGATTGTTATACATGTGGGTGTAGCCACCGCGCTGCAAAGGTACACGTGAGCCGACGTCTTTGTAGTAATTGTGATGGAAGGTGATATAGCGGTCGCTTGCATCGCTATCACTAGAACCAATCAAGCCCACTTTATGATGATCGTGGATGTAATTGTAGGAATAAGTAAGATGATGCGCGCCGGCTTTGTTATCTACCAGCCCATCAAATTCCAGGTCGCCAGCGCCGGCGCACTCCGCCAGTGAGCTAAACAAGGTATTGTGATCCACCCAGACATAGCCGGGGAATTTACCGCTCTGACCTTCAATGCCAATCGCGTCAATAGAGCCTGGCAACAGGCCGATCGTCATGTTGCGGATAATAATGTTCGTCGAACCACCTTTGATCGCGATACCAAAATTGGCAGCAGAGCCGTTGGTACCTTCAATAGTAATGTTGCCCTTGTTTTTGACTTCAACAATTGCCCCCTGAGGTTTCTTCCATTGAGTACAAGGATCAGGGATCGTGCGGAAATCGAAAGTACCGCTATAACGAATCACTAGACCGCCAGTACCCGTATAACCATCGATAACCTTTTGCATCTGTGCGGCGCTAGTGACCACAACGGCGGCCACAGTGCCGCCGCCAGTAACTTGTCCTGCAAACCCTCCACTATAGCCAGCTGGCGTGGTGCCAGTGCCTGATCCACCGCCATTTGACCCGCCGCTGCCGCTATCTTGTCCGCCCTCGGGACCGATGGCACATTTTTCCTTTATGTCAGCGCTGGCTGTCACACCAAAGCTGGCAGCCGAACAACTGACATTGCCAGACAAGTTTTTTATTACCCACTTATCCTTTAAGCCGAACGATACCTGGTGCGCCTGATCTCCTACTTTACAAACGCCTCCCTCATCGGCGCATTTAGAAAAACCTGACGGCCAATCCGCCGCATAAGCAGAACCCGCGGCACCACATGCTGTGATTGCGGCGAGGGCCATTAATCTCAACTTCTTGTTATTCATTTTTTTTCCGATCATTGTTTAATCTATTGATGGGGCGGCAAATAGGTTCATTTATGCCGATGTGATGACGCAGGATCTCGCCGTACATACAAAAATGATCACGACAATTCCTCAATTCAGGCTCTCAATAAATTGCTTATTAGTTGCATATTGAAAACTAAATTGTTGTCGAGAATAATTGCTTTCATAGCAATTTCATAGTATTTGTATCCATCATGACAACAAATTACAAATTGATACAAGATGCACCAAAATAACGCCTTGTTAAGCTAGTTTTGCTTCAACATGCACATATCAACGCACTTTATGGCTCCATCCCAAACATAAGACTCCGACATCTCCAACAGAACGAATAAAATCCATCAGCTATTTTTTAACCAGGCGTCTCCATCTACATTTCTAACATCGGAGCTATTGTCAATGGATAAACCGACGAATGAACATCAGATAATGCGGACCCAGCAAATTCTTCCGTGCACGCCCGATGAAATCTATACAAAGAAGGTACTCAAATGTTGTGGGCTCAGGAGTTTGACGACGTGAAGGTGGTAGACGCGGTGCGTCCTATCGTCGTGCCTGCGAATGAACAAAACCTTGATCGCTTGCGCCTATTTTTACGTAACGAGCTCAAGTAGTACCAAGCCAGTTCCTAAGAAATCACACTATTTAATAAACTATCTACGATGCCACCGGCAAAGGAGTGCGTCACATGCCTGTCTTTAGTCCACACCAGTTTCTTAAGGAAGAAACATCCACAATTGGTACATCAGAGCCGGATCAGACCTTATGGATCAGTGAAGTGGGTCAGCTTACTCAGTTTGGCGCATTCATCGAAATTCTGCAGCCGGGGTCACGCTCCAGTAAAAAACACTGGCATAGCAAAGAAGATGAAATGATCTACGTTCTGGAAGGTGAGATAACAGTTATCGAAGGGGCACACGAATCGGTGTTGCATCCAGGTGATGTTGCTACATTCCTGGCGAATGTAGCGGTCGGTCATTTTCTTGAAAACCGAAGTCAATCTCCGACAAAATGTCTCGTGGTGGGACCCAGAGCACCTTTTGATACGATCACTTATCCGGATCATGCTCGCGTATGCCACCGAGATCGCTCACAACCTGAGGACATCTGGACCGATCTGCAAGGTGTACCGGCGCCAAGTCCTCATTCTAACTAGCCACATTGCCCCCATGATCCTGTGACTTTATTCTCCGGTTATCTCGCTATCTTTTTGTATTCAGTTTGTTTCCAGCGCAATAAACGCAAGCCGTTGAACACCACAATCAAACTCGCTCCCATGTCGGCAAATACTGCCATCCATAACGTTGCCACTCCCATCATTGCCATCACAAAAAATACGATTTTAATACCCAGGGCAATCGCGATATTTTGCTTGAGAATAGCGGAGGTACTGCGACTCAGACGGATAAATTGTGGGATCTTTCTGAGGTCATCATCCATCAAAGCGACATCGGCAGTTTCCAGAGCAGTGTCACTTCCGGCAGCACCCATGGCGAAGCCAATATTGGCTTGCGCTAATGCCGGAGCATCGTTGATACCATCACCTACCATACCGACAGTACGGTATTCGGCGGTCTCTTGTTTGATCGCTGCCAGTTTGTCTTCTGGTAGCAAATTCCCACGCGCATCGTCAATGCCGGTCTGGCGTGCGATTGATTTCGCGGTCAATGTGTTATCGCCTGTCAGCATCACGGTTCGGATGCCGAGTTGATGTAATTCCGCAATCGCAGCGCGACTGGTATCACGCACTGCATCGGCAACAGCAACCAGTGCGATGACGTGCATGTCATTGCTTAACATGACGACGCTCTTACCTTCTGCTTCCAGGCGATTCAGCGCGGTCTCGATTTCTGGATTGCAGATACCCAATTCTTCGATCAGACGATGATTCCCAAGATAGTGATATTGCGCAGCAATGCGACCTTTGATACCGCGACCGGTCAGCGCTTCAAACTCAGTGACCTCACCCGTCAACACATCGCCACTTTTTTCTCGCCAATAGGCATGAATCGCAAGCGACATCGGATGATCAGAGCGCGCCGCTAACTGGGCTGCAAGACGCAAGCTGTCTTCCTCGGTGCCCGTCATCACTACCACGTCAGTTACTTTTGGCTTACCTTGTGTGATCGTGCCCGTTTTATCCAGCGCAATTGACTTGAGATAACGCCCCTCCTCCAGATAACGCCCGCCTTTGATCAAGATACCGGCCTTGGCAGCAGCCGACAATCCGCTGACCACGGTAACAGGGGTAGAAACTACCAACGCGCAAGGACAGGCAATCACCAGTAAGACTAGCGCTTTATAAAACCAGATCATCCATGGCAAACCCATTGCCAATGGCGGAACAATGGCGATGGCCAGTGCGATCAAAAATACACAAGGTGTATAGATCTTCGCAAAACGATCCACAAAACCTTGGGTCGGCGCTTTACTAGCTTGCGCCTCTTCCACCGCGTGAATGATGCGCGACATGGTGGAATCATTTTGTAATGCCGTCACCGTGTAGTCAAAAGAACCCGTCTGATTGATCGTACCGGCAAATACTTTATCGCCAGGCACTTTTTCTACTGGCATGCTCTCGCCTGTGATCGGAGCCTGATTCACGCTTGATTGTCCTTTACTAATCAGACCATCCAACGGTATCCGCTCGCCAGGCGCAACCCGGATGCTAGCGCCGAGCTGCGCACTCGCCGCCGCGATGACTTCCCATTTGCCATCGGCTTGTAATACCGTCGCCTGTTCAGGCGTCATCGCCATCAAGCCGCGGATCGCATTACGCGCACGGTCCAGTGACAGGGCCTCGATCATTTCCGCTAATGTGAATAAGACCATGACCATTGCCGCCTCTGGCCACTGCTGCAGAACGACCGCGCCCGTCACTGCGATAGACATCAAGGCATTGATGTTGAGGTTTGCATTTTTTAATGCAATCCAACCCTTCTTGTATGTGCCCAAGCCACTCAACCCAATAGCACACAGGCACAACAGAACAATAGGCCATGAGCGATCAGAGCCACTGACCAATGCGATCACTTCGGCGATCAAGGCAGCCGCACCCGCAATCGCTAGCAATATCCATTTTTTTCGCGTTGCAGCAGATGAGGTTTGAGATTGCGCTGGCAGGTTCGAACCGATGGAAGCGGCATCCTCCAACAACACCGCATCCATTCCAATCGCGTTCAATGCGGATTGAACTTGGGTCAGCTGATCTGGCAGATGAATCACTGTCAATTTACGTTGCATCAAATTGAAGTGCAGTTTGCTGATACCGTCCATGTTCGCAAACTTATTGCGTATCAACGCCTCCTCAGTCGGGCAATCCATATTTTCAATGGAGAATAAGGATTTCACACTGCCAGCTGCCGCGATCAAGTCTGTCTTGTCAGCGACTAGGTCGACATCAAGCTTGTGATTGCCCGATGCAGCGTCAGACGCATGCGAATGATCGTGGCTGCAGCTATGTCCATGTTGATGATGATCGTCAGGATGGGGCTGATGAGCAGGTTCATCATCAATTTTCTGATCGGATGAATGGTGATGCGAATGGTCGTCGTGCGGCATGCTGTTTCCTAAATAAGCGTATATTGCACATTAGAGACCCTGTAGCAGCTACAGAGTCAAGTGCAATTTAGAAATAAAGGCATTTTGATGACTAAAAATCTAATAAATCGGGAACAGAACACAGCAACCAGCGCCGGTTTAAAAATCGGTGAACTGGCGAAAAGGACAGGCTGTCTGGTAGAGACCGTGCGCTATTACGAAAAAGAAAAATTGCTCCCGCCGCCAGCGCGCTCAGACGGCAATTTCAGACTGTATGACGATGGACATGTAGAGCGACTGCAATTTATTCGCAACTGCCGCTCACTCGATATGACGTTGGAAGAAATCCGTCACTTGTTAAAGTTTCGCGACGCACCACAAGAAAATTGTGCCGAAGTGAATACGCTGCTGGACGAACATATCCATCATGTAGCACACAGAATCGCTGAACTCAGCAATTTGCAAACACAGTTAAGTGAACTGCGCAGCCTATGTCAGCACGTACAAGCGAGCAGTGATTGCGGGATATTGCAGAGTCTGGCAAGCGCCGATGGTGGTGCACCGGCTAATCTGGGTACACATCACGGTGGCTGTCATTGATTGAATTCATGTAATCGTACTGCCACAAATGTAGTCAAAAAGAGAGTCTCAGACTAAGCTTGAGGCTCTTTTTTATTTGGTATTTGTTCGTCAATTATTTGTAGTGGTCCACATTGGGTCTGACGGGCTTTGTCTGGTGATCGGCTGCTTCGTGCTCAAAGGCGCTGATCAAATGGTTTTCTTGAGCGTCCGCATAGAGACGAAAGCGGACCACCCTTCGAATCCACTAGATATAGACTCAAGTCGTGCGTAATCTATCGCACTTGTCACGCAGGCAATTTTCAAGGCAATCGAACAACTTCGCTTGTTGGGAAATTGCTTCAAAAGTGAAATGCGCGGCGTCCATGAAAGCTGTCTGCTTTTCCTGGTTATTTAGTACTGATAAAAATTACAGCATATTGCTGAAAGCATTACAGAGCAACAGTTTCGAAGGAACTATCTCGCCAGGATAGGCGGAATTTTTTTCACTCTACTTGAAGTTAGCGTTCAATCACTATGTTCTCGGCGAGCTTACAATTTTGGACTCTTTTATCCGGTACATTCCGCAGATTCATCCACTTCACAACGCTCGGCGCTCTAATTATTGCATTGGTAAGCGTCGTACAATCTTTGATTGAATGGAGATTTGTCTTTAGTATGGAGTCAGTTTTGATTTTGATTTTGAGTTCATCTGTTCTTTGCGGACCATTTGAATCGTGGGTTCAACGCGCTCGTGGCGGTTATAGATTTCGTTCCCGACAAACTTTTTTTGTTGTTCTTTACAGTACATTTTGGGCTGCAAGTTTTTCTGTATTCTGGGGAATCGCAATGAATTGGGGCGTTTTCAATATACTCACATCTGGTTTTGTATTTGGAAGTCTTGGTGCTGTATCAGCATTAATTCCAATTAACAATACGGAAAATTTATGACCGCTAACATATCAATCGAGTTTGCCCGCAAAAAGCGCGGGCCGGACACGCAAAAATTGCGCGCCTCTCATTTCAATCGTTAGCACCCATGGGGCCACTCCGAGTCAACATTATAAATACTATGCAGTTGATCGCTTCCGTTACAGATCAACTGGAGTATCAAAATACTGCGAATGTAAATGTCGCGAACGAGTTAGTAAATCAATGGTTTTGTGATTTCTATCACCCAACTGATTCACAATTTTTAAATGAGTTTTCTGAGTCCGAACAAAAAGTCCTTTTCGAATTTAATTGCTTCTTCGATTGTCGAGTGAGTGCTTTACCAGATACGCTCAACGAAATGCTCATATCGCCAATTTGGCAAGAAGTTGTTTTGCGTTCAAAAGCGGTCTTAGATGAACTTAAATGGCAAGGTCTTGATGTACGTTACGAGTGCTAACAAAATGGTCGATCGGACACGCCGAGGCGCGGCTCAGTGTTTTATTAATTTGCGCGCGGCCATCCGCTAACCGTTGCGTTAAACATCAATGAGGAATCAACGTTCATGATAAACAAGGAAGCGAATCCTGTTGAATGGGCAGGGTTAATGTACGAACTTGAAGACGCTCGTGAACATTTAGCTGCACTAATCGTTGATATGGAAAAAGATCCGGAATTCGACGAAACTGTTTTGAGAATTCAGTTGGGGCATGTCTTTTCGCATTTAAATAGAGCTTGGCATCGACGCGATCTAAATAGGGATTTTGTTGAAGAAGAGTGGACGAATGCGAGCAAATTTCCAAATGATTTGGAGCCAATATGAAGATGTTTAACGTCACGCTCGGCACGGACACTGCGCAACTCGGTGTCTCGACAAGAGCCGATTTTTCAATTAACTACTCTTCGGTTTCAGCGCAGTATGCGCAGTGCCGGGCAGCTCAACGTTAAAGCTCATATGATTTTCCTCGCGATTACACCAACTGGACTAATGAATGCATTACAAGTTGCTGATGCGAGCATATCGGCAATTTGGTGCGGCTCCGACGCAATTTCTGAAGTTGACTATGGCAATCTAAAATGCCGCAATGTGTCGCGTTTCAATTATCCCCTTTGCGGTGAGACGCAAAATATACTGGATGGAGCACTTGAAACAATTGAAGATCATCATCCAAACGAAGTAATATGGATAGAAAATGTACGTGAGCTTTAACAGGACGGTTGGCAGGGAATCGCCAAAAGCGATCCCGCTATTTATAAATTTTATCGTGACGGCGATCCCGGCACCTCTGTGTTATGCGCCTAGGTAATATTTCTTCAGAAGCCGATGTGGATACTCGGTTACATCAAGCGGCACAATTTGGTGACCTCGCAGAAGCCAAGTCACTCCTATCGCAAGGTTGCGCTATCAATGCATTAGATTTTTGTGGGAGAACACCATTGCACTTTGCTGCGGCGAATAATCAGCTCGCTATGGTTGAATACTTAGTAAGTATAGGTGCTGACGTCAATGGACAAGCGGATGGAGATGGATGGCAGGATCATGCGCCTTTGGCATATTCAGTCGGGACATGTTCCATCGACATGACTACATTATTGTTGCAACTTGGAGCAGATCCAAAATGCTCCGGTTGGATGGGACTTACAGCACTTGATCTTGCAAAAGAGAGACTCGATGAAGAAGGCAGGCTTATCCTCGGGCTATTGCAAAAAAATGCCTAGTTCAATCTGCAGCCACATAACTTTACGATGGGCGGGGAATCTCCAACAATGACTACTCTCTTTATTAATTTATTGGTGGCCGCGATATCGGCACCTCAACGTTAAAGCTCATATGACTTTTTTCACAATTTTGATTTATTTAGTTATTGTCGCCCTCGGCGTCGCTCAACTCTGGGTATCCTACCAAGTAAGTGTTCGAGGGCGATTGTCTCTTATACGTGGTAGCGACAATAAACCGTTAGTTCGAGCGGAGTTAATAGCGAAGCATTTCGTCAGTATGACGACCTGCGCGGGCTTGTCAGTATCTATTTTAGCTATAGCAATTCCAGTATTCGGACTTCAATTGGAAATATGGCGTGGTTTTCTTTTAGCTATCACAATTCCGGCGATCATCTGGCGGCAAATGCTATTGATGCGGTATACAAAATTAATAGCTTTGATGGCACAGTCGACGTCGAAGCAGACCAATCTCCCCCCTTCGGCTTGACATAAAATACCACTTCACTGTCCGGTTTCAGTCTGAACCAAACGTACGTTCGAAGATCGCTACTGGCTGCCAAGCGCCCAAACCAATCAGCTAAAACTTCCGTCAAAATCAAAGGTGATTAAGTCTTGCATTTCAAGAGTTCACCCGACGGTGACAAGCAAAGAATTGCAAGCCACTCCCCAAAATGAAAAGCCGCGCTGTAGTCCAGTGAAACTGAATAAGTAATGCCATCCTTGCGCAAGCTTGAAAGATTTTGCGATTTTCATCACATATGAGATAACGAACGTGGCTAATGCAGTAATGGCGGCCAAAAAACAACATTTTCGTTCATACTTTGATTCATCATTCGTAGAAGTCAGACGTGGCACGCAGGCAATGAGTAGCGAATACAAACACAATCTTCTGCCTTAGACTTCTCGCTGCGTTCGCCGAGAAAAAAAACGATTCAATAAGACAGTCGCTCTCAGTTCAACCCAAAACCAACACTGATTATTTACAGACAACGACCGTCCCATTCCTCAAAACCGCTCCTCAAAAGTCTATTTCTTCAATTGTGATAAATCACGCACAGCGCCGCGATCTGCTGAGGTCGTGAGTGCTGCATAAGCCTGCAATGCTTGCGACACATAGCGATCACGATTGACTGGCAACCAAGCTGCATCGCCTTTGGCTTCCATCGCAGCGCGACGCGAGGCCAGTGCGGTATCGCTGATACGCAGATTGATGCGACGCTCAGGGATATCGATATCAATCATATCTCCTTCTTCTACCAGACCAATTGCACCACCTTCTGCTGCTTCTGGCGAGGCGTGGCCGATTACCAAACCTGAGGAGCCGCCGGAAAACCGGCCATCGGTGAATAAGGCGCAGACCTTGCCCAGACCTTTTGATTTGATGTACGACGTCGGATACAGCATCTCTTGCATACCGGGGCCGCCTTTTGGACCTTCGTAACGGATGATGACCACATCGCCTTCATGTACCGTATCGCCCATGATGGCGTCCACCGCCGCGTCCTGGCTCTCAAACACCCGCGCTTTTCCGCTGAATTTGAGGATACTTTCATCCACACCGGCGGTCTTTACGATACAACCTTTTTCTGCCAGATTGCCGTATAAAACAGCGAGGCCGCCGTCTTTAGAATACGCGTGGGCTTTATCGCGAATACAGCCTGTGCTACGGTCGGTATCCAATGACGCGAAGCGTTCAGATTGCGAGAAAGCTGTTTGTGTCGGCACACCACCGGGAGCCGCACGGAACAACTGGTGCACCGCAGGATTTTGTGTACAGATGATGTCGTTATTGGCAATCGCATCGCCCATGGTTTTGCTATGGATGGTCGGTAAGCTGGTGTCGAGCAAACCGCCGCGCGCCAGTTCACCGAGGATGCTGATAATGCCACCGGCACGATGCACATCTTCGATATGGTACTTATCCGTCATCGGCGCAACTTTGCACAGACACGGAACTTTGCGCGAGATACGGTCGATGTCTGCCATGCTAAATTCAACACCGGCCTCATGTGCGGCTGCCAGCAAATGCAATACTGTATTAGTCGAACCACCCATCGATACATCGAGTGCCATCGCGTTTTCAAACGCGGCTTTGGTCGCAATATTGCGCGGCAGGACCGAAGCATCATCTTGCTCGTAATAGCGTTTGGCGATATCGACAATCAGGCGACCTGCACGCAAGAATAATTCTTTGCGATCAGAGTGGGTGGCCAGGATTGTGCCGTTGCCCGGCAGTGCCAAGCCCAAGGCTTCCGTCAGGCAGTTCATCGAATTGGCAGTAAACATGCCGGAGCAAGAACCGCAGGTCGGACAAGCAGAACGCTCAATCTCAGCTACATCGGCATCACTCACGCTACTGTCACCCGCTTTGATCATGGCGTCGACCAGATCAAGCTTAATTATTTTTTGCGAACCGTTGACGACTTTTAAAACTTTGCCTGCTTCCATCGGACCACCAGAGACAAACACGACTGGAATATTGACCCGCATCGCAGCCATCAACATACCTGGTGTGATTTTGTCGCAATTGGAAATACAGACCATCGCGTCGGCGCAATGTGCGTTCACCATGTACTCGACAGAATCCGCGATCAGATCACGCGATGGCAGCGAATACAGCATCCCGCCGTGGCCCATTGCGATACCGTCGTCCACTGCAATCGTATTGAACTCTTTTGCTACGCCACCCGCAGCCTCGATCTCACGCGCGACCAGTTGTCCAAGGTCTTTTAAATGCACGTGACCCGGCACAAACTGGGTAAAAGAATTCACAACGGCGATAATGGGCTTGTCAAAGTCACCGTCCTTCATGCCGGTAGCGCGCCACAATGCGCGGGCACCAGCCATGTTGCGACCATGAGTGGTAGTACGTGAACGATATTGCGGCATGAAGTCTCTCCTAAATAGATATTTGTCTAGGATGCCCTTAGATGATTTTGTTGTCAAATAGGTGATTTAGTCGTTATTAGGTCGACTTACATATCAATTAAATTCCGTACAAATCCAAAATGGCTTCTTACGGTATCCTGTCTCAACGATGTAACCACATAGAGAATCCTGTGCAAATACTAACAATGTTTTACGATGGTGCCTGTCCTCTTTGTATGGCAGAAATTCTCTTACTACAAGATCACAACCAGAAAAAGTTGCTCCGTTTCATCGATATTTCATCCACGAATTATGCTCCTGAGTGTCATGGGTTGACTTGCGAAAAAGCCATGGCAGAAATCCACGGGCGACTGGATGACGGTGAACTTTTTAAAGGCATCGACGTCTTTGCAGAAGCCTATGCGAGAGCAGGATTTAAAAGACTGGCGTGGATTTACTCCCGGCGGTGGCTGCGCCCAGTACTGAATTTTAGTTACCAGCTATTCGCCAAATACAGGCATCCAATTTCTGCGAGAATTGGTCCACGCGCGCTCGCATGGGCGAAAAAGCGTACCCTAAAACACCAACCTCAACAGGAATCGATCTGATATGACCTCGCCCGCTACTATACCCGCGCTGAACGTCTTTGGACAGCCACTCGTCCCCTGCTCATTTGATCCGCTGACGGGATTTTTTCGTGATGGTTGCTGTAAAACGAACGAACAAGATGTCGGCACACATATCGTCTGTGCGATTATGAGTGCTGGTTTTTTAATGTATAGCAAAAGTCGCGGTAATGATTTAATGACGCCGCGCCTGGAATGGAACTTTCCCGGCCTGCAACCCGGCGATCAATGGTGCCTGTGCGCGAATCGCTGGTTAGAGGCAATGGATGACGGTGTCGCACCGCTGGTCGTGCTGGAGAGCACCAATATGAAAGTGCTGCAATTGGTTGATCTGGGAATTCTGGAGCAGTTTGATAGCCGAACGGGGCAAGACGAACTTTCGCCCAATACCTGATCACGATATCTGCATCTACATCCGCATCTGCCCGCGCATCACCGGTTGCGGGTCTGCACCGCACACAACAAACTGACCGATCACCTGACCAATATCACGGACCTTTATGGCTTTTTCGCTTGATAATTTATTAGTCGTTGGCATCTCTTCCCGCGCCCTGTTTGACCTGGAAGTCGAAGAAGCTATTTTTCAGCATCAGGGGTTGGCCGCCTACCGGCAGCATCAGCTGGTCAATGAAAACACTATTCTCAAACCCGGTGCCGGTTTTGCCTTGGTCAAGGCCTTGTTGCATCTGAATACACTCACACCGGAGCACCGTCTGGTTGAAGTTGTGATCATGTCGCGCAATTCGTCTGAAACCTCTTTACGCATTTTTAACTCGATTAAGCATTACGGGCTAGATATCTCACGCGCCGCACTGGTTGGTGGCGCATCTTTATCACCCTACTTACAAGCATTCAATCTAAGTCTGTTTTTATCGCTGCATGAGGACGATGTGCAGGCTGCCATCAACTCCGGTGTAGCAGCCGCTTTGCTCTACGGAATTCCTGATAACCCGCAGCAAGAACTGGAGCAAATCCGGATTGCGTTTGATGGTGACGCCGTTATTTTTTCCGATGAATCCGAGCGGATTTATCAAGAACAAGGTATCGAAGCCTTCGAGCGACACGAGCGCGACAATGCGAACAAACCTTTACCGGAAGGCCCCTTCGCCCGCCTGCTAGTGGCGCTATCTTTCCTGCAAAATAATTTTAAAAGTGCCGATGGCAGAGCATTCCCCTTACGAACAGCACTTGTCACGGCACGATCATCGCCAGCCCACGAACGCGTGATCCGCACATTACGCGCCTGGAACATCGCGATTGACGAAACCTTCTTCATGGGCGGCGTCCACAAATCCGCTGTATTAGGCGCATTTAAACCACACATGTTCTTTGATGATCAGCATGGACATTGCGAACGCGCATCAAGCGTCGTCGCTACGGGACGTGTGCCGATCAAGCAGTAACGGGGACAATTTATATTGAGACAATAACTTATACTCCCCCACTTGCCCGTCGAAAACAGGACCGTACCGCTTTTCCATCAATGGTATTGAAAATATACTGCCCAGAGTAACTGAAATGCCAAAATCAACAACGTCTTCAATACCAAATAAGCATGAGTGGCAAAGGGATACATCGGCCAGCGAACAAACTAAATAAAATCTACCGTATTTATGCGACGCAAAGTATCATCAACAATAACCGAAGCGATAGGAATTTAGCCCTTTCCTTTTACCAATTTCCTGCAGCGCAAACATCTTATTATCGTCATTACCTTCTAGTGCGTTATCGTCATACTCGTCATTTAATTAGCCATCATTAATGAAAGAAAAAAATGAATCTTTTCGCCAACATGAAAATTGGTAAGCGACTTAGCTTAGGTTTTGCCTTCATTTTGATGTCGATGATCGTACTCTTGGGTCTTAGCTTATTGCAGCTTTCCAAAGTTGCAGACACTACCGCAACCATTTTAAAAACACCCCTCACAAAAGAACGACTTGTGTCCGATTGGTATCGAGTAATTCAATCCGGCGTCAGGCGCACGACCGCAATTGCCAAAAGCTCTGACTCGAGTCTGAGTGCCTATTTTGCAAACGATTCAGTGGCGTCTAGTAAGCAGTCATCAGAGTTACAAAAAACAATTGAAGGCTTGCTGACCAGCGATGAGGAACGCAAGGTCTTTGATCAACTAACTTCAACTAGAAAAAACTATATTGCCGCGAGAGATGCAATCGCCAAGGCGAAGGCAGATAATAATACTGACGAAGCTAACAAAATTTTTGAAACAACCTACTCGGTATCGGCAGCTAGCTACCTAGATCTTTTGCAAAAATTGCTGGATTTGCAGCGAGCTAGCATCAATAAAATGGCTGAAAGAATCCAAGAAATTGAAACTCAAAGTCGTCTTATATTGTTCGTTTTTGGTGGCGCACTATTTCTGTTAGGCTGGTTCATTGCATGGCGTCTTGCAGCCGGTATTACGCGCCCCTTGAATCAGGCAGTTGCTTTTGCAGAAACCATCGCATCAGGTGATCTGACTGCACACATAGAATCCACATCTAACGATGAGACCGGACTTTTATTAAAATCGCTGCAAGCGATGAATGACAATTTACTTAAAATCGTGAATCAAGTGAGGACTGGTACTGACACGATAGCCAACGCTTCCGAAGAAATTGCTAGCGGTAATTTAGATCTATCCAACCGTACAGAGCGCCAAGCGGGTTCACTCGAAGAAACAGCATCTACCATGGAAGAGCTAACCGCTACGGTCAGACACAATGCGGAGAGCGCACGTCAAGCAAATCAACTAGCCGTATCCGCATCTGACATTGCTACCCAAGGGGGAATCGTTGTCAATCAGGTCGTAGAGCGGATGGGATCCATTAATGAATCATCTAAAAAAATTGCCGACATCATCAGCGTCATCGACGGCATCGCCTTCCAGACCAACATTTTGGCACTCAATGCGGCAGTAGAGGCGGCACGCGCCGGTGAGCAAGGCCGTGGTTTTGCCGTAGTCGCATCGGAGGTCCGTAATCTGGCACAAAGAAGTGCAAGCGCTGCCAAGGAAATTAAAACCCTGATCGATGACTCCGTCGACCAGGTGGATAACGGCAGCAAGCTCGTTGAGAAAGCCGGTGTCACCATGGTAGAAATTGTCGCCAGTGTTAAACGTGTGGTCACGATTGTTGGCGAAATTACTTTGGCAGGGCAAGAACAAAGTTCAGGCATCCAACAAGTCAATGATGCCATCGTGCAGATGGATGAAGCGACGCAGCAGAACGCTGCTTTGGTCGAGCAAGCCGCGGCGGCAGCGCAGTCGATGCAAGATCAGGCAGCAAGCCTGGCCGAGGTGGTAAGGCAGTTCAAGCTGAGTAGCTCGCTACAAGTGAGGCGCGCGCCACAGGCAGCGCGTTGATCTGATACCCAATCATCCAGAATCATAAAAGATCGCAAAGAATCAACAAAAGTCCGGAGAAGCATTACCGCCCGGACGCAATAAAAAAGCCGGAAATCCATTAAAAGATTTCCGGCTTTTTCATGCCTCAATGCAGAGAGCTGCGATTTACTTCGACAGGCTCACTCAGACGTAGGCAAGCAACATTCTAATCAGTCTTAGCGCTGCGCAACCGCATCTACCACACAGAGCGCTGTCATATTGACGATACGACGCACTGTCGCAGACGGCGTCAAGATATGTACAGGCTTTGCACAACCAAGCAGAATAGGACCGATTGCGACGTTATTACCGGCAGTAGTTTTCAGCAAATTATAGGCAATATTGGCCGCATCAATATTCGGCATCACCAGCAGATTCGCATCACCCTTCAGGGTTGTGCCTGGCATCATTTTAGTACGGTAAGCACTGTCCAGTGCGGTATCACCATGCATCTCGCCGTCAACTTCCAGATCTGGTGCGTCACGTTGAATGATCGCTAAAGCGGCACGCATTTTTTGCGCGGATTCGCTGTTACTGGAACCGAAATTTGAATGCGACAACAAGGCTGCACGCGGCTTGACACCAAAACGACGCATCTCTTCGGCAGCAAGTATGGTGATCTCAGCGATTTGCTCTGCGCTAGGGTTTTCGTTCACATGCGTATCGACCAGAACTAACTGACGATCGGGTAACACCAAGGCGTTCATCGCAGCATAGACATTCACGCCTTCTCGCTTGCCCAATACCTGATTGACATAATTCAAATGTAAACCCGTGGTACCAAAGGTCCCGCAGATCATGCCATCGGCATCACCTTTATGGATCATCATCGCACCAATCAGGGAGTGGCGACGACGCATCTCCAGCTTGGCATACTGCTGGCTATTACCTTTGCGGCAGGTCATTTCATAATAGGTCTGCCAGTAGTCGCGGAAACGAGGATCGAACTCGGGATTGATGACTTCAAAATCAACCCCTGCTTTCAAGCGTAAACCAAACTTCTCAATACGCTGGTCGAGCACATTCGGACGACCGACCAAAATCGGTTTCGCCAGTTTTTCATCGACGACCACTTGAACCGCTCGCAGAACACGCTCTTCTTCACCTTCGGCATAGACGATACGCTTGCGTTCATCAGGCGCTTTTTTCGCGACCTGGAATAGCGGCTTCATGAAGGTACCACTGTGATAGACGAACTGCTGCAAACGATCGACATACGCCTGCATGTCCTTAATCGGACGCGCCGCTACACCGGACTCTTCCGCCGCTTTCGCCACGGCTGGCGCGATCTTGATCATCAGACGCGGATCGAATGGTTTGGGAATCAGATATTCAGGACCAAAGCTCAGATTGGCGATACCATAAGCCGATGCGACCACATCGGATTGCTCGGCTTGAGCGAGTTCGGCAATCGCATAGACCACGGCGATCTCCATCTCACGGGTAATCGTCGTCGCACCGCAGTCCAGCGCACCGCGGAAAATATAAGGGAAGCACAGGACGTTGTTCACCTGATTCGGAAAATCAGAACGCCCCGTCGCCATGATGGCATCGTCGCGAACCGACTTAACTTCTTCGGGCAAAATTTCCGGTGTCGGATTCGCGAGCGCCAGAATCAATGGCTTATCCGCCATGACCTTGACCATCTCTTTTTTCAGTACGCCACCAGCGGACAAGCCGAGAAAAATATCCGCGCCTTCAATCACTTCTTTCAAACTACGGGCTGAAGTGTCCTGAGCAAAACGTTCTTTGTCCGGATCCATCAATTCAGCACGACCTTTGTAGACCACACCAGCCAGATCCGTAACATAGATATTGGGAATTGGAAAACCGAGATCAACCAGCAAATCGAGACAGGCCAGCGCCGCAGCGCCAGCGCCAGAGACCACAAGTTTGCAATTTTTGATGTCTTTACCGATGACTTTGAGGCCATTTATAATCGCGGCACCGACAATGATAGCTGTACCGTGCTGATCATCATGGAAGACCGGAATTTTCATGCGCTCACGCAACTGGCGCTCGATATAAAAACACTCGGGTGCCTTGATATCTTCCAGATTAATGCCGCCAAAGGTTGGCTCCAGCGAAGCGATAATATCCACCAGCTTGTCTGGATCGAGTTCATTGATTTCAATATCGAATACATCGATACCTGCAAATTTTTTGAACAGAACGCCCTTACCTTCCATCACCGGCTTGGACGCCAGCGGACCAATATTGCCCAGTCCAAGCACTGCAGTACCGTTGGTGATCACGCCGACCAGATTGCCACGCGCCGTATATTTGAATGCATTTGCCGGATCTGCAACGATTTCCTCGCAAGGAGAAGCCACCCCGGGAGAGTACGCCAAAGCCAGATCACGTTGATTCGTCAATTGTTTGGTCGGTGTGACGCTGATTTTGCCGGGAGTAGGAAACTCGTGATACTCCAGGGCTGCATGACGCAATTGTTGACGTAAAAGTTCTTTTTGATCTGCTGACGAATCCATACTCTGCGGCCTCTCTTTTTATTTGCTTGCTTACTTATTACTTACGAATGGTCTGTGATTTTAGCAGAGGGTTCCCTCTAACTTTATACGTATTTGTACGACTTCTATGACTTTTAAACATAACTAAATTCAATTCTTGATCGCAACAGCGATTGATATAGCTATTTCCTATTGCGTTGGTACAAACAATCAATTTCCCCAATTTATTAATAATATCTATCATTGCACTCAGTTTGATAGTAAATAGAACTAAACGCCGATTGCAGTATCTTAGATCACCATCAGGAGAGCCACCATGAGTAATACAGCCAACCAGTCCGTTACGATTCAAAACCTTGAAGCCGCTTTTGCCGGTGAATCAATGGCCCATATTAAATATCGTTACTTCGCCAAGCTGGCGCGTGCAGCAGGCGCGGAAGACGTCGCACTGGCGTTTGAAGCCACAGCGGAACAAGAGGTCATGCACGCATTCGGCCATCTCGATTTACTGTACCCAAAAACACAAATGACGCCGCAAAAAGCACTGGAAATTGCAATTGAAGGGGAGACTTATGAGTACACCGAAATGTATCCAAAGTTCCGCCATCTGGCAGTCGAAGAAGGAAATCACGCCGCCGTTGCTGAATATGACGAGCAAATTGCCGAGTCTAAAGAACACGCGGAACAGTTCAAACGCACGCTGGAAACTGCCGCAAAACGCTTCGCCGCTTTAGCAAAAGTGGAAGAGCGTCATGCTAACCATTATCGCGCCGTGCTCGAAGCCTCTAAAGCCTGAGTCCCGCCCTGATCGCTACTTATCTTCATTACACAGAATCGAGAATTTTATGAAAACATATCAATGCGTCGTTTGCGGTTTTATCTATGACGAATCTTTAGGCTTGCCGGAAGAGGGCATCGCTGCAGGCACACGCTGGGACGACATTCCAGCGGATTGGGAATGTCCGGATTGCGGCGTTGCCAAAGCAGATTTCGACATGGTTGAAATTTAATGTGCACGACCATCGATGCTGCAATCGTCGATGGTCATGAACGCGCGTTAATTGACTTAACTGACTTAACTGATTTAGCTGACTTAGTTCAGTTAGCATAGTTAGCTAAGTCATGGAATCAATCCTGAGTCAGGGCCGTTTATATAGACCCAACGCGGCGAAACAAACACTGAACATCCAAGCATTCTGTCATATAACTCATCCGTGCATTACCAAACTCATTTTTTACAGAATCAGGGTTTTACTATGTCTCCAATCGTCATCATCGGCAGTGGTCTCGCTGGCTATACCGTTGCGCGTGAATTTCGCAAACTGGATAAAACCTCTCCGTTACTCATCATTACCGCAGACGATGGCGGTTTTTATTCTAAACCGATGCTATCGAACGCCTATGCGCAAAACAAGCAGGCAAAAGATTTAACTAGCCAGACTGCTGAACAAATGGCGGCGCAAGTTAATGCAAGCTTGTTGACAAGAACCAAGGTCGATCATATTGATACGGTGACCAATAAAGTCGTTACGAATGCCGGCAACTTTGAATACAGTAAAGTCGTCATTGCACTTGGTGCACAAGCTATTCGTCTGCCGATTGAAGGCAATGCGGCGACGCAGGTTATATCAGTCAACCATCTTGATGACTATGCCATCTTTCGCAAAAAAATTGCTGCGGTAGGGGCTTCAGCGCGTATCACGATTCTTGGCGCAGGTCTGATCGGTTGTGAATTTGCAGACGATCTGGCTGGTGCAGGACACGAGGTAACGCTGGTTGATCCCAACCCTCTTCCACTAGCAGCGCTGGCACCACAGGCAATTTCACTTGGTTTGCAAGACGCGCTGCTGAAGCGTGGTATCGCCTTGCAACTAAGTACCACCGCCAGCAGTATTCACCAAGCACCGGATAGCGATGCGCTTCAAGTTACTCTGGCAAACGGATCACTGGTGCATGCAGATCTGATACTGTCTGCAGTAGGATTACGTCCTAAACTACGCATGGCTACAGCCTCAGGGCTACACACCGATCGGGGCATTCTGATTAATGCCCATGGCGAAACTAGCGCGGCAAATATCTATGCATTGGGGGATTGTGCGCAATATCATATTACCGTTGGCGTACAACAAGTATTGCCTTACATCGCACCGCTGATGGTGGCGGCACGCGCAATCGCACGCAGTCTGACAGTTGAGCGCACGGCAATCGATTTAAGACCATCTCCGGTGATCGTAAAGACGCCGAGCTTCCCTGTTGCCGTGGTACCGCCTGGCATCAAAGATCTGGCAGCCGGGCGATGGGAAACTGAATTGAATGAAGGAGCGACGATCAGCCGTTTTTTTGATGCCAACAACCGATTATCGGGTTTTGCCGTTGCGCCTCAAGATGCCAGATTGCGTGCCCGGCTCTTAGCAGAGCTAGCTGAATTCACAAAAGTGTAATATCGGCAGAGCGAGCGACGGCAAGTAGAGCTCATTTCATCAATAAGAGTGAAATGAGTTCTAGTGAATGGCAAGCCTTTGGGCAATTTGTTCCCGCATTGTTTCAAATATCACCGAGCGGGCGCGGTACTCGCTACGCTTGTTTGAGGGACGGGATGAGATTGGTTTTTCGAGTGTCGTAATCGGCAGTGAATAGTTACCGCATGCGCGCTTCATGCCGCCCGCCGCAGTCCACAACTGATCATATTCAGCTTTGATATTTTTGGTAAATCTATAGCGCCAGGCTTGATAGATGTGATTCTTTTGGGCGATACATTCTATCGTCGTGCTTTGCAGCTCTTGCGCAAGGTAACGCAATGCTTCAACCAATAATAATCTCGGTTGTATTCCATGCAGTTCTTTGGTCGATTCACGGATCAGTTCACGGGCACCACAGTTGCTTGCCTGCACGCCGCCCACTTTGATTGCCAAATATTGATGCTGCTGATCGAAAGAAAAAGTCACGCATTGCAACAAGGTATCGTCGATAAACAAACCAAGACTCAAACCACCCTCGCGCTTATACGACGTGCCTCTGAATAAGCGCAGCTGGAATACGTCATTATTCTTTCCCGTAATTCGCGCCAGTTCAAGCTTCTGCCCGGACAGTACGCTTCGGCAATTGCCTCTGCCCAATATCGTTTCAGCCAGATTAAAGTGATTCGTCAGCAGAGAAAGCCGGTCACGGGATCGCATACGCCGGTCAAAAAATGGACGATGAATAGAATCCAGCAAACCCGGATCTGAGCTTGCAGTTTTTAAGAGATGGTTGCTGCTGACATAGCGATACCATTCATGACTATTGACCGGATCAAGCAAGGTTCTGAGTAAAAAAACGACTTTCCCTTTCAACCCGGTTGCTGTATCAGTCAGCCGTAATTGGATAGCCCATGACATGACGTCGAAAAAAGAACGGCGACGCGGTACGTTTTCTTCTACCAGCAGCGAGTGGTTCTCCTCTGCAAAGTACAAATCTTTCGAATTCAATATTGTCACTTCGGGCACCAATTGTCACATAATGTGCACAATTGTAACCTAATGTTTCAATCCTGGTTTTGAGTAAGGCTTCGGTTTTTACCTTTGTTCACGTAAATCTTTACGTATTGCCCGTCAACATTTCCCTATGGAATTATTAAAGATATGTATCTGCTACGGAGTTGTCATTAGCACAAAACCCCAAGACTAAAGGGTAACTGCTGGTTTCGCGATAGAGAGGGACTACAAAGATACGCGAACTGCTGCTTGCCAAGCTGCCGGATGCACTACCGGTAATCACGCATTCCTATCTGTTCTAATAACACTGAGCTGAGTACAATGCCGCATGCTCTCAGAATTCGACCTTATCCAAGATTATTTCGTCACCCCCCCAAGCAGCGATCCTCGCATTCAACTTGGTATTGGCGACGATTGTGCGCTGCTAAAACCTGATGCCAGTATGCAACTGGCGATTTCCAGCGATATGCTGGTCTCTGGCCGGCACTTTTTTCCTGATGCCGATCCCTACTTACTGGGACACAAATGTCTGGCGGTGAATTTGTCTGATCTTGCCGCCATGGGAGCCAAGCCTCTGGCTTTTACTCTGGCACTCGCCTTACCTGAGGCAAATCGAGGCTGGCTGGCACCTTTTTCTGCCGGTATGCTGGCTTTGGCAAAAGAGCACAAATGTACCCTGATCGGTGGCGATACGACAAAAGGCCCGTTGACAGTCAGTATCACCATTTTCGGTGAAGTACCACCAGGACAAGCCTTGCGACGGGATTCAGCTAAAGCAGGCGACGATATCTGGATCTCAGGCGATCTCGGTGATGCGCGGCTGGCATTGGCGCATTACTGGAATGAGTTAAAGTTAAGTGACGAGGACTTTGCAATTGCAGCGAAACGCATGCATCAACCTACGCCAAGAATTGCACTGGGCCTAGCTTTGCGGGGAATTGCCCATGCAGCACTGGATATTTCAGATGGCCTGATTGGAGATCTCGGACATATTCTGAAACGCAGCGGAGTCGGAGCAAGTCTGCATGCAGATTTACTGCCCGCCGGCGCGGCGCTGCGTAATTTTGCACATCATCAGCTACCCACTCAGTCGCAAGATCACTCCAATAACAAACAGCGCGAATTTACATTAGCAGGCGGAGACGATTATGAACTCTGCTTCACAGCGCCGTCAGAATTACGAACGCAAGTACTGGCAGCATCGATATCCAGCAACACACCCGTTACACGCGTTGGTACGATAGATAGCGAATCGGGCATGCGCTTGTTCGACGCAGCGGGACAGCCATTAGCACTAGCTCTGACATCTTTTGATCACTTCAGCACGCCATGAGCACATTAGAATCTGGCCAGATAGCCAAAATCAAACGACCAACTGCCCGCTTTATGCTGGCACATCCTGCTCATGTCATTGCACAGGGATTTGGCAGCGGCCTGTCACCTGTCATGCCAGGCACATCCGGTACTTTATTTGCCTGGCTCAGTTTTAACGTCCTCACTATGCGGTGGCCAGAGTTGTTTGCGCCTGCAGTCTGGACCTGGATCATACTGCTCGGATTTGCTATCGGCATCTGGGCATGCTCAGTGACCGGCAAAAACATGGGCGTCGCCGATCACGGGAGCATGGTCTGGGATGAAATCATAGCGTTCTGGCTGGTATTACTCCTCATCCTTCCCGCCAGTTTTTCTACCCAATGCTGGGCATTCTTCTGGTTCCGCGTGTTTGACATGATCAAGCCGCCGCCAATCGGCTACTTTGACCGTCAGCTAAAAGGGGGTTTTGGTGTCATGTGGGACGATATACTGGCGGCGTTTTATACACTCTTGTTATTCGCATTGTGGCGAGCGATCTGATCACGGATGAGCACTTTCTTTGCTGGTAGCAAGTAATCCGGTCAGATACTGAAGAGTCAGTAAATTCTTGTTAAGCCGATCAAATCACGATCACAAAGTGGTAAAGTAATTCTGTAGCTGATTCCGGCCAATTGCTGAGTCACATCCATGGATCTGACTTTCTACGCATTGGTATTCCGAAAAAACCACAGGAGACCATATCATGCTCAATGCTATCGAACTCGCAACAGAAGTCGGTGCGACACTCAAATCAAAAAAACTCTTGCTATCGATTGCGGAATCCTGCACCGGTGGTGGCATATGCCAGGCAATCACTGAGATTGCCGGATCATCAGAATGGTTTGATTGCGGCTTCATCACTTATTCCAATTCATCAAAAAGCGAATTACTCGACATATCCGCCGCATTAATTGCGCAACATGGTGCAGTCAGCGAGGAAATCGCCGCCGCGATGGCAGAAGGTGCCATTGCCAATTCAGAGACACATATATCGCTATCCACTACCGGTATTGCAGGACCTGGTGGCGCCGTACCTGGCAAGCCTGTCGGTACAGTGTGCTTTGCGTGGCAAGTAGGCGGTGTCACGCATACCGAGAGAAAAGTGTTCAGCGGTGATCGCCATGCGGTTCGGGAGCAGACCATCGTGCATGCGCTTGACCGCTTGCTTCGCTACGTAAAGGAAATCTGAGTTGTCTGCTGTAGCAAAAGAAATTTGCGAGACGCCAACGCCGCTACCGGAGCCGCATATTTACGCCCTACTGGTCGATGATGATCGGGAAATACGCGAGCTGCTAGCCCGCTACCTGGAGAAGTTCGGAATACACTGCAACACTGTCGCCGATGGGCAGGCGATGCGTGAACAGTTAGCAATGGCGCGTGTGGATATTATTTTGCTCGATCTGATGTTACCAGGCGAGGACGGCCTGAGCTTATTGCGCACCTTACGTAGCGGAGAGGAAAGTCAGATTCCCGTACTAATGTTGACCGCCCGCGGAGAATTCACGGATCGCATCATCGGTCTGGAGCTTGGTGCCGATGACTATGTGGTCAAGCCATTTGATACGCGTGAACTTGTCGCACGTATCCAGACGATCATGCGACGTTCACCAGCCAGTCAACGCCAGATCGCGAATAAGAACGGGGACGACATTCTCTTCCACCACTGGCGACTCAATTGCCATCTGCGACAACTATACACACCCCAAAACATAGTCATTCCACTATCAAACGCCGAATACCGCTTGTTACTGGCATTTATCGAGCGCCCGGGGCGCATACTCAGTCGCGATCAGTTAATGGATATCGCCCGTGGCAAATCTGCTGAAGCCTATGATCGCAGTATCGATTTATTAGTATCGCGCTTGCGCCAAAAACTGGACGACAATCCACGCCAGCCAGCCATACTCAAAACGATACGTGGTGAGGGATATATGTTTCAACCCCCATCGGCGTGACGAATACCATTGCTTGCGGTTTGGCGGATGTAACACTCAACGCAAAATATGCCAAGCAACATCTCATCTACGCTAATTCAAGATAAGCTCTGACGAGTCCCATGCGACGTTTTTTTTCTGACACTATCTTTACCCGCCTGTTTGGTCTGGCAATGGCTGCGGTCGTCATCAGCCATATCATGACCTTCGTCTTATTATTTCAATTTTTAGGCGAACACTTGCCTCCGCATCGTCAACCGCGCCCACCTGATATATCATTGCCAGGTACTATGCAACACCAAGAATATCCTCTACTTCAGACACCAGAATCACGTCGTCCGCCACAGCCACATGGGCATGAGGAGAGGTTTCCTGGGCCTATGCTGGGCTTCTTATTAAGCATGATGCTGCAATTCATCATTCTGGCAATGGCAGCCTGGTTTGGTTCTCGTAATCTAGCGAAACCGATTCAAGGTTTGGCACAAGCGGCAAGTCAGGTCGGCGACAATCTGAACGCCTCCCTCTTAGTAGAATCAGGTCCGGCAGAGGCTCGGCAGGCAGCCCGTGTGTTTAATCGCATGCAAGAACGCATTCGTAAACAAATGGAAGAACGCGCACGCTTTCTGGCCGCGGTATCTCATGACTTACGCACGCCGCTCACCAGAATGAAACTGCGGGTTGAGAATCTGGAAAATGAGATTGCAAAAGAAAAATTAGAAGCCGATATTGAAGAAATGCGGTTGATGCTCGACGCGACACTGGACTATCTACGTAGCAACGGTCAAAACACACACACAGCACAACGCCTGGATGTGCAGGCATTGGTAGAAGCCCTGATTGACAATGCCCATGAGCAAGGCAGAAGCGTAGGCCTTTCTGGTAGTGCGAACCCGATTATGGGGATACCCTCGGATTTACGGCGATGTATTTCCAATTTACTTGAGAATGCCCTTCATGCCGGTGACGTCGTGGATATTCATTTACAGGAAACATACGATTATGTATCGATACAAATTAGTGATGATGGGTCTGGCATACCAGAAGCTCAGCTCAGCAAGGTATTTGAACCGTTCTTTCGCCTGTCGACATCCCGTACTAAGCATGATGGCGGTGTAGGTCTCGGCCTCAGCATCGCAAATGAAATTGCCCGCCAGCATTCAGGCGATATCGTATTGAAGAATAAACCCGGCAATACAGGACTAATCGCCCAATTACGCCTGCCTATCACACGTCCTGCTGGATAATTTGCCTGATTCTTCTATACTAAAAAGCCACCTGTTACAAAAAACTGGCAATGTGTCAGCACTGATACAAAACCGACATAGTCAGGCAACAATCATCCGCAACACTGGAAGCATCCGTTTTTCCGCAGCATCATGCCAACCAGATCGGAGTGACATCATGAGTTCAATAGGAAGTGTAGGCAGCAGTTCTGGCTATAATTATTCCGGTAGCGTCCAAAAACAAAGATCAGACCCGTCTCAGATCGCAGACAATGTCTTCAGTAAACTGGACACAAAAGGCCAGGGATACCTGGAGGTTTCAGATCTGGAATCCGCATTTAGCAGTATTAACTCGTCGTCAACCACCAGCAGCGTTAGTACGACAAGCGCTACAAGTGCTACGACAGGCAGCACATCAACAACATCGACCGAAATCTCAGATCTTTTCAAAAAGCTAGACAGTGACGGTGATGGCAAAGTAACCAAACAAGAATTCAGCTCGGGGCTGAAAAAGCTCAGCGATGAATTAGAAAGTCAATTCAACGCAAGGCGTACCTCTGGAACACAAGATGCCAACCGCCCACCGCCACCTCCTGGTGGTGATCAGGACGGTGGTTTAAGTAAGGATCAATTAAGCAGTTTGGCCAGCGACGTCAGCAAGACAGACAGCACCGCCGGGGCAAAATTGACTAGCGTTGCGCAGAATTTCGATGCGGCGGATACGAATCAGGATGGTAAAGTATCACTGCAAGAAACTCTCGCTTACCTAGAAAAAACAGCCTCCAATACCTCAACAAACGCCTCGGGCAGTACATCAGGTAATTCGAGCACAAGCACTACCGATGGCAGCAATACATCAAGCTCTTCAAATTCTACCGCCAGTAGTAATTCTGAAAGTAATACTGGCAGCAATAGCAATAGCGGCACCAATAACGATGCAGCAATTTTCAAAAAAGCCCTGCAACTATTACGCGCTTACGCCGATCCGTTTCAGGTAAACGGTAGCAGCTCCGGCAGCGGCGTTTCTGTGAGTGCTTGAAGTTTCACCCAATAAAAAAAAGGAGCTATAACACTATATGCTCCCTCTCTTATTCCTATTGATAAAAATCAGCGATATTGGTTAATCGCATCTCGGGTTTCCAGAGCTACCCGCCTTGCCGCTTGCGCGTAGTCTTCAGAGACAACAGGTTTGGCGTATAAAATTGCCCGTGACGAATTAATCATCATGCCTGTACCTGACAGCGTCTTGCCAGACGAAACGGTTGCTGCAATATCTCCACCCTGCGCGCCAATACCTGGCACCAACAGTGGCATCTCACCTATGATCTGACGGACTTGCGCTAATTCATTCGGAAATGTCGCACCGACAACCAGCGCACATTGTCCATTCGTATTCCATTTATTGGCAACCAGCTGTGCCACATGCTGGTACAGAGGTTTGCCACCTGCATCTAAAAATTGCAAATCAGATCCGCCAGCATTTGAAGTGCGGCACAGCACAATCGCACCGCGATCTTTCCACTCTAGGTACGGCGCAACAGAATCAAAACCCATATACGGATTGACTGTCACGGCATCGGCATCGTAGCGTTCGAATGCTTCACGTGCATATTGCTCAGCCGTTGCCCCAATATCGCCTCGTTTAGCATCCAGAATGACAGGAATAGCTGGATAAGTCGTCTTAATATAACGGCAAATGGACTCCAGCTGATCTTCTGCACGTAAAGCCGCAAAATAGGCAATTTGCGGTTTAAACGAACAGACGAGATCGGCAGTTGCATCAATCATCGTCTTGCAAAAAGCAAAAATTGCGTCCGGCTGGTTCGTCAGTTCCGGCGGGAAACGCGATATATCAGGATCTAGCCCAACACACAGGAGAGAATTGTTTTTCGCCCAAGCCTCTGTCAATTTTTCGATAAAAGTCACGATTATTCCTCTATATATTCTTTACGCATATTTTTGCAGCATTATCATCCGCACCAGATTCATAGCTCAGATAGCTTGCCATAGCCATGCATTATAACTTGATGGAATAGTCGTTAATCCCTGAAACGCCCAAATACCGACGAGGTATCACAGGCATCTATGTTTCTTATTTGATTATCCATCTCATAAGGTCGATAATTGGATGAAACCATTATCTCTCGTTCATTATTCCCATTTACCTCTGTCACAATGAAAAATACCGTTCCTGGTCAAATCGATTTACTCGCGCTGGATAATCAGTTTTGCTTCGCCTTGTACTCCGCATCTCTGGCGATGACAAAAACCTACAAGCCTTTGCTAGATAAAATCGGACTAACCTATCCGCAATATCTGGTCATGATGGTGCTATGGGAGCACGATGGCATTTTGGTCAAGGACATAGGCGAAGCCTTATTCCTTGATTCTGGTACCTTAACTCCACTCCTGAAGCGAATGGAGGCAGCAGAGTTGCTTACCCGTAATCGAGACGAGATTGACGAGCGACAAGTCAGGATACATCTTACAAAACAGGGTAAATTACTGAAAAAAGCAGCAAAAGAAATTCCCCTACAAATCATGTGTGCAAGCGGACAAACTAAAGAGACTCTGATCGATTTAAAGACCCAACTCTCTCAGGTTAGAAATGATTTAACGGAAAGCAATTTATCCTAAGGCATAGTTTTTTTCAAAATTTTTCACAAATTAGATTGCACACAATTTAATTGTGTACTATTATATTTTCACTGGCAGATAAAGCCACATTAGAATCAATTTTAGACTGGCTTTACTATAATTTTGACGTAACTCTCACACAAGACAACTCAGGAGAATCACATGCAAGTTCTTTACACAGCAAACGCGACAGCAACCGGTGGCCGCGATGGTCGTGCCGCTTCAGATGATAATCAATTAGCAGTTAAACTGACTACGCCAAAAGAGCTCGGTGGCGCAGGCGGTGAAGGGACGAATCCTGAGCAAATGTTTGCCGCAGGCTACTCAGCATGCTTTATCGGTGCGATGAAATTTGTTGCAGCCGCAACGAAAATTGCATTGCCTGCCGAGACATCTGTGAACGGTTTAGTTGGCATTGGTCCAAATGGCAAAGGCGGATTTGGACTGGAGGTCGAACTGAATGTCTCCATCCCAGGTATGGAACGTACTGCAGCAGAAGCACTGGTTGCGAAAGCGCACGAAGTTTGCCCCTACTCTAACGCGACACGCGGCAATATTGATGTGAAAGTCACCGTAGTGTAACCAGCATCAGCAAATCAGCACCAATTCAATAAGATTAAAGCGCCCGAGAAATTATTTTTTCCGGGCGCTTTTTCGCTAAAA
This sequence comes from Undibacterium sp. Xuan67W, assembly GCF_049340165.1. NCBI lineage: Bacteria > Pseudomonadati > Pseudomonadota > Betaproteobacteria > Burkholderiales > Oxalobacteraceae > Undibacterium > Undibacterium sp. Xuan67W. The sequence goes on from NZ_JBMPPN010000005.1 coordinate 143,650, forward strand.
TGACTGGATGACTACCTCATCACATCAAGCAAGCAGTATTCCCCACCTCAGTAAAGAGTTCCTGGCTAAGGAATTGACATATGCAAAACTGATACCGGCTTTGCGTAAGGCATTTGCCAGCGACATGGTTGCACCACGCAGGCATGTGCACACATTGTCGGAAAACCCCGCCTCTACTTTATTACTCATGCCAGTCTGGCAAACGCACGGCACAACCGGTGTAAAGCTGGTAACAGTGGCGCCTGAAAATAATGAAGCCCCATCGGTGCATGCCATCTTCATCCTGTTCGATAAGACGACCGGTGCACCCCTCGCCATGATGGATGGGGAGGAACTAACGCTCAGACGAACCGCTGCCGCATCAGCCTTGGCTTCGGCTTACATATCTCGCACTGATAGCGAACACCTGCTAATGATTGGAACTGGCAAACTGATTCCCTACCTCGCAACAGCACATTGCCAGGTACGCACCATCAAAGAAATTACGGTATGGGGACGATCGCAGGAAAAAGCGGAGCAAAGTATGCAAGCAATACTAGAACAACGCGAGCTACCGAAAAATATTCAGTTAAGCGTGGCAACAGATCTCAGCAAAGCGGCAGCGCAAGCGGACGTCATCAGTTGTGCAACAACCAGCAGACAAGCCATCGTGATGGGACACATGGTGAAAGCAGGAACTCACCTTGATCTGGTAGGTGGATTTACACCCAATATGCGTGAAGTCGACGATACACTAATGGCGAAAGCGCAGGTTTTTGTGGACACCTATGCTGGTGCACTAACTGAAGCGGGTGACATAACACAAGCGCTGGCAAATGCTTGTCTGCAACGCAGTGCCATCGTCGGAGAACTTGCAGAGCTGGTAAACGGCAAGCATCGCGGCCGGTCAGACGAGCAACAGATCACTGTCTTTAAATCGGTAGGCACTGCGATTGAGGATTTATGTGGAGCAAATCTGGTGTGGAAAGCCCATGTGCATGAGAAAATGCATCATCAAACACAGACTCAGGACAAACAAAACCAGCCTTAACTCAAAGCCTCTTTAGCCGCCTGTTCTGGCGTCAGTCCGTCAAAAAATAAATCGGTGAACCAATCGATTTCTTCTTCAATGTGTTCTTGCGCCTGATGCAAAGTCGCACCACCGGCGACTAAGAATCCCTCAACTTCAGTGCACCATGCAATCAGCGCTATAGTGTCAGGATCAAGTTCTTCATTTTTCTTTGCCATGCCATTTCTCCCTGACGATCAATACGTCTGACCATTAAACCAATAGTCAGATACTCAGCTTGTACTTTACCATGGGAGTCGGTTGGTAAGCATCGGTTCAAGCGATCAAACAAAACCCAGATTACGTGAACTTGCATTAAAATTTTTGAGATTGGGCAGCAAGGACAATAAATCTGTATCGGAGGCTCCCAGCCATTTCCCCAGCGTCGCAGCATATTGATCAACCGATGTCGTAGGAAGTAAGCGCCCCTGCCCCACATCATCTGGCCCATCACTAGCGACAGCGGGTGGTATACCGTAAAAGCGCTTGCCATTGACCGCGCCACCGAGCATAAAGTGCATGCTGCCCCATCCGTGATCTGAGCCGTCATTATTTCCACTCAAGGTACGGCCAAAATCAGATGCGGTAAAACTGGTGACGTTATTAGAAACACCCAGCTCAACCGTTGCACTATAAAACGCGGACAAAGCATCGGCGACGCTTTTTAATAATCCTGGATGCGTATCCAGTAATCCATCATGGTTATCAAAGCCTCCCATAGATACAAAAAATACCTGCCGCTTGGCGCCTAATGCGCTAGCGCTGGAGATCATTCTGACGACCATTTTTAACTGATCCCCTAAATTGTTATTCGCAGGAAAAACCGTATTGATTGCTGGCGCGCCAGCTAACGCAGAGGTCAAGGTATTATTTGCATCCATGGATCGCCGAGTAACACGGTTATATTCGTTTTCAAATAAATTCGCGCTAGTCTGACTCATCAATGTCTGCAACGCACTTGAGCATGCGGCAGAACCAAACAGCGGCTTAGTGGAGGCCGCTAATGGCACAGATCCTGTCGTCGATACCTGATACTGGACTGCGGTATTCCCCGACAAATACACTGCATTGCCGGAGACGTTCACGCAGGTAAAAGTGGAATTGCCATTACCGGACTGAAACAAGTCGCCCATCCTGCCGCCCCAGCCTGACACCGCACCTTCAGGAGCGGACGATTGCCAGACCGATTGCTGGTCGTTATGCGAAAAAAGTTTTGGCGGTAATGGCACAGTTTTATTTGTGTATTGTAATTTGCTGGTCGGCTGTATCAGCGTACCGACATTCAGCAACACGCCCATTTTGCCAGCATCAAAAATCGGTAGCAACGGAGCCAGCTCTGGCGCTAGCGCATATTGCCTGCTAAATCCGGCATTATCTACAGGAGCAAGCGAAGGTGTCAGTATGGTCGATGACAGGCTATCCCGGCTATAAGCCAATGTCGGACGCAGTTGCTGGTAAGCCGCGTAGTTACTGGAATCGTACGGCACCAAAGTATTACCGTAGTCATTCCCGCCATACAGAAATACGCACACAATCGCCTTATAGTCGTTCGCAGTAGCGGCCGATGCCTCAGCCATGGCCGCCAGATTCAGCGCCCATGGTGTAGCGACGCCAGCCAAAGAAAGTGCCGATGCTTTTCTCAGAAATGCCCGACGTGAAGCATCCATCTTATTCATATTATCCATGATGCTTCCTTATTTTTGAACGATAAATTCTGGAGCTGCCATGACCATCGTCAGGGCAGAGTAAATACGGTTATTACGTGCGGCTAGCGTACCGCCCGGCATACTATTGATCGCATTACGTATCAGGTTATATGTCGTGCTATTAAGCTGACCAGCAAGCAAAATCAGGTTCAATTCATCGACTAAGGACTGAGCATTATCTGCCAGCGGTAGTAAGGTGGTATAGTCGGCAGTGACATCGCCGATACCAACGCTCACAACACGCTGCATAAAATTAACATAACCGATCACCGTCGATTCATTGGTAATCTGAAACTCTGGCGCAACCAATGAAGCATTGGCGATCACCGTATTTGGTGGAACATAACCGGGGCGAAAAAAATTAAATACCGAAGGTGAGCGCAGAGGACTTTGTCCAAGGCGGGTAGCGGGATCAGAGGTATCGCCGATACGCCACACACCACTCGGTGAATTCGCATTGAACGCTCTGGCCCAGGCGGTCAGTCTCAGAATAGGTTCGCGCAATTTACCAAAAGCAGGATCACTGATCTTTGCATCATCACGTGCTTCACTATCAAGCAAGATTGCCTTGATAACTGCCGTCAAATTACCCTTAACTCCATTGCCATCATTATTAAAAACACTGGCGACTCTTTGTAGATAGGCCGGACTTGGATTGCTGCACACTAAGCGCTGTATCAATTGCCGGCTAATAAACGGTGCGACATTGGAATGTGCAAAAATACCATCCAAGGCGAGCTTCAAACTATCAATACCATTCGTTCCGGCGGGAATAGTCATGCCAAGAAAAGTCTTAGCACCGAGTTCGTGCCGGCTTGGCACCTGAACCATAGGCCGACGCAAAAAATCCGGTGTCGTCAATTTCAAACTGTCGATGCTGAAATCCCATCCGGTAAATACTCTTGCGAGCCCGGTTATGTCTGCGAGAGTGTACGATTCAATGGTAGCGCCGTTATTTAGCTTGTTACTGCCATCCAGATTCAATTGCAATAAGCCAATGCTAAATAACTGCATTACCTCGCGTGCGTAATTTTCGTCAGGCAAAGCACCCGTAACCGGATTGTATTTAACGTTGCCGCGAAAGGTCAGGTATTGCCCCATCGGAGCGCTAGTAGATATTTGCTGGAGCAAGGTCCGGTAATTGCCAAAAGCATTAGTCTCCAATAAATCAAGATAAGTCGCCGCCGAAAATGCTTTCCATCCGCCGCCAATCAAGCCATCAATCGCAGCAACAGTGATTTCAGATAAGGCAAAGGTGATGCGCTGCCGCAAGGTGTCGGGTGAGGCAATTAATTTGAACCAGGCGACTGAATCAAATCCTGCTTGCGAGTTGCGGAAAGTGTCTGCGTTATAGCCATTTGCTACGAGCCAGTCAAACCGGCTGGTGGACGCGGGTAAAGCGAATTGCTCATTTAGCCATCCCTCAAAACCTAACTGCTGCACCCGGCTAATTTGCGCTCTGGTAGCACCCATCGATGCCTGCGCCAAAAATCTGGCCGCCTGTGCCGACGAGATGCTGGCAGGTGATGGCAACCTTTGAGAACTAGCCACAGGAGGTGAAGACATTGCCTGGTCCGCGCTAACAGGATTAGCGGCATTAGAAGTGACACCACCAGAGCCGCCGCATCCGCTCAACACCAGTGCAGACAGCACACCGCTGGCAACACCTGCGCCCGATAAACGTGATATCACCTGCCCCTCAGTATTGGTGACATTAGTGGTGTTAGTGAGATCAATGAAGTCGTCTGATTTGGCTAAACTGATCGAATCTGGTCTATCTGCTAAGCTCGTAGTCTCTGACATGGCTGTCTCCGTTGCGATGGGCGATCATTTAAAAAATGTCCGTTTTTTCTGTGTTTTACATCTCATTCTCACATGTTGAAACAATAGATAAGTCGACGCAGGATTCCTATCCGCAGTTTGTAAGTAGATGTCACGCAGCCTGATTTAGGATCAATGTGATCGCCACTAGGTGTTCCATCAGAATTTGTTCTGCGTTCTGTCCGGAAATTTTCAAATTCTTACCCGAACGATCGTCAAGCCTGCTTACCGAAGTCTCTATTTGTTACAAATTAGTGAGAGCCAATTGTGAGTAATTTTGGTCCGAGGCGAGCGTTGTATTTGTCTGTAATATCGAATTACTAAGCAACGCCAGCAAAGAATGGCAAACTAGCTCAGAATAGCTGTCGATTCATCAACGATGCCAAGGTCTGCTATAGCGGCACTGTAGTGCTAACTTGTTGCGCACATTTATAGCGATTACTTATAGCAGTCACCTCAGCACGATTCCCAAACGCCCATCAAATGGAGAAGCAAGTCATGACCTCTCTCACTATCAACAACAAAGTACACACGCTAGACACCGATCCGAACACACCTGTTCTATGGGCATTACGTGATTCATTAGGTTTGACCGGCACCAAGTTTGGCTGCGGCCAGGCCTTATGTGGTGCCTGTACTGTTCATGTGAACGGGCAAGCAACCCGCTCGTGCGTCACACCAATTTCAGCTGTAGCCGGACAAAAAATTACGACCATTGAAGCAATGTCGGGCGACAAAGTTGGCAAAGTCGTACAAGACGCGTGGATCAAGCACGATGTAGCGCAATGCGGCTACTGTCAAAGCGGACAGATCATGAGTGCCACAGCCTTGTTGAAGTCGAATAAAAAACCGAGTGATGCTGATATTGATTCAGCAATGGCAGGCAATATCTGTCGTTGCGGGACCTATATCCGTATCCGCGCTGCGATCCATGATGCAGCCAGCCACCTTGCCTGAACCAGGAGACGATCATGCATTTTGATACCCGCAATGAATTACCAAAACAATTGCAAGCCATGCTGAGCAAAGAATCCGGTGCCAGCAATTCGATCAGTTCACAGGCGGATCTGCCACGTCGCCGTTTTTTGAAAGTAGCCTCACTCAGCGGCTTTGCACTTGGCGTCTATCCTCTGATCGGTGCAGCACAAACCAGTGCGGACGGATCTGGCGCTAAAGCAAGCGAACTCAAAGTAACCGAGCAACCGGCAGCATTTGTCCGGATTGATAAAGACGGTACAACAACAATCACGATCAACCGGCTCGATTTTGGACAAGGTGTACAAACTGGTTTGCCTCTGATCCTTGCAGAAGAACTCGATGCCGACTGGAGTAAAGTCAAGAGTGTGCACGGCGACAGCAATCCAGCCTATGTTGATCCTGTGTTTGGCATCCATCTGACCGGTGGCTCCAGTTCTATCAAACACTCGTACACCCAGTACCGCGAACTCGGTGCCCGCATGCGCTCAATGCTGGTCGCTGCAGCGGCGAAACAATGGAATGTGGACCCTGTCAGCTTAAAAACACAAAACGGCATAGTGATTGGTCCTGGCGGCAAGAAATTGACTTATGGTGAACTGGCAGAAGCTGCCATGAGCCTGCCAGTGCCAGAAAAAATCAGCCTCAAAGATCCAAAAAATTTCCGCCTGATAGGCAAGCCTGTAGGCCGGCTTGATGCCAAAGCAAAATCCACAGGAATGCAACAATACGGCATTGATACCCACCTGCCTGGTATGCTGACGGCCGTTGTTGCACGCCCTCCCGTGTTCGGCGGCAAAATCGCCAGTGTCGACGACACAGCGGCAAAAGCAATTCGCGGAGTGAAAGCGGTTATCCGTATCCCGGTTGATCGCGGTGGCGAAGGGATTGCCGTGATTGCCGACGGTTACTGGCCGGCAAAACAAGGCCGTGATGCGTTGAAAATCCAGTGGGATAATGCCGCCATCGACAAAGCCGACAGTGCCCAGTTATTAGCCAGCTACAAAGAGCTGTCCAGACAAACTGGCAAATTGAAATACAACGACGACATCTCAAAACTGGCGGCAGCACCACTCAAAATTGATGCCGAATTTGTCTTTCCGTTTTTAGCCCACACGCCAATGGAACCCTTGAACTGTACCGTAGCATTCACGGGCGACAAGGCAGAACTATGGGTCGGTACGCAAATGCCAGGCCTAGACGGTTTTGCTGCCTCAAAAACACTGGGTATTCCCCCGCAAAACGTCAAGGTTAATACCCAGATGGCTGGTGGTGGTTTTGGTCGCCGGGCCGTACCGACCAGCGACTTTGTTGTTGAGGCATGTACCGTCGCCAAAGCGGCAAAAACAGCAGGTCTCAACGCAGCGGTACGCACATTGTGGAGCCGTGAGGACGACGTAAAAGGTGGCTACTATCGCCCTATGCACGTACACCGTGCCCAGATTGGTTTCGACGCGAAAGGCCAGATTGCAGGCTGGGATCATGTGGTCGTCGGGCAATCGATTCTGGCTGGTACACCGTTCGAAGCAATGATGGTCAAAGATGGAATCGACGCCACCGCATTGGAAGGAATGAGAGAGCCGTATGAAATTCCTATGCGTCTGTCAGTTCATCATCCCAAAATCAACGTCCCAGTATTATGGTGGCGCAGCGTTGGCTCCACCCATACAGCATTCGTGATGGAGACTCTACTCGATGAGATCGCCACTGCCACCAAGCAAGATCCGGTCGCCTATCGTCTGAACCTGATAGGTAACAAGCATCCGCGTCATAAAGCGGCTTTGGAACTGGCTGTCGCGCAATCTGGCTATGGCAAAAAAACACTGGCGAAAGGTCATGCATGGGGTGTCGCGGTTCATGAGTCTTTTGAATCGGTAGTCGCGTATGTTGTCGAGGCATCGGTCAAAGATGGTACGCCGACGCTGCATACTGTAACAGCCGGCATCCATTGCAATCTGGCAGTCAATCCTAAGAGCATCGAAGCACAAGTTCAGGGCGGCGCACTCATGGGTTTATCGATGTGCATGCCAGGTGCGGCGATCACATTGAAAGACGGCGTAGTGGAGCAGAGTAATTTCGGTGACTTTGTCGTGCCACGCATTACCGAGATGCCCAAAGTCAGCGTTCATATCGTACCAAGCGCGGATGCGCCAACTGGTATGGGCGAACCAGGCGTACCGGCACTGGCACCGGCTTTTGCGAATGCCATCGCTAAGATCACTGGCAAACGCTTACGGGAATTGCCGTTTAAACTGGTTTAATCTGGGCTTACTTTTAGTGGAGATAGTTAACTGCAGTTAGCTATAACAAGCCAACTTGAAACTGGCTCGAATAAAAATGGGGCGGCAGTTGCCGCCCCATTTCACGTTTACAGCACTGCTTTAAATTTATTGCATATCCACAAAAAAATCCCGCCCGATACAAAGTACAGAGCGGAATTCTGCAAAAATGCGCTTACATTAACAAAGCACGTCTTTAGTATGTCACAACCAGGGATACACCACTAATCGTCGTATAAGCATTTAGCAGCAAGTAGTACGTACCTGCTGCCGGCGTGCTGACTGTGATGGTCTCTACGGTCGTCGCACCATCCGATTTTTGGGTGTAAGACGATGTCGTCGGTGCGGAACCCAGCTTTTCGTAAATATCAGCATCACCGGTACCGCCGGTAGTTTTGAATGTGACGCTGGTTTTACCTGCCGGAACAACGATTGTATAGACTTTGCTAGCACCGGCGGCGAGTGAAATACCTGTTACCGGCACTCCATTCGTCAATACATTCGATGGCGTTCCTGTCGTGTAGTTTGCGACAATCTGAACACCACTTGATGCCGCATAACCATTCAGCAATACATAGTAAGTACCTGCTGTTGGACTGGTTAAGGAAACGCTTTCAGTCGTAGAAGAACCATCTGATTTTTGCAAATAAGTCGTTGTTGTCGGTGCCGAATTTAACTGCACATACAAATCAACGTCACCTGTGCCGCCAGACGTCTTAAAGGTAGCGTTGGTAGACCCAGAAGGTACGACGAATGAGTAAGACTTCTGCTGACCTGATGTGAAGGAAAGTCCCGTTACTGGTACGCCGTTAGACAAGACTGTGGTCGTTGGCGGCACCACGACACCACAACCTCCGTGAACACCGACTGTGTTAAATGCCGTAGTGACATCAGCCACGGTATAGCCGCGATTTGCCGCTGCCTTCTCTACACCGCAAGCGCCTTGATCGAAGGTGCTATTTGCAGTCCAGTACAGGCGGTTTGCATCCGCCATAACTTCAAATGCTTTACGGGTATTCCAGCCCGAAGTTGTTGCCAGCAAGTAGAAGGCTTTGTTGAACACACCGCTGGTGTAATGCACATCGAGGCTGCTGGTGTAGTTCGCTGCATTATCGATAGAACCGCCATCCAGCGGTGGATTGTACATATAACGCAAGGCGCCACTGGCTTTGAAAATATCAACACCAACTTTAAAATCGTTAGTGCCTTTGACATAGTACTTGACTGCTTCACCGGCCATATCCGAGAACGCTTCGTTCATACCACCGGACATGCCAGAGTAAGTCAGATTCGAGTTCTGTTCTGTGAAGCCGTGGCTGACTTCGTGACCTGTCACGTCAAGCGATGTCAACGGGTAGAAGGTTGAGGCACCGTCACCGAAGTTCATCGAGCTACCATCCCAAAAGGCATTTTCATAAGCGGAACCGTAATGCACTTTCATGACCAGTTTTTGACTGATCGGGCGTACGCCCAGATAAGTCTGGTACATGTTGAAGACTTGATTACCGAAGTAATGCGCGTCATTCATAGGAGAATAGCCGCCGTTTACAGTTTTGACAGTATTGCGCGGGCAGGTAAAGCTGTGCAACGTGCCAGACCCGGACGTCGCGTTGTTCATGTTGTAGGTATCAACATTCGTGCTGCTCAACTTGCAGGTAGAGCCGCTGACCAACACGTCTAAATAACCATAACCAGCTGTGGTGCCGTATTCGTATTGTCCTGTTTTTGCGTTACCACCAGGACCTGTGCCGCTCAGAGTGTGAGTCAGGCCTTCCCATTTTTGTAAAACTGCACCGGTATTAGCGTCAATCACGTAGTGCGGCCGGCTAGGCTTGGCAGGATTGGAGGTATCCAGGAAAGACACTACGTAAATCAATTTAGCAACGTTATTTGCACCGAGTTGCACATGCAATTTTGCCTGCTCATTGTCCGTGGAATTAACACGAGACTGCGTCTTTGCCAGAGCCAGTGCTTGCGACGCTGAATACAAAGGATTGGCGCTAGGCAGATCGTTCGTCACATTCCTTAGCATCGCACCAGATAGCGTTGGCTGCGTAGCACCAGGCATCACATGCTCAACGATTGCCTCACCCCAGACAGGTACGCCCTGGTGAAACTGCTGGTAGCGTGTTACCACTTTACCGTTAGCATAAGTCTGGCTGCGAACTGCTTGCAATTCACTGGCAGATAGCCCAAGTAAATCTCTTGTCGCTACTGTGCCGCTTAAAGACTTGGCAGCTGAGAGCGTTGCGGCAGACGCTACGTATTTATCCAACTCAATACGTTCAGCAGCCATCGTATTGCAGGCACCTGCAACCAATACCGCCAACAATGTTGGGCGTAATATTTGTGTCAACTTCAAAGCTTGTTCCATATACTCTCCATTTTCAAATTGCCACAGGGATTGTGTCCCTGTGAGTATTAGTGAACGCGGTTAGCGTTGATATAAGTCAATCTAAAAAAACCAAGTGGATCAGAGTAAGGGCATTTGATCTGTATCCCAGCAAATACACTGAAAATTCACGCTGAACCAAGTCCAATTCTCCAGCCGATTCAACTCGCTATTGCCCAATAGCTGACACGCAGTTAATCAGACATTAAAAGGCTTGGAAATGCAGTCGTTGTAATTTTGCGATGTGAAAAATATTACATTTACGTCACCACAATAGAAAATTCTGATCCCATTACTATTTGCCACAATTACCACAATTAGTTATCAGTCTGGAAATATAAAAAAATGCCATTATGCTTATTTTTATAAACTAAGTTTTTACAAAAAGACAATGAACTATTTTAATATTGTGTACGATTGTCAAGATTTGACAATCAGGCTTTTTTACTCTGTCTGAATTACTATCAGCCACTCAATCCATGGACAAAACAATGGCATCGCTGAATTTCAAACTCGCAGATTCTCATGCGCACAGAAAAGAAACTCTGAGCATTAATAATGAATACATGACTTGGGTCGTAGCTGGAATTGAAGCCTCATTCGGCATACCGGTCGCAGACCTGCTCGGCATGTCCGTTCCTGAATATGGCGAAAGTGTGATCGATAAAGTATGCGGCGATACGCCACCGCGCGGTGCTTTCTATCTGGTGGAACTGGATGATGAATTGGCTGGCATGGTCGGCTTGCGCTACCTTAGCGCTGGTATCGCTGAAATTAAACGTTTATACATCCGCCCAGATTTTCGCGGCAAACACCTCGGAAAAGCTTTTTTATGCAGAATACTCAACGATGCTAAAGCATTCGGATATCAACGTGTCGTTCTTGATACCGCCCCTTTCATGCTATCCGCTCAGCATCTCTACAAAGCCATAGGATTTAATGACTGTGCCCCCTACGTAGGAACCGAAGTAGCGAGGTCCTTGCAGAACAACTGGCATTTTATGGAGATGGATTTGAACAAAATAACACTGAATCAAACCAGATCCGAGCAGTAACAAGAAGCTTATATTCATCCCCTCATTGTCGCTGCCTCACGTTTGATTGCATAATACTTCACCAATAAAAGTGTCGACAGGTGAGAGCTGGCGCAGATTTGGATAACAAAGACGACCGTCCTGGAATTCGGATGCCAAGATCTACATTCAAGAACCGGAGTTCTGCCAGTCGTCCATCAAATTGAAACAAAACCCTTACCGCCAAGCAGATACCAAGCTTTGCATGACCTCGCCGTAATTAAAACTCAAATGAACTCCGGACGCCAAATAATAGGCTAAGCAACTGATTATTAAAGTATTTTCAATAAAATCGACGAATCGGTCTTGAAATAGGCGTCCCTCGCCCATATAATTAGCACTCGTTGAGAGAGAGTGCTAACAACACTTCCCTCACTTAATAATTTGCGTGTAGCCATACTTGGTTTGCGACTTATGTCGCAGCCAAATTGCAAATAGAGCTACACATTATTTTGTAAAACCATTGCTATTCGTAGCTAATCAAAAGGAGTTTGTATGAACCTTCGTCCCCTGCACGATCGCATTATCGTCAAGCGTCTGGATCAAGAAACAAAAACTGCATCCGGTATCGTATTGCCTGACGCAGCTGCTGAAAAACCAGATCAAGGTGAAGTACTCGCTGTTGGTAACGGCAAAGTGCTGGAAAACGGCTCTGTACGCGCATTAGAAGTCAAAGTAGGCGACCGCGTCCTGTTTGGCAAATACTCTGGTCAAGCAGTCAAAGTTGACGGTAACGAAGTTCTGGTGATGCGTGAAGAAGACATCTTCGCGATCGTACAGAAGTAATCCCTACCCGCATCACAATCCCACTCAAGATTCTGGAGATTTAACATGGCAGCTAAACAAGTAATTTTCGGCGATGACGCACGCGCCAAGATCGTAAATGGCGTGAATATTCTCGCTAACGCAGTTAAAGTAACGTTAGGCCCTAAAGGTCGTAACGTAGTGTTGGAACGCTCTTTCGGCGCACCTACAGTCACTAAAGACGGTGTCTCAGTTGCTAAAGAAATCGAACTGAAAGACAAGCTGGAAAACATGGGCGCGCAGCTCGTAAAAGAAGTCGCTTCCCGCACTTCTGACAATGCTGGTGACGGCACAACGACAGCAACCGTTCTGGCGCAAGCCATTGTTCGCGAAGGTTTCAAATATGTAGCAGCTGGTTTCAACCCAACTGACCTGAAACGCGGTATCGACAAAGCAGTTACAGCCATTGTTGCTGAAATCAAAACTCTGTCCAAGCCAACAACAACCAACAAAGAAATCGCTCAAGTTGGTTCCATCTCTGCTAACTCCGATGCAAACATTGGCGACATCATTGCAAAAGCAATGGATAAAGTCGGCAAAGAAGGCGTGATCACTGTTGAAGACGGCAAATCCCTGGACAACGAACTCGACATCGTTGAAGGTATGCAGTTTGACCGTGGCTACCTGTCACCTTACTTCATCAACAATCCAGAAAAACAATCCGTTATCCTGGAAAACCCGTTCATCCTGTTGTTCGACAAAAAAATCTCGAACATCCGTGACCTGCTGCCAGTATTGGAACAAGTTGCAAAATCCGGTCGCCCACTGCTGATCATCGCTGAAGATGTAGACGGCGAAGCACTGGCAACTCTGGTTGTGAACAACATCCGTGGCATCCTGAAAACTGCAGCTGTTAAGGCTCCAGGCTTCGGTGACCGTCGCAAAGCCATGCTGGAAGACATCGCTATCCTGACCGGTGGTCAAGTGATTGCTGAAGAAGTTGGTCTGACACTGGAAAAAGCTACTCTGGCTGATCTGGGCCAAGCTAAACGTATCGAAATCGGTAAAGAAAACACGACCGTTATCGATGGCGCTGGCCAGGCTGTAGGTATCGAAGCACGCGTTAAACAAATCCGCGCGCAAATCGAAGAAGCAACTTCTGACTACGACCGTGAAAAACTGCAAGAACGCGTTGCCAAACTGGCAGGTGGTGTTGCTGTGATCAAGGTTGGTGCTGCAACTGAAGTTGAAATGAAAGAGAAAAAAGCACGCGTTGAAGATGCTCTGCATGCTACTCGTGCTGCGGTTGAAGAAGGCGTTGTTCCTGGCGGTGGCGTTGCTCTGTTGCGCGCACGTGAAGCAGCTGGCGTGATCAAAGGCGACAATGCGGATCAAGAAGCTGGTATCAAGTTAGTATTGAAAGCTATCGAAGCACCATTGCGTGAGATCGTTGCTAATGCCGGTGGCGAACCAAGCGTAGTGGTCAATGCGATCATCAACGGCAAAGGTAATTTCGGTTTCAATGCTGCCAACGATACATATGGCGACATGATCGAAATGGGTATTCTGGATCCAGCCAAAGTAACACGCTCTGCTTTGCAGAACGCAGCGTCTGTTGCTGGCCTGATCTTGACAACTGATGCTTTGGTTGCAGAACTGCCAGAAGACAAACCAGCCGGTGGCATGGGCGGTCATGACATGGGCGGTATGGGTGGAATGGGCGGCATGATGTAATTCCGCAAGGACTTACACGCTGAACACGCACGAAGATTGACACTGATTTAGTGCTGACTTATAGCTAAATCAGTTGCCAAGAAAAGCCTCACAATTCTGTTGTGAGGCTTTTTCGTTTTTAAGTTTTGATTTAAGTTTTGATTTAAGTTCCGATTTTAGAATCAACTACACCTCAATTTAATTATCTGATGCTGCAAAAGCAGTGACATCAATCCTTCAATATTTGACAGCCCAGCCGTTCGCGACAAGTCTATTGGATTGTTCACACATCGTCGTATTCATAGAGTAAGATTCTCAACGCAAATATTTCTGTTTCCTGAGAATCTATTGATCTGCGCTCGCGTATTGGCGGAGTCAGCTAAATCTACACATTAAGCTCTATTTCAACGCTCACATCCAAAAGCAACTATGAAATCTACTCTGATGCGCTGGTCCGTTATCGGCTACCTCCTCTTCTCTGCTTTTTTAATCGTAATGGCCTGGCGTACGCAAAGTGAAACGACGATTGCTATCGTCGCAAGTTCGGTGTTGATGTTTGCGATGTGCTGGGCTAACGCAACGCATTTATTGGGGGCGAAAACTGCGCTGAAATTCATGCTGATCGCAGTCAGTTTTGGCTGGTTTGCCGAACAAATGGGATCGTCACGCGGCTGGTTTTTTGGCAGTTATGTTTACACCGATGTGCTCGGATGGCGACTGGGCGATGTGCCGGCAGTGATCCCGCTGATGTGGTTTGCACTGACCTATTCCTGTTATGTGATCAGCAATCTGATTGTATGGCGGACAGCAGTCGACACAAAATCAAGCTACAGCAATATCCTGTTTATGTCGTTTCTTGCGGCAATGCTGGTTACCGCATTTGATCTCGGCGCAGACCCTTACATGGTGTACAAGCTTAAAGCCTGGATCATGACAAAAACCGATGGCTGGTGGTTTGGCGAAACGATTCAGGGGTTTTTTGGCTGGGTCTTTGTTTCACTCATGATTTTATTGACCTTCCGTTTATCCACGCAGGATCTTCGATTACGGGCCGGGAGTACCTATGGGAAGCGCGATGCATTGCTGCCTATGGGCTTGTATGCCAGCGCGATGGTATTCCAATTACTGGTCGGCTATCCAGTCGAAATCCGTAGCATGACAGTGTTTGTGATGGGCATTCCTCTGCTCTGCGCCTGGGCAGGCTGGCGGCAGTGGAATAATAATGAAACATATGTGGTTCCAGTCAGCAAAATCAGTGAAGCGCAACTTGATCAATCGCAGTACCAGGCCGATCCTTTGGCAGATACCACCATTGCCGACATCGTCGGACCATGGGCATCACCGTCTGCCAGCAGCATGGCACACCTCGCTAGCCACGCAATGCAATGGCGAAAAATTGGTATCGTGAATCAGCAGTTTGATCAGTGGCAAACCAATGCCAGTATTCAGCACTGGGCACCGGCAGATAGCAGCACCCCGGCAGAAATTACTCAGGCATTGCAAACCTACCTGGCTAACGGTCAAGCTTTGCCAGCCTGGGTAGATCTTGCCAAAATCCGTCGTGCCGAAACGTTGTTTATCGATTACGGCATGCTGTCATGCACTCTGCTGTTTTGTTCAAGCCTGCCGGAATGCTATGTGATCCCCGATTTGTCCGCCGTCTTACACGTCGCCGGACAACTGGAAAAACATACCGAATACAGAATACGTTCAACGGCCGCGATGATTTTTCCCGTCATGATGAAAGGCGGACTCACCAGCCCCGATGGTAGTGGCATCGCGCAAATTCTCAAAGTCCGTCTGATTCACGCGACGATCCGTAATCTGATTTTGCATGGCAAACCCGAAGATGTCGTATCAGCTTTGGGTAACAGACAAAACGATAAAGATGCTGGCATCATCCCACCGCTGGCTGCGAATGCATTACCAGAAACCTCGAACAATATGTACCAGGCGCTGTTTGCACACGGCTGGAAATTAGGCGAGGACGGCTTGCCATGCAATCAAGAAGAGCTCGCCTATACCTTGCTGACCTTCGGTTATGTGTTCTTACGCAGCCTGCGTCGTCTTGGTCTAGGTTTATCGCAAGACGACGAAATTGCTTACTTGCATAGCTGGAACGTGGTCGGCCATATCCTCGGAATACAACGTGAATTAATGGCTGACGATATGGAGCAAGCAGAAGCCATGTTCGCGCAAATGCAAACCCGCGGACGCGCAGATCCAATTTCGCCGGACCCACGTCCAGGTCTGGGTGTCGCACTGATGGCAACGATGGAATCTGTCATTCCCTTCCGTCTGATCAAAGCTTTTCCGGTTTTGATGACCCGCTACCTGTGCGGCTCCGCCACTGCGCAAGATCTGGGAATTGATCAGCGCGTGGGCTTATTGCCAAAAACTGCCTTCAGCCTGTTTATGCTCGTCACGGCAGCCATTGACGGCGTGGTACGTCTGGTGCTGCCGGAATTTTCTATCTCCCGCTTCATTACCCGGGTACTCGGTACGCAATTTATGAGCGACATCCTGATGGACCAGACGCGTCCGCTCAAATTGCCGGAACATCTTTTATCCAATGTGAATACGATGATGTCTGGCTGGTCCTCCGATCCAAAAGCTCCCGGCTGGATGAATTCTCTGGAAACCAAAATAGCCGAAGTGATCGAAAAAAAATCTATTCCCGATGAAAATTTATCGAGGATAAAAAACTAATGCGGCAACAAACGATTGAAATAATAAATTTGCATTATCTTCTGGACAATTTTCACGAAATACTCATAACTTCGTCCAAAATGACGCTTGACAGAAAAACCTCGGCGCTACGATACTACATCCTTCGTTTTGTGCTAAAACGCACATACATAGCACGCTCGCTTCCATTCTTACAGGTATAGCATCCCAACTTGCAACTCATGAGAAGCCGACAAAATAATGACACTCATTTTTTGATAAAAATCGCCACATCCTTTATTGGCAGTTTTTTCATGCCTGCGTATTTCATTGCCTTTTTAATGGCATGCTCACCAACCACAAATATCTTTGCCGCAGAACCAACGACGCTGGTTCCGGCGGGGGCGACACAAAAAACACTTGTACTACGTGATATCAATCCCACGATTGACGCCTGGTCCGCAGTCAATATGATGTCCGATCCCAAAGGCACGCTTAGTCTGGAGCAGGTCATTGCCAGTCAGTCACAATTTGCCCAGCCTAAAACATCCGCAAATACGCTAGGACTGCGCAAAGATGTTGTGTGGATCCGTATACCGCTTGCCGTCTCATCAGCCAGCGACGGTCTTTGGGTGCTGGATATTGACTACGCTGTTTTAAATAATATCGATGTATACCTGACTCAGAACAATCAGCAAGTACAACATAGCTTGCTCGGGAACATGCAGGCATATTCCAAACGACCGATCACTAGCCGCTCTCACGCACTGGGGTTAAAACTCAAGCCCAATACTGATTACACACTCTACCTTCGGGTAAAAACTGTCGGTGCAATGATTGTACCGATCAGTCTAAGCAAGCCTTCGAGTTTTCATTCACGTGCGCTGAATGAGCAAATGCTGCAAGGATTGATGACAGGTCTTGCTTTATGTCTACTCATTTACAGCATTGCACAATGGTTCAGTTTGGGAGAACATCTATTCCTGAAATATGCCATCCTGCTGACGGGAAGCCTGATGTTTTCTCTGCTGCAGTTTGGTGTCGGCGCTCAGTACGTATGGACTGACAACGTCTGGATGGAGTTACACGCTGGCGGTCTGTCAGCACTAATTGCGGCATGCGGCTCCTTCCTATTTATAGAACAAGCACTGGCAGGACGTGATCGCAATCGTTACTTCGGAGTCATGATGAAAGGCGGCGCTTGTTTGACGATGATCTTCGCAGGGCTGTATTCGTTCGATATGATAGATATCCATATCGTAACCGCCATCATAAGTACGCTTGGTATGACCCCAGCTCTGATGGGCATGCCGGGCGCTATTGCCAGAGCTCGGCGCGGCGATACGGTAGGCGGCTACTTCCTCAGCGCGTGGGTCGTGTATTTTGTGACTACCGCTATTTTGATTGGAGTTATCAAGGGCAGTATCCCGGCGAATTTCTGGACCTTACATTCATTCCAGTTCGGTGCCACATTTGACATGCTGGTATTTATGCGCGTCCTTGGTCTGCGTACCAAGGCGATGCACACCGAAGCACAAATTGCAACGCGCGAACGGGATACCTTACATTCGATGGCGCACACGGATCCCCTAACCGGATTGCCTAACCGCCGAGGTCTCAACACCACACTGACCAATCTGCTACCGCATGCCTCACCCGAAAATATACTTGCCGTATATATGCTCGATCTTGACGGATTCAAACAGGTCAACGATCAATACGGACATGATATCGGCGATGAATTACTGGTCGCCGTGGCACAGCGTTTGCAGGCCAATCTACGTAGTGTTGACCTCGTCTCGCGCTTGGGTGGCGATGAATTTGTTGTGATGTCGATGGGAGTCAATAACGTGCAGCAAGCACATGATCTCGGCAAGAAACTGCTTGATGCCTTCAGTGCGCCATTCAAATTACGGGAGCAAATTTGCAGTGTCGGCCTCACCATCGGTTACGCATTAGCGCCGCAAGACGGACATGATGCAATCAGCCTGCTAAAGCGCGCAGATGCTGCCATGTACTCAGGTAAACAAAGCGGCAAGCATTGCCTGCGCCGCGGGGAAGCGTCCGAAGGTTTGACCTGATAACAACGGACATGACACGCAGACCTGCGTAACATTGTCTATACCATCAGAACGAATGGCACTCTCAAAAACGAATCCGCTTATTCCATGCGGCCTTCAGCCCGAAAAGGCTCCGAAAGGCACATCAATCAAGGTGCTGATGTTTTTTAAAACTCTTTTACACGTTCCTTTTGATACATCGTCTGAATCGCCTCTTGCTGCGCAATAAACTGCTCAAAGGCTGTCAACAGAATCACATATCTTTGCTCACTTTCATGCGATTTCTCTAGCTGCATCAAGGCGTAACACGTCGCCTCTAAGGTGGACAACTGATCAGGTTTGTGCGCTTTGCGAATCCGATACTGCGATTCTCCAGTATCACGTAAAGTCACACGCGGCAGAGTCTGTAGCAAACGATTTTGATAGAGCATCTTGCGACTTTTTCGCCAGGTCCCATCGAGTACGATTAAGCGCAATAATCGAGGCTGCGCCAGTATTGCCGGATCCAACAAAGGCGCTGTCTCCATTCCTGATGACGCTTCTTGCGGCGTCTCTGGGTACAGCAACACATTATGCCGGTCACCCGCTTGCAAAATTGTAAGAAGCCAGTTCTCATCAAACACCTCACCTATATACAACTGACTCTCCTCCAGACACAGATGCAGCAAACGGGCGCTTCCTTTAGCATGCTGCACCTCCAATGGGTGCTGCAATACAACGACCTCTACCTCGCTGCTGATGCAGGTAACCCATGGGCAAATGCATGCAGATTGCGGGCGCAAGCATCGTTCGCAACCAGGTCGTCTGGTCATCACGGGTGGAGCTGCTGTCTGGTTCTTCATGATTCAAATTCATCCGTCATAATGTTTTACATTTTCTGCGATCCCGACGCCAGCCGGGCGCGATATTATCCGCTGATTGATTATTTATTTTGCCGTTTATGATGCTCACTCGAATTCGCTCCTTCATTTATCTGATTCTGATACCGCTCTTTGTAAGTTGTGGTGGCGGTTCCGGTGGTGCTGCCACCAGTAGTGCAGCCACCAACACCAGCACAAGTACAGCGACAGGAACGAACACCGGTACCGTAGTTGTGCCAGACACGCCACCAGCTGCTTTTGAAAAACGTGCCGCCTGGCTGGCCGCTCGCTGGGGCAGATCGTCACGGTTGCTGCTAGGCCTGGGTTCTGTTGATTTGGCGTCAATGCAAAAACAAACGCTTAAACCTGACATCTACGACATGTACCTGACCGGTGTCGGCGCCGGTGCCTGGCCAACCTGGAATAGCCCGTCTGGCGCCTACATTCAAGTCGTTGCCAAAAACGCCGACACCATCGGCGCCGTACCCATGTTCACCCTGTATCAGATGGCGGCTAACGGTGATGGCAATTTGAGCGGACTCAGCAATGCCAGCTTTATGAACCAATACTGGGCAAACGTACGCCTGCTGTTTCAACAAATCAAAACCTACGGCAAACCCACTCTGGTGAATCTGGAGCCTGATTTCTGGGGTTACGCGCAGCGCGCTTCGACTAACAATGATCCGTCAACTGTCTTCGCCTATGTGAATACCGATACTGATTGCAGCACTCTCGCCAACAATGTCAGCGGAGTAGCAAGCTGCCTGCTACAAATTGCGCGTAAATACGCACCAAATGCGTACGTCGGTTTTCCACCTGCCTTGTTTGGCGATATTCAATCCTCGCATCTGAGCTTCATGCAACAGTTCGGCGCAGGCAAAGCTGATTTTATCGTTATGCAGACGCTAGACAGGGATACTGGATGCTTTGAAAGCAAGCCACAACCCAGCTATTGTGTACGAGACGGGAGCAACTGGTACTGGGATGAAACAAACCAGACCTCACCCAATTTTTCCGAACATTTTGTAATCGCAAAAAGTTTTTATCAAGGCCTGCAACTACCGATTCTGTGGTGGCAAACCCCATTAGGTGTCGCAGCGACACAAGCAGGATCATCGGGTGCATGGCGTGATAATCGTGTTCGTTATTTTCTGACGCATGCGAATGAATTGGTTGCCGCAGGCGGTTTGGGTGTCGTTTTCAGCGCCGGAGAAAGTCATCAGACAACGATCAATACGGATGGAGGTCAATACAAGACTTTATCTGAACGTTACATGTCTGCGCCAGCGGTATTGCCCTAGTCCGGATTTCCATCTCGCCTTATTTATCGGCAAACATAACAACTGATTCCGATGCATTCCAACTCATTCTTTTTGCAATAAATTTTTCAGGGCAGGTTTTAATAGCGGATAGCAGAACACGAAACCCGCCTTGTTCAAGGCCTGTGGCATCACCCGCTGCCCTCCTAATAACAAGACGGCCATCTCTCCCATCGCCATCTTCAATAAACCAGCAGGTGCAACTAACCATGCCGGCCGGTGCAACACACTGGCTAAAGTTTGCGTGAACTCCTCATTCCTTACTGCGCCAGGTGCGGTCATGTTGACTACACCGTTCACAGTAGTTTGCTCTAACGCGAACAATAATGCTGCGACATAATCATCGATGTGTATCCAGCTCATCCATTGCTGACCATCGCCAAGACGAGTCCCCAGGCCAAATTTAAAAGGCAGCAGCATTTTATGCAACATGCCGCCAGTTGCATCGAAAACCAGTCCGGTGCGCAATATCACTGTGCGAATACCGAGGTCATTTGCCTTGACTGCCTGCTGCTCCCACTGCGCACATAAACGCGCCCCAAAATCCAGTCCGGCGACCCCGCTTTCGTCATTCAATCGATCGCCAGTATCACCGTACCAGCCAATCGCTGAGCCGCTCAAAAAAACGCCAGGCTTACTAGTCGCAGCCGCCATGCGGGCGACCAGATGTCGTGTCAATGCGACCCGACTATTGAGTAAAATTTGTTGTCGTTTTGCAGTCCAGCGCGCATCAACAATCGGTTCACCGGCGAGATTCACTACGGCATCAAATTGTACTTCCGGAGTCCACTCGCTGAGCGATGTCATCGCTCGTACACCCGGCCCGCATATAACGCCGACCGTTGCAGGCCGCCGGCTAAAGACGGTGATCTCATGCCCCTTTGCCAGCAGTGCACGACACAAAACTCGCCCGATCAAACCCGTACCACCTGTGATGAGAATCCGCATATTCTTTGCCTGTTAGAATGATTGAAATGATTGAAACGACCGTACTGACTGATACCAAATCGGTAAAGCAAAGTACGATGCAATTGATCGTAATAGATATTCCTCATCTTGCCACAACCAGATTTTCCCGACATGCCTATCGACCCCGCCCTACTGCAAACACATCGTCCAGAATTCCAACATTATTTTGGCGACACACTAGAATTCATTGCATTTCTTGCGATAGCACCCCGTATAAAAATCACGGGACGTATCAGTTTATCTGTCGCTGAGCTGGCAGCAAGCCAGCAACATGCACTACGACTAGCCACAATCAATAGACCGGATGATCCGCATCTGATTGTCACTTCTACATTGAGCAATACAAGCTGCTTAGAGGTAGAGGAAATCAATTTCTCAGGAATTTGCAGCCTGCGAGATCAAGCGCAACAACCGGCCATCTTGAGTGCAAGCGCCCTACTGGTATGTGAAGAAACGCAGGAACTCATTCTGCATCGTCGCTCTGAAAGTGTGGTCACTCATCCGAATCACTGGCATGTCATTGGCGGTGCAATGCATCCGCAACTCGACCTTGATCAAGGACAATTGAGTCTCTTCAAAACCATACAAAGAGAAGTGCAGGAAGAAACCGGCTTGATGATCGAGTTCGACAATATTCCGGCTCTGTCACTGGTCAGAGAAAGTAGTAATGGCTTCATACAATGCGCGGCCATCGGCATTGAAATCAGCGCTAAAACACTCGATGATATCCAGGACAACTGGGAAGGTCATACAGTGCGTATTCCGTTCACAGACCTAGCTACATGCCTGCGAGAACCGCTGTGGGTTCCTAGCGGAAAAGCCCATGTACTTACCTGGCTGGCATTACGGGCAATGCAAACACTAGATGACAGGCAATTTCAAGAAAAGAACAGGCGATTCAATGCAGGAGAATTACTGGCAGAGGTTTTACGTGACTGACGTTTTTTTCAGTAGTGCTAACGTCTGAAAAAAACTCAACGCATCTCTTCAAGAATTTTTAAAGTCTCATCAAAATTCCAGACACGGCGAATCTCTATGACATCATATTTCAGGGCGATATTCGGCGGGAATGCGGCATAACGTGCATTGACCCTGACGATACGGCGCACCGCCTCATCCAGATCAGCCCGGCCACTGGAACGGTTGATCACGACATCCTCAACGCTGCCGTCACTACGAATTATCACCGTCACGACCGGATCGCCACGCGCTTTGTCTTTTGCCACTTGTGAATAATTCAAATTGCCATTGCGCTCAATTTTTTGACGCCAGCTCTCTACATACATCCGTACCGGAAATTCTTTATCCTCGCTACCCAGGAAACTGCGACGACGTGATTTACTCATATCCTCTGTGGATCGCGGCACAGGTGGATTGCCGCGCAACAAGTCGAGACCGCGTGCCTGATCCAGAGCACGGCTAGCCAGATCGCTGCTGAGTAAATTTTTGGGTAAGACGATTCCCTTATCTGCACCCTTGTCATTACCGGCGCCAGCAAGACTATCACCACTGCGATCACCACTCCGGTCACTAGCATTATTTCCAAGCGGCGCTAAGGTTCTCGGTTCAAATTTCGCTTGTCCGGAGCTTGCCTGAGCTGCCAGGGTCGCTTGTGCTACCTGTGCGGCTTGAGCAACACGTTCTCGTTCTTTTTGCGCTAATGCTTCGGCTAGCTGACGCGCCTGCTCTTCTGCCTTTTGTCGCACGGCGAGTTCCTCTGCCTGCTTCTCAAGTTTTTGACGTAGGGCTAATTCTTCTGCCTGCTTTTCCATTTGTTTTTCGAGCTGCTTTTGACGCGCTATTGCAATGGCTTGTTGCTGAGCGAGTTCCTCAGCCTGTTTGCGTAGCTGTAAGTCAAGTGCTTGCTTTTGCTTGCTATCTTCGTCCTGACGACGTACCAGATCCAGACGCATGGCCTCTTGCTGCTGACGCTTTAATTCGTCCTGACGTAACTGTTGCGCCAGCTCAATACGCTTACTCTGCTCTTCTAGCTGTTGCTGTTGCTTTTGCAAAGCTAGCGCAGCAGCCTGCTCCGCCAATTTTTCATTTTGTTTACGTGTTACTTCTTCGGACAACTGGCGGTTGTCTTCTTCAAGTTTTTTTGTTGCGAATTTTTGTTGCTGTTGCTGTACTTGCGTCTCAGCTAACTGGCGCATTTCCTCTTTGAGTTTTTTTTGCTGGACAATTTCTTGCTGAATCATCTCCGCCTGTTTTTTCTCATCCGCCAATTTAGCCAGCTTAGCCGCCTCCGCCGCTTGCTGTAAGGATGGATCAGGAGCCTCGGGCAGATCTGCAAGTTTGACTGGCTCAGGCTGCTTCTCGGGTTTTGGTTTCAATTCTGACTTCGGTGTGCTTTTTCTATCTGGCTCTTCCGGACTTGGCAATGGAACTACGAAGCTATCGTCCCTCATCTCATTCTGAGCAATGATGCGTGGTGGATTCTCGGGCAAATCTTCAGGTGTAGACGGTGTCGCGCTTGTGCTCGGCGTGGGTGGAGTCAGTGGCACCGGTAGTCTGGCTATTTTTTTGATGGCTGTTTTATTTTTCACCGTAATCAACTTCGTCGGCACAGGAACAGGCTTGGGAATCGCCGGTGCGACAAGTTGTATTGACGACACTGGCAGCGGCGTGACCAGCGCTTGCTGTGAGCTTGATGGTAACGGCGGAACGGGCACATCAGTCGCAGGCAAAGATTGCTGTGGCGGTGATGCTGGACTCTGCGCTTCCGGCAAGGCATTCGCAATTTGTATGCTTAAAGGAGGCGTTGGAGCACGCCGCTTTTCCCAGGGCATTTCTATGCCGGGTAGCCCCAGACCAGGAATACCAAACTGCAAAGACAACACGAAGGCGTGGATCAATAGCGATACCAGCACGCCTATCAGCAGGCGCTTGGTTACTGGATCAGGCATTGATGATTCGCGTTGTCGTGGTCCGAAATTCATGCAAGGAGATGGTTCTTTTTCGTAATTCAGCGTGCATTATCGCATGGCAATTTTTATGTGCGCTACCCAATCTGTCAATCTGCCGTAAGCCCGCAGAATTGCCCTATTTGAGAGGATCAAACTTTTAGCGACAGGCAGGCTAAGGTTGTTGTCGTACTCACTATGCTCAATTCAGCATGTTTAGCATGGAATTTCATCAAGACACCCGCAAAACAATATCGTATGCTGATCGCATGAAAAAAATATCTATTATTGACTCCCATACCGGCGGCGAACCTACTCGCTTGATTATTGATGGCGGACCGGACCTCGGTGCCGGCTCGTTGGCCGAGCGACTGGTGCGCTTCCGCACAGAATTCGATCACTATCGCTCTGCCACGGTGTGTGAGCCGCGTGGCTCCGATGTCATTGTCGGAGCCTTGGCCTGCGCACCCCACGATAGCTCATCTACGGCGGGTGTGATTTTTTTCAATAATGTAGGCTATCTCGGCATGTGTGGTCACGGCATGATCGGCTTTGTCGCGAGCCTGGCCTATCAACATAAAATCAATATTGGTCAGCATTGTATTGATACTCCAGTCGGGACCGTGCAAGTTGAGCTACATGCAGACCATAGCGTGACCGTACATAACGTAGCTGCCCGACGCTACCGCCATGCAGTGACGCTTGAAGTCGACGGAATAGGTACAGTCACCGGTGATATTGCCTGGGGTGGCAACTGGTTCTTTTTAATCGCCACACATGGACTGAGGTTGGACCGGTCGGATATTGATATCCTCACCGATTATTGCTGGCGAGTCCGGCAAGCGCTTGAGGCACAAGGTATTACTGGCGAAAACGATGCTGTCATCGATCATATCGAACTGTTTGCAGCACCGGACTCATCGCAAAACCATAGCAAGAATTTTGTTCTATGTCCCGGCAAAGCCTATGACCGCTCGCCTTGTGGCACAGGCACCAGCGCAAAACTGGCCTGTCTGGCAGCTGATGGCAAATTGGCGGAAGGTGAGATCTGGAGGCAGGAGAGCATCATCGGCAGTGTCTTTGAGGCCTCATATAAACGGGTACCGGACAACTCTCAGGTAAATAGTATTCTGCCTAGCATACGCGGTCGCGCTTATGTGAATGCCGAAGCGAGCTTAATTCCGGATGAAAACGATCCGTTCATCTGGGGAATTCGCTAAAGAAAAATTCCCTGACATCGTCAAAAAATATCCGAGCAATATACAGGGTTGAGCCGTGCGGCGGAGGTAGTTTAAGCGCGACTCAATACAACATCGCGGTAATCGCTCGGCGTCATCCCGACCGTAGATTTGAACATCCTGGAGAACGCACTATGATCCTGATAACCGCATGCGACGGAAATATCGGTAATGGTCTTTGTCGGATCAGCCAGCATCGATGACGCTGCATCGAGCCGGATCTTGACTATCATCTGGCGCGGTGTCAGAGCAAATATTTTATAAAAATACCGTTCTATCTGAGCCACGGACAAGCCTGTCAGTTGCGCCAGATCTGCCATCTGGATATTCTGAAAATAATGGCTATGCAAGTGTCTTACCGCAGCGGCGATCTGATGATAGATCGGATGCCGCTGATCTGGCATCGCCAGGTCGCGCGAGATTCCGGTCAAGCCAATGATGACATTATTCACATCGCGCAAAGGTAACTTCTTGGTCAGACACCAGCCAGGATCCATATTCGGGTACAGATGCAGTTCTAGCTGATCACTCAGCGCTGTGTCGCCACTCAAAACCAGTTGATCTTGTTCATCGTAATTCACTGACAAAGAAGCTGGAAAAATTTCTGCGGCGGTTCTGCCAATTAATGCTGATTTTTCTCTTTCGCCGACCCGGTTTACCAAAGTCTGGTTCACCACCACATAACGCCCTGCTATGTCTTTTACGAAAAAAACGACATCCGGCATCGCATCAAATAAAGCTTCAGCAAAAAAAACGTCGGCAATTTCATTCGCAATCTGATGTCGCTTGGAATTAACGTCGGCGCTGGAGGTGATGGGCATGGAATCAATGAGCATGGATGGTGGCCGGGAGCATTATTGAAAGAATAATTAATATTATTCATTTTACATGGAACAACAACAACAAGATAAATATTCAACAATATTTTAAAAACGATGCAACACTTTACGTATACTGTTAATATATTTAAAGTATATTAACATATTAAATGAACTCTTACCTTGCTCTAAAATTTCCATTCAATCACTGGCATCATCAACTATCAAGGAAACAGCATGAACAACGGCAAATGGCACGGCGTCTTCCCAGCAGTCACCACAAAATTTAAAGCCAATGAGGATCTTGATCATGCAGAGATGGAAAAGCATTACGACTTCCAGATTGAAAGCGGCGTACATGGCTTAGTGACTTGCGGCTCTCTGGGAGAAGCCAGCACCCTGTCGTTTGATGAAAAACTAGAGGTTGCTCAGATCGCTTTGCAGGTTTCCAACAAACGAGTGCCGGTGCTGGTCAACGTCTCTGAAACCCGCACCGCCAATGCGGTACGCTTTGTCCAGCGCGCAGCAGAGATGGGGGTGCAGGGCTTTATGGTCATGCCATCAGTGCTATATGCCGCCGATGCGCGCGAGGCCAAAGACAATCTGCGCACCATTGCCAAAGCAGCCCAACTGCCGATCATGGTGTACAACAATCCCGTGACCTACAAAGTCGACCTGACGCCCGAGGACTTTCAGGATCTCGCCGATTGCGAATGGCTGGTGGCGATCAAAGAATCTACTGACAATATCCGACGCATCACGGATCTGCGCAATGCCGTCGGCAATCGCTATCAATTATTCATGGGAGTCGATGACCTTTCATTTGAAGGATTGGCCGTTGGTGCAGACGGTTTGCTGGCAGGTCTGGTCGTAGCATTCCCCAGAGAAACGGTCGCGCTCTATCAATTGATGCAGGCAAAACGCTATGACGAAGCGCTGAGGCTCTATCAGTGGTTTATGCCTCTGCTGCATCTGGATGTGTCGACCAAGCTCGTCCAGAATCTGAAACTGGTCGAAACACTCGCTGGTGTCGGCAATGAAAATGTCCGCCTGCCACGCCAGCCGCTAGTCGGCGCAGAACGTGAACGGGTAAGCGCAATCGTGCGCAAAGCACTAAATACACGCCCCGACGTCTCGGCCTATCTTTAAGCTAAGCGTAAAGCCAAGTTGGATTCGCAGATCACCACCGCGATCTCGGCATCGTTTGCAACACTAAAAAACGGCACGGACCTGTATAACCAATCCGTGCCCAAATAAGTAATCCAATCAAGAATTTGATAAAACATCAAAATTACAAAGTAAAATTCGAAAAATTAACGATAAAATCCATACAAAATACAGAATTCGGATACCCGATGTTTGCCACTGCCCCCAAGTTGCCCCCTGCCCCAATGATGCCCCTGAGTCTTCCGGCCCCTAAATTACGCGCTGCCGACATCGCCTACGATGCGATAGAAAGCATGATCGTCACACTGCAACTCAAGCCAGGTTCACCCATCGTTGAAGCCGATCTGGTCGACCTCACAGGTATGGGACGTACGCCGCTGCGCGAAGCATTGATGCGCATGTCATCGAACGGTCTGATTGAACAATTACCGCGCCGTGGACTAATCGTCAGCGATATCGAAGCCGCTGAACACATGACACTGATTGAGACCCGCCGCGTGATCGAACGACTGATCGCAAGCAGTGCCGCACGTCGCGCGACACCTCAGCATCGTATCGATATGGTCGAATGTGCGAATCACATGATCATTGCGGCCAA
Organism: Undibacterium sp. Xuan67W; assembly: GCF_049340165.1. NCBI lineage: Bacteria > Pseudomonadati > Pseudomonadota > Betaproteobacteria > Burkholderiales > Oxalobacteraceae > Undibacterium > Undibacterium sp. Xuan67W. Next base: position 172,003 of record NZ_JBMPPN010000005.1, read on the forward strand.
ATGCGCGGATCTGAATGCGTATATGGCAGCGGATCAGGCGCTCGACCATGTAGTACACGAAGCTTGCCGCAATCCCTCTGCTGTCGCTGCTGTCGTGCCTTTAGTGATCAAATGCCGTCGTTTCTGGTATGCGTTCCAGCATGAAGGTGATATTGAAGAAGGTGCGCGCTGTCACCTGATGCTTGCCAAAGCGATCGCCAAGGGCAATGAAGAACAAGCGGTCAAAGCCGCAGAATCATTGATGGATTATCTGGAATCATTTGCGCGCAAAGTCATCAACGGCTAAGAAAACTGGTACCGACCATGCTATCCGATGCCGCCACTCCTCCTGCTGCGCCATGCGTCACGAGGAAATCGCTGCGATGCAGATCCTTTACCAATATCTGACCAATAATTTACTAAGGAAAGAAGCGGGATAAAATGTACCAGCGATACCGTTTTCGAATAATCATCTGGCATTTGCCCGCGATCCGGGCAGGCGTTTGACATTCGGTAACGCGCTGCTCAACAACCATAATTTCATCCGTATCATTTGAGGATCTGCGCGCCGGTGTTCGGTGCGTGCCATTAACAACTTCAACAAACCTGACTCGGTGATGCCAGGCATCGTATGTTCGGGGATCGTCGCATAATCAGCACCGAGTAGACGTAACTCGCGCTCGGCGATCGCTGGCTTAATCAGTACAGACACGTCTTTCAGTGGCAACCACACCACATCGTCAACCAGATAAAAGCGCAGATGGTAGCCGTCAAATACATAGTATTTGCCCTGCCATTTATTCAGCGCAGCATACTCGGCCCAATATTTGATTGCAGGAAGAATTGCCAGCAGATCGCGGGCAAATAAATGCCCCCATAAAGGCGATGTGACCACCAGTCCGATCGGGCTATATTTTTCATCAAGTCTGGCGCCGATTTTCCACGCTAGATAGGACATAGCAGAGCAAAACAGTAAGCGGAAGAAGAACGAGATCATCGCCGCTCACTAGCTATTTATTGACGTGGCAGCGGATCCAGCTCGCCCTGCTCACCTTGCGAGACATCGGTCGTTTTGCCCTGACCGAGCAATACTGGCGGCACATAGGTTGCCAGCAGATGTTCGCGGCTTGCAGGCGTCTCCAGACTGACGCGACCGAGAGCGCCACTGCGATAATCGAGTAGCAAAGTATGCGCGGCTTTTTCCAGATCCCACTCACCACCTTTGAGTCGATACGCACGTTTTTTTGCCACGCCTTCGATCACGCTGACGCCATCGATGCCTTCGGTAGAAAAACCATAACGCGCTGTGAGAAACTTAGAATAATTCAGCAATAAACGCTCTGCCAAAAAGGTCGCAACCTCTTCTTCGATCAAGGCATTCACACCGACCGCATGACTCGCCGCCAGCATCAAGCCATCGGTAGGATGCGCAATCTTTGGCCACAACATACCAGGCGTATCCACCAGAATCATATTCTTACCGAGGTACAGACGTTGCTGCACCTTGGTCACAGCAGGCTCGTCACCCACATTAGCCACACGTTTTTTCAGCAAGGCATTCATCAGCGTCGATTTACCGACGTTAGGAATCCCCATGATCATCATACGCAAAGGTTTGGTCGGCACGCCCCTATGAGGTGCCAGCGCCAGCGCCAGCCCGGGGACTTTGGCGACATCCGACGGCTTCTTGCAACTCAGCGCGACCGCGTGTACACCTTTTTGCGCATTATAAAAATCCAGCCATGCCTTGGTCGCATGCGGATCGGCCAGATCGCTTTTATTTAAAATTTTCAGACAGGGACGCTGACGAAAATTGCGCAGCTGCTCAACCATCGGATTGCAGCTCGCTTGCGGGATACGTGCATCGAGCACTTCTATCACCAGATCGGTACTTTCCATGGTCTCTGCGGCTTTTTTGCGCGCAGCGTTCATGTGGCCGGGGAACCATTGTATGGACATGCTTATTCTTCTTTTTGGTAAAACAAAGCGATATTGTACGGAAGTCTGTCGCCAAAGAGCCGGAAGTTTCTGGATTAAGCCGATAAAAGTCCAATTTTAGGGGAGTATTGGCTAATTTAGTGCCAATCCCGCATGTTTTGCGGGGTGATAAAAAAATACTCTACCCTAGTATATTTTAGTATGTCTATCTGATAAAACCTTGCAATCTGGACTTTAGCGACATCCGATTCGCGATTCTATGTCCCGCCTCAATCAGAACTGTCCATGACAGACCAGACTAGCAGAGGCGAACCAGGATCTGATGCTGATCAGTGCCAATCAGTAACGACAAAAACTTACCAGTACAAATTCTGTCTCAACCTGCCATCAATCCTAGTGGCAAGTTAAGAGCACACTAATCCGCCCCGGCAAAAGGCAGGACTCATCGTTACCCGGGAATATCAGGCTCGACCAGCGCCGCCAGTTGCACTAGCGATTCCTGCCAACCGAGGTAACACATTTCAAGCGGTATGACATCCGGAATACCCGCCTGAGTTACGCTGAGTTCCGTCCCGCACAACACAGGCCTGAGCGTCACGGTCACCTCGATCACACCCGGCAAAGCAGGATCGTCGAATTTATCGGTATAGCAAATCCGCTCATTCGGCACCAACTCCAGATACTCGCCGCCAAATGAGTGACTATTTCCGCTAGAAAAGTTATGAAACGACATACGGAATGTACCTCCGACATGGACATCCATGTGATGTACCGTGCAGGTGAAGCCATAAGGAGGAATCCACTTTGCTATGGCACCGCTCTCAAGAAAAGCGCGATACACTTTTTCAGGTTTAGTACGCAATACACGGTGCAGTTGGATGGTACGGTCAGACATAGTAGGCCTCCTTTGCAATAGGTAAAATAACCAGATCAATCTTACTTACGAACACCACCAGGCACACTGAAATCAATCTCCTCCGCCGTCGCAATTCCGTTAACGCGACCGGGATAGCTCAGCCAGGTCATCGCGATATTGAGTTCGCTGATGATGCTTGAAGCCTCAAGCTTTGTGCCATGATCGAGATCTATGCTTTTGGTCGCATGGGCATCCTTGACGAGAGTCAGATCGTATCCACGCTCCAGCGCACCGTAGGCCGTGGCGCGAATACACCAGTTGCTTGATGCCCCGGCGAGTACGATATGCGTTACGCCTAGTCTGGCAAGCTCCTCGTCTAACGCGGTTTGCTCAAACGAGGAATTGAAATGCTTGTGGATGAGCAATTCATTCTTTAGCGCCACTAACTCTGGCACCCATTGCCATTCCGGACTGTCATAGAGCAGATCCGCGTCGGCATGCTGAACCCAAATTACCGGAATCTCCTGCAGGCGAGCCCGCTCCACCGTACGTGCAATGTTCTTGATAATTCTCGACGCATCCCACGCGCCGCTCATCACACCAACCTGCACATCGACGACCAGCAAGACACTTTTATTACCGTCTCTAAGCGTTGCCATTAAAAATACCTCCAGCTGAATATTAAAAGTTCATACAATCATAAAACATGGATATGTGTTTGCGTCATTCATATTTAATCATCTCAGCAACTGTCGAAACGTCGTTACGAAGGCGTTACAATGACTGCACCAAATCGCATCAGCAAATTAAAGTCGTCCGAGGATTAGCATTTGGTCGCACATAAGCAGAGGAGCGCATCGCACCAACTACATTAAGCGCCCACAAAAATAGCGGAATTGTGTAAATCGGCTTGCGATAATCTAGCCCACTAAATATCTATTCGTGGATATTTCAACCTCACAAGATCAAACTCAAATCACTCAAATTCACCCAACTAAGTCAGAAAAATATATGATCAACCGCCGCCAATTTATCATCCAGATTAGTCTGGCAAGTAGCGCATTAGTCGGTCCTCAGCTTAGCGCAGAAAATACTCTGCTCAGTGAGAGCGATCCAACGGCAATGGGCTTGGGCTACAAGTCTGATGCGAGCAAGGTCGATAGCAAGAAATTTCCTGATTATGTCGCAGGACAAGAATGCGCGAATTGCGCTCTTTATCAGGGCAAATCTAGCGATGCCAGCGGCGCATGCTCTATCTTCCCTGATAAACTGGTCACTGCAAAAGGCTGGTGTAGCGCCTGGAATAATTTGGCATGATGCACGGATACGCCGTCGATCAATTTACATAGCGTCAACTAACAAAATACCTGCAACCGCTTAATCAGCAAGTTCAATTTTCAATCAAATCATGAGCATCGACATCCCAAAAGAAATCCGCACCAGAGCAATTTCCTCCATTGAACGTTACTTTCAGGAAAACATGGACGAGAAGATCGGCAACCTCGCTGCAGGCGCTTTACTGAGCTATTTTCTGGAAGAAATTGGTCCGGTTATTTATAACCAGGCCGTAACCGATGCGCAGCAGCGGCTAGCCGCGCGGGTGCAGGAATTAGATTTTGAGGTGCACGAAGAAGAATTTCAATACTGGCAAAAATTCGATCGCAAGCGCAAGTAAACTAGCCCATCCCAGTCAAACATTCGTCAATGAAAAGTGATAATTCCCCGGAGTATTCATCATCAATTAGGAACCGTATGCGTCTGACCTCTGGCGTTTTTATGTTTCTATTACTTGTATTAAGTTCGGTTTGCGTAGCAGAAACATACAACATGGAAACACAATTTATCGCACCAATAAAACTACCAATTAATTTAGTACCACTGGTTAATGAACATCTTGATTCACCATTTGAGAGGTATGGATGCGCTGCATCACTAAGGCAATCGTTGGAAGCCTCTTTTGTACGGCTTTCACCCACTGCTGAGCCTAGTATTTTGGTTAAACCAGCAGAATCCTGTCTTTGCGGCGTTCATACCTGCTCGTTCTGGATACTCCGGCAATGTGGCGCCACATATTGTTTTGCAGGACACTTGCATGCGCATTCCATCGAGATCAATCAAGCAACTCTGCTCAACGACTACTACGGATTAACAGGATTGCCCGGAGGTGCTACGTCCTCGGAGGCAACCCATTTTCTATTCGATGGAAAAAGTTATGTTGAGGAAAAAATAGAGCCGAAGCAAATAAAATAGCTCACTACAAATAATTACTTTTTAACCTCATCCGCCTCAAATTTTTTGATACTGTCGACAAGCTGATTCACCAGTGGATTTGGCACAGCAATCGATAGTTGATAGTGTTCGATCTCAAATCCTTTGTCCGTTTTATGTACGACACCGGATGCCTGACAGATGCCCATTTGCGTGGCTAACTGCTCGTCGAACCAGAACCAGGTTTTGTCAGACGACATGGCAATATGGCGATTGATTGCTTTAAACGCCCAGGCGCTGGGTCGTTCGAAATGGACTTTGCCCCAGGCTTTAAATTCATCGCGAGTCCAGCGTTCGGTTTTATCGGTACCTATGTACACACCGTTTTTTGCGATCTTGTCGAAATAGGCTAGACGGGAATGCGCGGCGTCGTCATGCCATTCGTCCAGAAAAACATGCAACGCCTTTATCTCGGCGGGTTGCTCTGCTTGCGACAGGGCAGGTTCTGCCACAGGCGCTGCACCGGCAATTGAGGCCATTGCAAACAAACTCGCTACAATAAAAAATATACGAAAATAATGAGAACATCGTTGGTTCATCGCGGCACTTTCGGTCGGCTTTCTGCCGGCAAAGTCTGCTGACTCGTATCAGCAGACAATAAAGGGAGTATATGCATTTTTAATGCTTTATACGCTTGCAATACGTAGAGTTTAAAATATACACTAACCAGTATAGCAATTGATCAATGTTCATAAATGGTGAGTTATACGCTGTTGCATAATCAATCTGAGATGCGACCTGAGATGCGATTTATCAGTAATTCAGATGACGATTAACGGGTCTATTTTGCTTGATCCTTCATCCCTTCAGCACAAAGGAAATTGACATGAAAGGTCGTATCCCTGCCCGCTTCGCGCCGATATTATTTGGTGGCATGCTGTCCATCATTATGGTGTCAATTATTTCTGCGGTAGTTCTTGTGGTCAGTCAGGGCATAACACCTGATTTCGCTGTACGCTGGCTCAAAAGCTTTTTGAGCACGTGGCCGATTGCGTTCCCGACGGTACTGGTGATTGCACCACTCGTGCGTAAGTGCGTGGTATATCTGACGACGGATAGTTAACCACAGTTTTTGCGGGCGAAACGTTGTAAGCGCACTCAGAAGACCAGGCTGCATGGCGTAGCGCTCAGCTAGCTCTAGCGCGTATGTAATTGTGCGATTCTTTGCTCTACATAGGCTTGCAATTCGGGACTGAGGCTGTTGCTTGACTTTGCCCGCTGGAACGCGTCAGCCGCTTCGCCAGAACGCCCGTCGGCCTGTAATGAAATTCCCAAACCCATCCACCATATTCCACTCTGTGGATTTTTCTTCAGTGCACTTAAATAGAGTTCTGCGGCTTCTTTATGACGTCCCTCACGCTGCTGTAATGCGGCCAGAAACGCGAGGTAATCTGCGCGTTCTGCGGCATAACTGACACTACGCTGCAAAGTCTCAATCGCCGATGGGACACTCACTTTTTCAACTTGTAGCCGAGCCAGTATCATCGCCAGATTGACTTGACTCTTGTCGAGCGCCAAGCCACTTTGTAGCCAGCGCATCGCCTCTTCATGACGTTTGCTGTCGATCAGTATGCTGATCAGGGTTTGTCTTGCTGCGGCATGTTGAGGATCAAATTTCAGTACCTGCTCAAGGTTGGCAATCGCATCGGCATTACGGCCTTGTTGCAGAAGGGCTCTGGCTTGCCGGTACTCGTTATCTGCTTGTTGTTGCGGTGTAATTTCTTTGACAGTTTTCACTACCGTGGCGACGGCGTTTACAGCAGATACAGCGGGAGGCGTTGTTGATGTGATTGATACTGTAGCTGATGTGTTCGACGGCGCTGCCGGAGCAAGATTTGTTTTGCCAGTTGCAGTGCGTCCGTCAGCATTACCCGACGCGCTGCTTGGCGCTAATCTGGTCGCTTGCTGTTGCTGGCGCTGATTATTGCGGTCGTCCCCTTGAGAACGGGCATTTTTTTCTGCAATCGCCCAGCGCCCCATGGCATCAAGATCCGAACTCATTTTCAGATGTAGCAATTGTGAGGATAAGGGAGGCAAAGTATCGGTATTGAGCTGCTTTTCTACCGGACTTAAAAGAGCAGCATCTGCGCCCGCCGGTATCGCTGTAGTAACTGCTGAAGTGACCGTCTTAGCAAGCGACGCAGTGGCTGGCGTAGCAGTAGAAACTACAGGCACATCAGCAGATTTTTTTTGCGCTGACGTTGCTGATGCTGTGATACCACTAATAGATCTTACAGGTTGCCAGTTCATCCAGACGGCCACACCGGCAACGATGACGATCACACTAGCGATCAGTATATTCATTAATAGGTCGGTACTGCCACTACGGTCAAACGACGTGTCAGGAATCGCCCGGACCATTGCAGGACCAGTTTCAACCGGATTAATCGCAACACCGCGTTTGTCCAGATCCTGCAACATTTGATTGATCAGACTCATTTGAAATAGATCCAGACCGAAATAAAAGCCAGCACCACCAGTCCTAGCGAGAAACGAGCAAGCCAATTACGGACACTGAACAAACTAACGCTGCCCAGAGTGTCATTAGCGGCCAGCAATACCTGGCGCAGACCAACCTGCTGCTTACCCGCGCCAAAGCTGAGCATCAGTGCCTTGTTCGCAAGTATATTCAGCAAGCGCGGAATACCACGACTACACAAAAACAGCGTGCTCAGCGCGACGGGTGTGAACAGATTATTCCGCTGGCAGCCCGCGACCGCCAGACGATGAGCAATATAGGTCTGGATTTCTTGTCTGTTCAAGGGGCTTAGATGGTAGTGGAAAGTGATGCGTTGTGCTAATTGGCGAATATCATTACGGGCGAGCTTGACGTCTAACTCGGGCTGTCCGAACAGGACAATCTGTAGCAGTTTTCTTTTTTCTGTCTCCAGATTACTCAGCAGACGCAGGGCTTCCATGGTCTCCAGAGGCAGCGCCTGCGCTTCATCAATGCATAACAAAACGCGCTTGCCTTGTCTGGCAAGATCAAGCAGACGATGGTTGATCGATTTGAGTAACTGATGCGGATCCTGATTTGCGGGTGCCCCAAGCTCATCCGCCACAGCCCGCATCAGGCTAGCCGAATCCAACAATGGATTAGGGATATAGGCAGTGAAAAAATCCGGACCCAGAACAGCCATGAATTTACGGCACAGCATTGTTTTACCGGTACCGACCTCACCAGTAATTTTGATAAAGCCTTCACCATTTTTTGCGGCAATCAACAGGGTATTTAGGGCAGCCTGAAAAGTTGCAAATAAAAAGAAATAACTCGTATCCGGCGTGATACTGAACGGGACTTCACGCAAACCAAAGTGAGACTTGTACATACCTAATTTTTTTCTATCTTCCCGCGCGGTGCCAGATTCTGAATACGGTTTTGACTTTCCAGAATGTCCTGCTCCCATGCGCCGTCGCCCTGCACGATAGTCGGTTTGATCAATATCACGAGCTCACGCTTTTGTACCACCTGATTCGTATTACGGAACAAGGCACCGACTAGTGGCACATCACCAGCCCCCGGGATCTGCGAGCGATCATTCGTCGTCGCCTGGCGCATTAGTCCGCCGATCGCAACGATACGACCATCCTGTCCGCGCACGACACTATCAGTCTCTGATACGGCACTTGATGCCAGTGGCAATGTCAGCGTACCGGAGGTTCCGAGATTCAAGGTTTTTTCTACCGTCGTAACATTGCTGACAGACGGGTGTACATGCAAGGTAATATTGCCGTTTTCATCAATCTGAGGGGTCACGTCCAGAGCCACACCGGAAAAGAATGGTTGCACCTCGACACTGGATGTCGGCGCAGAGGAACCCGTAGTAGAACTTGTACCTGCTGTAGAGGTCACTTTGGTAACGAAGAATTCGTCTTTACCGACTTTAAGCACAGCTTTTTGATTGTTCAGTGTCGCAATTCGGGGGCTGGACAAGACATGAACATTACCTTGCGACTCTAAAAAGGACAGCAGCGCAGCAAAATTACTGGTCTGAAAAGCCAATCCGAATAAGGAGCCTGCAGCGGTACTGACAGCGCCCAGTGCAGTGCCGCTGGTTGCCGTCAAACCCGTATCTGTCGCCGCCACCGTTGTCGTGCTGAGGTTGGTGCCCGGCGAAACAAACCCAAGCGATGCACGACTGTTTGGTGCTGCGTTTAAAGAAGCAAATGACGCCCAGTTAATACCAGACTGAAAGCGGTCATTCAATTCGACTTCAAGTATCTTCGCCTCCAGAATCACCTGGCGATCAACCGACAATTGGGTCGCCTTCAGATAGGCACTGACATTACGCATTTCGTCGGACATTGCACGGATCACGACAACACCGGATTGAGGACTGATGACGACCTGACGACCTTCTTTGCCGGCACCAACGATAGTGTCTAAAGACAGCTTTAACTCAGACCAAAAATCGCTGTTGGAAGTTGTTGTGATTTTGCTAGAATTAATCGACTGTGAATTGTTGCCCTGATTATTTTGGCCACCGTTATTCGTTGAACTATTACTGCTCTGCACGGAGTCAGATACTGAGCCAGAGATGACGCGGATATCGGATGTACCTTTACGGCTTGAGGCCAGATAACTGATCTGAAAAATCCTGGTCTGTAAAGTCAGCGGCTTGATATAAATACGAGTCCCCTCAACCTTGTATTCATAACCGTATAACTCTCTGATCGCGTCCAGTGTCTCCATCAGACTGACGTCTTTCAGATTCGCCGATATCGTACCGGTAACATCAGGATGAACCAGCATGTTATAGCGCGTTCCGGACACAATCCCCATAAAAAACTGATTCGCTGGGACATTAATAAAATTCAGATTAAAGCGCTCTTCTGCCGATTTGCTGGCCAATGGCAAATCTACTTTAAGATCGGGCAACAATGATAACGACACGGCTTCAGGCGCGGCTGGCTTTACTGGCACAATCGCTGCCTTGCGCATTTCTTCCTTAATCAGATCATACGTCTCTTGCTTCGATGCAGGCGTCGAGCATCCCGTTAACACGAGCAAGACCGCGGGGAATGCCGCTAGCAAAGGTGACAATAAGTTTTTTCTCATGCTGATATGCCTTTAAAGTCGTGCAATATTATTTTTTCGCATTAGCGGGAGGAGTATTTGATGCACGAGTAGGTTTTTTTTCAAAATCCGGAAATAATTTCAATGTCTGTAGTTCTTTGCCGTTGCGCAGAACAACTTCCGTCTCATTAATTTTGATCACTGTCTGCTCATTGAATTTATCATTCAGCCCAAGGGTTTTTCCACTAATGATCGCCAGCCTGCGACTGGGTGAAATCAACACTGATTGCAATACCGGGCCTGCAGCTATTTCATTGCTACCCGTCGTCGCTGGTAGCAGCAAGGTATCCGGTGGCCGTGTAGGATCCGGGATGCTTTGGGCCGCGACAAGTGCAGGCTGACTCAACAACGACAAACCCATAAACAAGCTCACAATAGGCGGGATCAAAGTCTGACGGGAGCAATGTCCGGAGTTCCTGCTAAGGTAAATCATAAATTGAGCCATTTCTTTTCCAGACTCAAGGTGAATAAAGTCAGCGTCAGGCTTGCGGTTGGATAGGTGTCTACCCGAATCCTTGCCTTACTCCAGTACACCTGTTCAGGCATTTGCTCAAGCTCACGCATGTACGTCAACATATCGAGGTAATTACCAGATACCACGATCTCAAATCCATGTTTATAAATGACACCATTTTCGGCAATCAGACCGTCAGCGGCAACGCTGGCTGGCGCACCTGCCGGAGTAATAGCCGGATTAATAACCGCTACCGCTCTGGCGTTGACATCGACTTCTTCTGCAACACTTGATACGGGCAACGTTTTCAATGATACGAGCTGCAATTTCTGATTACGCTTTAAGATATTTTCTAGCAAAGTCCCCATCTTTTCTGGTGGAATCAGATCTTTTTGCACATGCTGCATACGCTTTTCAAGTTCTGCTAACTGCTGCTGGGCGGAGAACAATCTTTGCTTATTGTCTAAATCTGGGTCAACTTGCTTGATTGTGATTTTTTGCGAGATCTCTGCTTGTATCGCGTTGATTTTCGCTTGGTCTTGCTTTATTTTTTCTGATAGCGTTTTCTGTTTTAAGAATTGCGGTTCAATAAAAAAGGTATTTGCGCCAAGCATGATCGCCATCACTAAAACGGCAAACGTAATGCATCGCTCACGCAAACTCAGTTTGTCTACCTTAGCGGCAAAGTTAATCCATTGCTGACGTAATTGTTGGTTCATTTTAGTTTGACTCCGACACCATCTGCTGCATCGGTACTGCCAGAGGATCTTAGCGAGAACTCGATAAACGGAACCTGCGTTTTTGATTTTAATAAAGCGGTGGCACCGGCATCTTGCTTATCTGCGTCAACGGATGGCATCTGCATCTGTAAAGAAGAAAAGCTTTTTCCTTGCAAGCTATTTTCTTGCTTGAGTCTGTTGACATAGACAGGCAGCAATTCAGGTTTAAGCGCCCTTCCCTGCAACCCGATATCACTACCGGCACCATCAATACTTAATCCCGTGAGCCAGACACCGTTGGGAATCTGCCTTGCAAATGCCTGTAAATAAATTGAATAACCTTTGGTGTTACCAAAATCACTTTTCTGCAGTAAATTCAAAATTTTTTGCTTGCTGGCTAATTCAGTTTCTGTTTTCAGAATTGAATTTTCGATTTGCCTGTTTTTTTGTGGCTCGACAGCATTAGCCCTTACTTTTCCCACTTTCGCTTCTGCGTCGCGTAATTGTATATTGACGATATCTGCCGTTTTGACAAAACTAGCGGTTTGTAGTGAGGTATAGATGGTGATGGCGAACACGCCTAACATCAGCAAACCCGCTGTCTGCAGCATGGTAGCAGCTGAAAAATACGTATTTTTCTTGAGAAAAATCGGATTAAAGAGATTGATCTGCTGGCTCATAACACCGTCTCTTCGTGACGTAGGGCAGCACCGATTGTCATAAAAAACGCTTGCTGACTATCCTGGTGCGCCAGCACCGGCGCTTTCGATATGTCCAACACATCTGCAAAATTCAAAACCTCTACCGCCATATAAATATTGGCGGCAAGGTAGGCCTGTAAATCTTTCGATATCTCATCGCCTAATGGTGCCAAGACCAGTTTGACCGTGGTAATAAAAGTATGCTGCCGGTCAAAATTATCGAGCGAGCGCTGCAACTCAAGCGCGATCCGCTCATAAATAGCATTTTTGCTGTCCGCATCTCTAGTCTGCAACTGCTTGAGACTGATATCAATTCGACGAGACAGATATAACTCCCCACCATAGCTGACTGTTAACAGACCGCCATTTCCATCAAATGATAACAAGGCCAGCCCCCTGCCTTCAGGTTCTAGCAGTACGGACACATTGCGCTGTGCGAGGTCAGTGATATCGATGACATCCAATGGAATACCAGCATTCTGAAAAGCTGTCTGATGGTCAGAAATAATTTGGTTGCGGGCAGCGACCGCATACATGGAGTGTGCTCTCCCCTGAATGGCTTTATCTGCCGGAATATCAAGAACGTCAATGGTGGCATCGTCAATGTGATAATCCAGCATATCTTTCAAGCGCCAGCGCATTGCATTTTTAAGTTCATCTGGCGGCACATTCGGCGACTCAACCGAGAGCAACTGAAATTCACCTTGCGATAGCATCAGACTGCATCGATAATTTTGCGCATTCAATTGTTTTTTGAGGAGCTTCAGCGTTTCTGTCGGGCTTGCTGCATTAGGAAGTGAGGTAAGCATCTCTAACACCGGCTTACCATTTGCAGGTCTGGTCACGTGTGCAACTCGCGCACAATCACGCTCCAGACTGATTGCCATCCATCCTGCATATTTCTTGTTTTTTGCAAAAAATCTCATGCACAGAATCCAAAAAATTGTTTCACTTGACGTTAAGTTAATATCGAACCAGTGTCAATCAGTGATGCGCAAAAATGATGCGCTAACGATCATAAGCAGACAGATGTCAGTGATTTTCACGCAAATAGAGAAATTCACTGGCGTTCTTGTAAATACCAAAGCTGGCTTTTGATTTTGGATTATCTACGCCTGTACCCAGCCAATTGTATTTAAGCCAGGGGAAATTAGCCGTCGTTGCAAGCGGTCCAGCTACACCAACAGCGACACACCGGTTACCTGCGGCGCTACTATCCAGATTCAGCGTCAAGTCTGTCCAGCCAAAATTGCCTGCACCGGGAGCACTTAATTTAACAGTCTGATTCGGCGCAGTACCAGTTACGGTGATTGCCGTCTCACATGCCGTCAATTGAGTTTTAGTACTCGTTGCAGGGTAGGCAAACGCCATATCGCTGGCTGCGATATTACTGCAGCTATCCAGAGTATTCAGATTCCATCCAGAAGCTGCATTCCAGTATTCCAGTCTTAACGGAACAGGCAAGGCAAGCAATTCTGATCCAGATGCGTTTGATAATTTCAATCGTCCGTGACGCATTTTGGTGCTAGCTATTTTGACAGCTTTACAGGCACCGGCTGCGTTGCTGCTCGTGCCTGCGGGGTCAGGGACGCATGTAGGATTGGTGGCATCCATGTCTCGGTCCCAAAGCGGAACAAGTCCATTATCAATGCCTGAACTTTCAGCGACGCCTAATCCAATTGACAAAGCGTCAAATGGACCATCAGGAGCTGCCAGTCGACTAAATTTATTTGCGACAAAAGAGTAGGCACCACTCACCCATGGTGTGGTTGGAGGTGCCACAATCGCCAGGCGATTAATGGCAACCGTATTAGAGCCATCCAGCATCTGTCCGGTAACGGTGGCGTGTCCATATAGCTGCTGATAGTTCAGGGTCTTCGCATTGCTGAAATTACGCGCCTCTACGGATGCAGTCAGGTTAAAAGACTGATCCATATAAATGAACCCACCTGCGGTACAAAATCCGTTGAAGGTCGTCGGTTTGACAATGGAAAAATGATCCGGAATGAATCGCCCAAATGACTGTGTTGTTTTGTTGCCGATCGAGCATCCATAACGTCCGCTCGCATCCATCACATCGGAAAGATAGGCATCGCTAGTCGTCGAGGTATTGCAATCGCAAGTGTTACTGGCAGAACAATTCGCGGGCTCGAGATCGATACTCGTGAAATTATCATCGCGAAAACTGCCAATACCTGCATACAGGTAACCGACTTCGGAATAACTTGCATTATTACTGACACTGATGGCGTTTGTAGCGACAGTCAATTTGCTCGCTGTATTCGCGAGATAAAGATTACCTACCTGCCCGCCAATCTGTTGTGTCGTTTTACTCGGATCTTGTGCAGTCAATTTCGAAACATCAAGAGCTAAGGTGCCAGTATAACCAGCGACGGGGTTGGTAGTCGCGCCCAAAGTAAAGGGCGTACCAGCCTTAATGACAGTTGCATCATTAATTGAGGCCGGTACGGCCAAGGCTGTCGTGTTCATTATCGGTGCTACAGGCCGGACGGAGAATTTATCCGACGAACACCCATAAATATTCGGTGACATATTCTGATCTCGGATACGGCAACGCAAATTTTTATACGACTGAGGAAGATTAAAGTTCGCTGGCAAAGTTTTACGTCCCGCATCGGCGGCAACAAACGTAATTGGCTGACTCGCAATAGGTGAGTTGTAGGCACTGCATAGTGCCGGAGGTGTAGTGTCATCAAAAAGTTCGACTACCACGTTCGAAGTCGCGGTGTAACTGGTTGCCTGCGATCCGTCAGCTAACAAGGCAACCACATCAAATTTGAAATCTTTTCCTGCTAACTTGGTGTAGAGCGGATTCCTTGCCGATGAATTCGTCTTCAAATTATTGTAGGGCAATTGAACGGGAGGAGGTCCAACGGTGCCAGTTTCCATGCATTCAAAATTTGCGACGCAAGGCGTATTCGCAAAAACAATAGCGCAACTAGCTATCTTGGTTGCAGTGTTATAACATTTGACGCCATTGAGAGGAAGTGAGCTTAGGCTGCTGACACCTAAGACGTATGCGCCAGCAGGTGCTGTTGGCTGCAAAGCGACCGTCGTACTAGACGCTCCTGAACCCAGTGTAAATGTAGACGGCGTAGCCGTTACAATGGGTGTTGCAGGGGTAAGCGTCAGACTGCCCGTCAAAGTACCAGAGCTCACATAGTCACTGGTATTGCATGGCACAGTAGAAGTCTTACATGCCAGCACAGTGACATTTTCCGGACATAGGGTACCAACGCCATCATGCTGAATCTCCAGATGATCATAAGGTGGCACAACTGGCGAACCAATCACAAAGTCATAACTAAAAGTATAGGTGCCAGGAGCAATGAAATCATATTCGATGCCAATCCCCGTATCCTGATAGGTCGTCGCTATGGTGTCATTCATTGAGGCGGCTTGCAATACTGAGCAGGTACTACCTGTAAAAAAAGTACTCCATCCCGAAGCACAATAATGCGAGAAAGAAAGTCCGCTGCGCTCGCGAAACGACTCAACAATGCTTACGCCACTCGGAATACTGGTGCTTGACGCACAAGTCGTACTTGGTGCTGGAGGGGGGTAAGTACCGATAACTACCGAAGCGCCCCCACCACCGTACTTCACTCCACAACCGTTGTCACTCCCCCCCAAATAGGTGTCGAATACATGGTAATAACGCACCGGATTTGCGGCACTCACAGCATAAGCGGCGGGAATAACCAGTGTTACCTCCGCCGTCATAAAGTCGAGTGGCGTCGTATAACGCCAAACCACGGTGACCTGAGGGCCGGATGTAATACCGAAGTTACCTGTTGCCGTCTGCTGGACACCAAAAGACGCCGGATTCGGTGGTGTTGTTGCCGAAATACTGTAGGTATTAAACATACCGCCAGTTGGCACAAAAGTCGTGACGCTGTGGCCAGGCCCATATACCTTCCCATTTGCTCGCAAAAATACGCCGTTATCCAGACTGGGACTCGGCGGCACAGCACCCGGACTGTAGACCTGCCCGGTGCCGTCGAGACGGGTCACTTGGATATGCGTCGTGTCTTCAACGTAGATATGTAGGCCATTAGTGGCGCTGTTACCACCAGTCGTATTAAATTCAATTCCGGCAGCAAATGCCGTAGAAATACCAACGCCCGATAACAACAGACCTATTAGGTATAGACCGTATCGACAAAAGGCTGACTTGATGAAGGACTTCATTTCGCTCACTTCCAATAACATTACGAAGGCAACACAATTGAACACCGCTTGTTCATATAAAAAATCTGCCTGATCTGTTAGACCCTTATATTTTGTAAAGTCAGTGCAATCCCCTTAGGCTGCTTGGTTAACTTAACAACTTGCACCATTCGCCACCTTACGGCAGGTATTCACACTGGCAGAAATTTGTCGCTCTACAAAATTTGATGCCGGTGATGTACCAAATGTCGCGGTCGATGTAATCTGATACACCGTAATGACGTTGCCCCCCTCAGGCTGGCTCGTGCTCTGGCAGCTCACCTGAACAGAAAATTTATATAATCCTCCGGCAAGAGTCGAAATAGTGGTCGGTGATGATGGACAAACATACTGAGTGGTAAATGGTGCCGTTGCAGGATTTGTATTTTCCGGTGCCATGATCTGATAAGTGCCCCACTCTATCCCGGTTTTTGCCGCCTGATAGGCTTTACTTCCCAATAAATCCTGCGTTGAACTGGTCTGCTCCATGGTTGAAAGGGACAGCATAAATGTTCCCAGAGCAGATAATATGACCAGTAAAAAAATCGCAGCCACCAAGGAGAAACCACGTGCGCGCACCGAGTTCATAGAATCGGCCCGATTAGCGCAACAGGCGGACTTCGCATTGTCACGGAGTAAATAAAATTCAGGGAACATTGCTGACATGAACATCATGGTAAAGCGTGACGGTTTCATTACTCTTGGTGATACCCAGCCGTATCGAGACCAGACCGGTTCTTGCTGTCACACCAGAGGCAAAGTTAAAACTACAACTGCTTACATTATCGGCCAATACAGGAGTGCTTGAGGTCACGGTCGGACAGCTACTAACACTAGAATTGATGCCATAACCGGAAAAACGATATAAGTGTCCCAGGCCATTACCTGCCGCATCTACGCCTGTTAATTTACATGCATAAAACACGGCTTGCTCTGTTCCGGAAATGACATGAAAGCGATTTGCCGGCGAGGTAAACGGAAATAATTTGGAAGGTGACAAGGTGATCTGAGTCGATGTAGCGCTTGTCGTACTGGATGCAACCACACCTGAATTATCACTATTATAAGCATCAGCACCAGTGATGCCGAGATTGTAGATGACTAGTCTGTCACCAGCGGCAGGTGCGGTACTCAGCGGGCCGATGGTCTCTACAATCGATGTTGCCACGGCCGTATCCACCACATTACCCGGTACATCGGCACGATAGCGTCCACCGGTTTTAGTCGGTAAAAATTCAATGCAGCTGGTATCAGCAGCCACTGTTCTGACGCTATTCGGTAAAGCCAGATGCAAGTCACGCGAAATACGCCTTACCGCTGTGTCGGCGATATCACTCAATTCTGTACGCCTCGCCAAATCGAAATAACCCTGTACCGGCTTTTGTATAAACACGGCAACACCTGCAGCTAATATGCCGGTGATCGTCATTACCATGATGGCTTCAACTAAGGTGAATCCTTTTTGGTAATGCTGAAAAAGCGGATGATGAGACATATCAGGGTACCGCCCGGGGTGCATAACGCAAGCGGTAAGCTGTTAGCAGTATCGTATTGGCAGCGGGATCCTTGACTGTCACATCGATCTGCAGCGCGTCATTATTATTGAGGGCAGGTGTAAAAGCAGTGGCCCCCACCTGTGTAATTGCGACTTTGGCGCTATAGCCAGTTGTGCCAACCGCGTTACCGCTGATGTCATAGATAGTCGTCGGCAAATCCAGATTGTTGTAGTCCGCCACATTATTTGCAGTGCGAGGAACACCTGCAAGATTACTTACTCTGGCGGTCACAGGTAGCACATCCTCTGAATTTGGGGCTCCACCAGTACAAGCCGCCGTGTTGGTTGCGGTACCTGCATTCGCATCATTGGGAAGACAGTAAGTAAATGCTTGCAATGTGATCTCTTCCAGCAAAGACTCGCCTATTGCAATCGCTTGTTTACGCAACATAGGATCGGCACTGGCCTTACTCGTTACATTCATCACAGATAAAATACCGACCATGGCCAGGCTGACGATGACGATAAACATGATCAGCTCAATCAGCGATATGCCCGATTGCCGATTAATGATGATAAGTTTAGTGAACATAGCCAGTGTCACTTTCTATGGTCATCGTCCGTGTGGAGCCATCACCTGTTACGCCTAAAGTAAGTGCACTGGAAAAACTCGGTTTACCAAGCGCATCAAAAGAAAAAAGTGCAGTGCCGGTAAAACTGATCGCACTAGGAGGTGTTTGCGAAAATATTTTTTGATCCGCCGGATTCAACACAGCATTGGCAAGTGTGGCCGACGAACAAGTGACCGTTGATACGTATAAAAGACAAATAGGACCTGCTGTGGAATCAATCCGGACAAATACATTTTTTCGCTGCGCAATCGCTACTTTTTGCGCATAGCGCACCATGCTTTGACTCTGGTCAAAAAAACCACGCGCATCGAAGGCTTTTTTATCGGAGAAACGGGGAATGATTGCTACGGAGAGAATACCGATTAATACCAGTACCATGATCATTTCGATCAAAGTAAATGCTGTCGCCCTTAATGAAATACAGATGGTGTTGGTTCGCATAATCAGATCGCTTACCAAATTGATATGTCTGAATCAGATGAGACGCCCGGTAATCCAGACGTGTAAGAATAAAGCTTAGCTCGATACAGTATTGATACAACATTGGTGCATATCATGACGTTGTGATCACTTAGGAAGCCCAATATTACTGGCATAAGCTCCCGACAGTGAAATCAATACAATAACGGACATGAACTAGAAAAAATTCATGTCCGCCTCATTAATATCGCAACCAGACTATCAGAATCAGGTACCAGTTATCGAGTAGGCAAATGTCACGCCGGCATTAGTGCCATCGCCATAGACAGCATTGCATGTAGCAGGAGCACTTGTCGCCGCGGCAGTATCAGTCACGATATACAAAGTTTTTGCCACTGTTGGTGCTGGCAATGCACCGACAGTTATCGTGACAGCAGGGTTAAGTAAAGCGCCTGCATCAGAGCATTTTGCTACTTTTACGCAGACATTCGCTGTTACAGTAAAATTTTTGGCTGCGCAGCCGGCATAGTTAATACCTGCGGCAGAACTAAGGGCACCGCCATAACCTTGTGCAACAGATGCATTTGCATCAGATCTCAAATCGACAAACTTAGGCAAGGCTGTTGCAGCCAAAATGCCAAGAATCACAATTACCATGACCAACTCAATAAGGGTAAAACCCGATTGTTGCTTATTCATTTGCATCTCCTGTTTTTACGTGAACTGTTACCTAATGTTTGTTTCGTGTTTGTTTCGTGCCTACTCTATTTGTAGAGCCTTTGAGTAGAAATAATAAACTCTTACTGCAACTCAATTACAAATCGTACCGGCAATAAATTTACTGATTAAATCTCGATCTCATTACACATTAACAGTTAGCAGCGGTGACACCTGCGTTACTGTATGTTGGCGCGAAACCAGCGCCGGTAGGTACGGTATAGGTTACCGCGCAAGCAGCATGCGTAGCATCAGCACTTACAGTAAAAACTGTTGCAGATGTTGCAACGGGTACATAATCGGACAATGCAACACCTGCAGCCGTCGTAAATCCGGCAGCATGACCAATCGAGGTCATCGCACTGGTCGGGTAACCATTCGCCATCAATATGGTAGAACCTTCCATCACGACCGATGTACCCGGAGCAAGCTGTTGGGTCAACTGAATAGAGTGAGCCAACACAGCCGCTGCTTTAATTGTACCCAAAGCACCATTCATCTTGGCGATGCGCGCATCTGTCTGTATTGCTGCAAACCTAGGCAAGGCTAAAGCGGCCAAAATGCCGAGGATCGTAATAACGACAATCAGTTCAATCAGCGTGAAGCCATGTTGTCGTTGGGCTGTTTTTTGATTCATGATGTACTCCAGATATTCGGATAATGACCATGCTATTAGAAGATACAGAGATACGTAAAGATATAAAAAGCATCTGAAATCAGGTTCAGTTCAGACTAGCATTTCCGTAACGCAATAGTAGCAAACAATTGTTAAAGATTGGCATTCGATCAGCGCTCAACTAGCCTGATAGTGACACTCTGTCTAAATTACAACACTCTTACGGCTGAAGCAGAATCACACCAACAGGGCGTACCCTTCCTGCCAATAGCTCACACTCGCCTCGCTGGCGCGTCTTAGCGTAAAAACGACGCATCAATTTCCCACGCATGTTCGTACAGGGGAACATTCATTTTTTGAGTGCGACTTTTCCCAGATCCCAAATCGGTAAGAAAATACCCAGAGCGAGCACCAGCACCAAAACACCTAGCCCGACAATCAGTATCGGTTCAATATTAGAGGACAAGGTTTTTAATTCGTATTCAACATCGCGCTCATACATACTGGCGATCTCGTCCATCAGATCATCCAGCTCGCCACTCTCCTCACCCACTGCGATCATCTGTAGTACGATGGGGGTAAAAATCCCTGCGACGACAGCGGTACGTAGAATGCTCTCTCCACGCTCTACACCGTCACGCATTTGCTCTATCCGGACAGATATATAGCTGTTATCGACCGTTTGGGACACAACATTAAGTGCTTGCACAATCGGCACGCCACTTTTGCTGGACAGAGCGAAGCTACGTGCAAAACGAGCCAGAGTTCCTTTGAGTATGATGCGGCCAACAATCGGGATTTTTAATTTCACTTTATCCCACTGATAACGGCCATTACGTGTGCCAACATACGTTTTGAAAGCAACGATCGAAGCTACTAGCGCAAATAAACAGACGGGCCAATACTCCACTGTGAAATTCGAAACGCCTAGTAAAATCCTGGTCATCAGAGGTAATTCTGCATTAAATCCGGCAAAAACTTTAGCGAATGCAGGAATAACAAAAATATTAATCACCGCCATCGCGAGTACCATCGCAACCATGACGAAAGTCGGATAACGCAATGCTGACTTGACGCGCTCCTTCATCTCTCTTTCAAACTCAAGATGCGCGTACAGGCGGATAAAAATATCCTCTAGTTGCCCCGTCATTTCTCCTACCCGCACCATACTGATATAAAACGTCGAAAATATATCCGGATGGCGTCGCATCGCGGCAGAGAGTTCTCGCCCACCATCCAAGGACTCACGCAGATCCAAAATTACTCTGGCAAATGATTTGTTGATTGCAGACTCTTGCAAGCCCGCTAGGCCGCGCATGATCGGCACGCCAGATTTAAGCAAGGTATAGAGCTGGCGACTAAAAAGCTGCACATCCAGCGACAATACTTTGGGCTCGGTAAATTTTTTCCACCAGGTCATTTCGCCGCTTTTAGCTGGGTGACTAGTGGGATTAATATGTATTGGTGTAATTCCGCTATTAAATAACTGACTCGCTACCGCGCCACTATCCGCGCTTTCCAAGACGCCCTCGACTAGCTCGCCGCGAGCATTTCTGGCTTTGTAAGCGAAAAAAGGCATGTTATTCCTCTAGTTGATTACTGATGCGCATTGCCTCAGCAATCGTCGTTTTACCGGCAATAGCCAAATCTACTGCATGCTTACGCAAAGTGTGTCCAGCCATCTGTTGCTGGCCGATTTTTATGAAACTTGCCGGATCCCCGTGATTTGCCGCATCCGCTACGGCTTGGGTGACTTCCAGTAACTCATAAACACCAACCCGGCCACGATATCCTGTGCCATTGCAATGACTGCAACCACGACCTTTATGGTAGGCGTATGCATCCACGTGCTCACGAAGCTCTTGCTTTAGCCACTCCCTCTCGGTAGCGCTGAGCGGTGTCGGCTCACTACAACTTTCACAGATAACCCTGACCAGCCTTTGCGCCAAGACTGCCTGCAAAGAACTGCCGACCATAAATCGTGGTACACCCATATCCATCAAACGGATTGGCGTGCTGACGGCGTCATTCGTATGCAAAGTAGACAATACCAGATGGCCTGTCATCGCAGCGCGCATACCGATTTGCGCTGTTTCCTGATCGCGCATTTCGCCGACGAGTAACACATCGGGATCCTGACGTAAGCTGGCACGCAATACTCTGGCAAAACTGAGTTCAATTTTCTCATTCACCTGCACTTGATTGATGCCTGCGAGGCGATATTCAACCGGATCTTCCACCGTAATCAGCTTACGTCCCTCTGTGTTTAATTCAGATAAGGCACCATATAAAGTCGTCGTTTTACCGCTACCGGTAGGGCCGGTGACTAAGACCAGACCATTGGGCCGATTAATGATAGAACGAAATCTTGCCAGCATATGCTTGGGCATGCCGATGCGTTCCAGATTTAGCGTACCGCCACTTTGATTCAGCAGCCGCATGACTACCGATTCACCGTATTGGGTCGGCATCGTGGAAATACGGACGTCAATCTGTTGCTGTCTTACTTTGATTACAAAGCGACCATCTTGCGGTATGCGTTTTTCTGAGATATCCATATCGGACATCAACTTCAAGCGCAGCACCATGGATGGAGCGATTTTAATATCGGTTTCAGTTTGCAGATGCAAGACACCGTCGATCCGGAAACGTATTTGCAAACGTTTTTCCTGAGGTTCTATATGGATATCCGAGGCACGTATCTGAGTTGCATCATCAAAAACTGACTGCAGTAACTTGACGACCGGAGCGTCTTCCATCCCCGGCGTGACGCTGAGCATGCCAAAATCAATATTGGTATCGCCAAGTTCTTGCTCCAGCTCTTTGGCCAATCCCGATATTTCGTCAGTACGCCGATATACCTGATCAATTGTTTGCAATAGCTCTGTTTCGTTGACGACAGCTAACAGAATTGGGGATTTGACGATGCGAGTGATTTCATCATACGCAAACAGATCGGTAGGATCGGCCATACCGACCAGTATTGCACTGCCTTGATTCTCCAGAGCGAGCGCCCTGAATCGACGGGCCTGAATCTCAGGCAGCAGCTTCACAACACCGGGACTGAGGTTGTATTGCTTCAGATTGATGTACTGGATGTTTAGCTGCTTCGCCAGTGCGCCAGATATTTGATCTTCGGTGACAAAGCCGTTTTCTACAAATACTTTACCGAGTTTTCTGCCACTGCGTTTTTGTTCAGTCAATGCTATTTGAAGCTGCTCTTCTGACATCAACTTCTGCTGGAGCAAAATTTCCCCTAAACGGACTTTCTCTGGTCTTGCCATTCGTCTTCCTTTCTAGGGTCTTCAATGCAGTGGAATGTGACTTACTCTACACAAGCAAAGAGATGCTTGCAAAGTCTTTCATCATAAACTATGCAGAAATCGTCTTTTGACACCGTCTCAATCTAATTCGGCTAGCACTTTAATATGTGCAACAACGCTGCGACCGAGTGCAGACAAGTTGTAGCCTCCTTCAAGACAGCTCACGATCCTTCCTCTTGAGTATTGTTTTGCAACCATCATGATCTGACGGGTAATCCAGCTGTAATCCGCTTCGACTAATCCCATCTGTCCCATATCGTCTTCCTTATGCGCATCAAATCCCGCAGAAATAAAAATCATCTCAGGTTGATGCTGATGTAGGGCCGGGAGCCATTTTTCGGTAATGGCCTGGCGCACAACATCACCATAGCTATGCGCTGGAATCGGCAAGTTCACCATGTTTGCGGCAGGATGATCTGTTCCGGTATAGGGATAAAAAGGGTGCTGAAAAAAACTCACCATGAGTACCCGCGGATCATCACGAAAAGCCTCTTCAGTTCCATTGCCATGGTGAACATCAAAATCGACGACGGCGACTCGCTGAAGCCCATGTACTTCCATCGCATGTTTGGCGGCGACTGCAACATTATTGAACATACAAAAACCCATGGCTTCACGTGGAGTAGCATGATGTCCAGGTGGACGAACCGAGCAAAAAGCATTGTCTAATTCACCGGCGATTACCGCATCTGTGGCCGCGATTGCTGCGCCCGCTGCACGCAGCGCAGCACGCCAAGTATAAGCATTGAGCATGGTGTCCGCATCAAGCGGGAAGTGCTGGTATTCAGAATTGACCCCGGGGCAGTTCTCGCGGATACGATAAATGGCATCCTGCGTATGTACTCTTGCCAAATCTTTTTCATCTGCGGCTGGAGCCTCTCGAAATTCCAGCAAACTATCGATACGGCTTGCAATCAACTGATCCTCAATTGCCTGCAGGCGTTCGGGTGATTCTGGATGCCACGAACCCATCTCGTGGCGTTTGCAGTCAGCGTGGGTATAAAACGCGGTTGTCATTAGTATGCTGTCGTAACAGGACTGGCGCTTCTCATCAAACGCCTATTCAGGTATCTGCTAAGTTTGTACGCGTCCTAGGTAAATTAGTACATCTCCATTGATAAGTGTCGCCCTATTTAGTGTTTTTTGCAAATCACCTATGGCTTTGACACGGTTTTTGATGCTGATTAGCGCTTATGCTGGTGCGTCAAAAATACAGAATGCCTTGATTCGGTTTACACTAGAGAGATTGTCCTTTGCATGCCCTCTCCGACTGACCTAACAGGCCCACCATGTTTTCTAAAGTTCACGCTGTCGCAAAACAAGTTAATCAAGTCATTATTGGTAAAGACCAGCAAATACGTCAGGCCTTAGTCTGCCTGCTCGCTGGCGGTCACTTGCTGGTCGAAGATGTCCCTGGTGTAGGAAAAACTACACTGGCACACGCTCTAGCGATTTCACTGGGCCTGCAATTTAATCGTTTGCAATTTACCAGTGATCTTTTGCCAGCAGACGTAGTAGGCATTTCGATTTTTGACAGGGAAAAAAGTCAGTTTATTTTCCATCCTGGCCCGGTATTTACCCAAGTATTGCTTGCCGATGAAATTAATCGTGCCACACCAAAAACTCAATCCGCATTATTAGAGGCAATGGAGGAGCGTCAGGTCAGCGTAGAAGGTAAAACGCGCCCACTCCCCTCGCCCTTCTTTGTGATCGCCACACAAAATCCCACACATCAAGTCGGCACGTTCGCGTTACCGGAGTCACAGCTTGACCGCTTCCTGATGTGCCTTTCCCTTGGCTACCCAGACGCTGCAGCAGAACGTGCCTTGCTGATGGGCGAAGATCGCCGGACTTTGCTACAAAATCTGCCGGCAGTCATGCGAGCGGAGGAATTAGTCGAAGCACAAAAGCTATTGCGTCATATTCATACCTCCCCATCGCTGATTGACTATGTGCAGTCTCTGGCGCATGCAACTCGCCAAAGCGATACCTTTGCCGACGGGATGAGCCCGCGTGCTGCAATTGCGCTGTTACAAGCGGCCCGCGCCTGGGCTGCCCTGGAGGGACGTGATCATGTCATTCCCGAAGATGTGCAGGCCGTGCTGATACCAGTGATTGCCCATCGCTTACGGCCACTCAAATCTGTGAGCGGCAAAACCAATGCAAGCAGCGAATTGCTCCAGCAACTGATGATGCGCATCGCAGTGTAACGATAGCCAAATAACAGTCAACGGACCACCATCGTTATTATTGCCAATCTATGCTGACCTCTATACGCGAACGCTTTCGTCGACTGGTTTTTCTTGAACACAAACCGGAGAGTGGTGAGGTACTGCTCAAGCAACGACGTGTGTTTACATTACCTAGCAAAGCCGGATGGATGTTTGGCTTGCTCATGATTGTTTTATTCATTGCCTCCACTAACTACAATCTGAGTCTGGGTTTTGCACTGACTTTTGTGCTGGTTGCGTGTGGCATGATCAATGCGTATTTTGCTTTTTTGAACCTCGCGTACCTGCATTTACTTGCCGGGAGTGCACAGCCCGTATTTGCCGGTGAGGATGCGCAATTTATCCTGCACATCATCAATCGACGCAAACGTCATCGTTATGCAATCTGGATAGGCTTTTCTCAAAAAGGTGCGACAGATCACGCCATCGACGTCGCACACGAGAGTCGCACCAGTGTCACGCTGAGTTATCCGACAGCGGAGCGTGGTTACATGTCCATCCCCAGGGTACGCCTGCAAACCTGGTTTCCCTTAGGTTTATTGCGTGCCTGGAGCACTTGGCTGCCTGATGCACAGGTATTGGTCTATCCTCGACCCGAACAAAATCCGCCCCCCTTGCCCCAGCAAGGTACCGAAAAAAATGATGGTCAAGGCCACGCCGGAGATGAAGATTTTTCGGGGGTACGCGCCTACCAGACCGGCGATGCCATGAAACATCTGGCGTGGAAGCAAATTGCCAAACTTGATCTGGAATCGGGCGGTCAACTCGTGACGAAGCAATTTTCGGGCGGATCCGCCAGCGATATCATTCTCGACTTTGCCAGCTTACCGAGATCAATGGATCTGGAATTAAAACTTGCCAGAATGACGAGCTGGGTGCTTGAGGCAGATGCGTCGGCCTTGTCATACGGATTTCGACTTGGAAATATAGATTATCCAATCACGACAGGTCAAGCACATCTGCAGGACTGTCTGCGTGCCCTTGCCTTGCATGACCTCACCGATAAGCATCGCTCATGAACCAATCGACCCCGAACATGTTGAGTAAAAATGGAATCGCCTCCATGCATACCAGCTGGCGCAAGCTGCCTCTGGCGCGTGACAAGGCTGATACTTTGCTACTGATGTTCTCATGTTTACTGGTGCTGCTGCCACATACTTTGCACGCAGCATGGTGGGTATCGGCGAGTTGTCTGGGGCTGTTTGCGTGGCGAGTCTGGGTCACACTGACCGGACGCCGCCTGCCACCATCATGGGTGCTAGTCCCGATTGCCGGCATGATGATGTGCGCTGTGTTCTGGCAATTTCGCACTTTCTTCGGCAAAGAAGTCGGCGTGACCATGCTGATGATGCTGCTGGTTTGCAAATTACTGGAAATGCATGCCAAGCGGGATTTATTTGTCGTCATCTATTTGGGTTATTTTCTGCTATTGACGCATTTTTTTGACGCACAAACGATCGGCACCGCCGCGATGTCATTGTGTGCCTTAGCCGCTTTACTTACGGCGCAATTATCGTTTCACTATACGTGCGTAGTGCCATCGTTGTGGAAAAGATTAAAATTAGGTTTGTCCATTTTAGGTCTCGCGATTCCGCTAACTATTGTCGCGTTCTATCTGGTGCCCAGGATTCAAGGGCCTTTGTGGAAATTACCTGGTGATGCACAAAGTGGACATACCGGATTATCAGACTCCATGGCGCCGGGAAATATCAGCAAACTTGCTTTGTCGGAAGATATTGCGTTCAGAGTCAAATTTCCAGATTTTGCGCCATTCAAAGCACCACCTAAAAATCTGCTGTACTGGCGCGCCATCGTTCTCACGCACTTTGACGGGAGGAACTGGACGCATGGCGAGATGCCGTCAGGCAATAGTGCTACCTATGCTAAAAGCGCCATCGCATTTTCTGACAAACCGATACGCCAGGAAATCATCATGGAGCCAAATAATCAGCGCTGGCTTATGGCGCTAGATATGCCTGCCGAACCGCCAAACCTGACAGACCTTGGCAGCAATCTCAATAAGCACAAAGAAATGACCGCATCCCAAGCGATCCATAGTCGGCTGCGCTATGAGGTCAGGTCCTACCCGGCTTATCAATGGCAAGCAGAATCTGAACTAGCCGATCTGATCTCTGAAGTCGAACTGCCGGCGGGATTCAATCCGCGCACACTAGCGTTCGCAGCGGATCTCAGGCAAAAATTTCAAGATGACGAAAGCGTCATCAAGGCAGTGCTTAATTATTTTCGCAATGAGAATTTTGTTTATACATTAGAGCCCACGTTATTGGGCACAAATAGTGTTGATGACTTTTTGTTTAAATCACGCGAAGGATTTTGTGAACATTATGCAAGCGCATTTGTCGTTTTGATGCGTGCCATCGATATTCCGGCACGAGTCGTGACCGGGTATCAGGGTGGTGATATGAACATCATTGATGGCTATATGGAGGTCAGGCAATCAGACGCTCATGCCTGGGCAGAAGTCTGGCTAAAAGGTAGGGGCTGGATAAGAGTGGATCCTACTGCTGCTGTAGCGCCAAATCGGGTCATGTTAAGTTTAAACGATGCCATTCCCCGCAACGGCATCACAGGTGCGATCAGTAACGCTCTTGGCAACAACTCCCTGTTGACCGGATTGCGCATGCAGTGGGATGCCGTCAATAACTCCTGGAACCAATGGGTTCTGAATTACAACCAGGCGAAACAACTCGACTTCATGCGCTCTCTTGGTCTTGGCGATTTGGATTGGCCGAAAATGACGGTGTTATTTTTCGCCATCAGCGCGCTATTGATGGCGCTATATGCGCTACCATTAATGCGTTGCCGTACCCAATTATCACCGCTGGATGAGATTTATCTTGCGTTATGTAAGAAACTGGCGTCCAAGGGATGGAGTAAAGCGCCTCATGAAGGGCCTCAGGCATATTTGCTAAGGCTAAAAACGATCATGCCAAATAATAGTTACGGTACGGTAAAGACCTTTTTGAATCTATACACAGCAGCAAAATATGGTAAAGCCGAGTTACCATCTGCTATCCTCGTCTCCCGTTTAAAAACTTTACTTAAGCAATATCGCTGACCTATTGATTTCCATGCTCAAACTATCTGCATCAACTCATTCTCCAACCAAGTATATTGGCCTCATTGCAGCACTGACCATCGCGTTAACAAGTGCTTCCTATGCGACAGCAGCGGTAAAAAAATCGAGTCCTGTGACAACAAAAAAAGTCGCGTCCAAACAGGAAGAGAGTGCGGAGTTCACGCACTTTGCGCAGTGGAAAGAAGTTGCAGATTTTATTGATCAGATGGTAGTGAAACATGGCTTTGATAAAGCCGAACTGATTACGACATTTGATCAGGTTCGATACGTAGAATCAGCAATACAGCTCATGAAGCCCGCCCCTGCAGGCAAACCCAAAAATTGGAAAGCCTATCGCGCCCGCTTTGTCGACGCATATCGCATCAATGCTGGTATCGCGTTTTGGGATAAGTACGCGGATGCGCTGAACCGGGCAGAAAACCAATACGGCGTTCCTGCGGAAATCATTGTCGGTCTGATCGGCGTAGAAACGGTGTTTGGTAAAAATACCGGCAATTTTCGTGTGATGGATGCGCTCACAACACTGGCGTTTGCCTATCCGGACACGCCAACACGCGCAACTCGTATGGAATTTTTTCGCGGGGAATTAGAGAACATGCTGTTGATGGCCAGAGAATCGCGTCTCGATCCATTTAAGTTCAGAGGGTCTTATGCGGGGGCAATAGGCTGGTCGCAATTTATGCCTAGCAGCATCAGAAAGTTTGCTGTCGATTTTGATGGCGACGGGCAAATTGATTTACTGGCGTCACCAACCGATGCCATCGGCAGTGTGGCGCACTATTTATCTATGCATGGCTGGAAGAAAAATTTACCGACGGCATTTCCAGCAACCCTGGTGATTAATCCGGATAATGAACAAGATATCAGCAAACTCAGCTCGATATTAGGCCAAGGACTGCGGGCAAACTATAAACTTGACGAATTACGCTCGGTTGCAACAACCGCTAGTCCCGATGCGACCGACAATTTGCTCTATGGTTTGATCGATTTGCAAAACGGAAATGATCCAACAGAATACTGGCTTGCTACTGAGAATTTTTTTGCCATCACTCAATATAATCGTAGCTATTTTTATGCGATGTCGGTGATTGATTTGGGCAAAGTCATTGCCGCCGCACGTACAAAATAGGAGAGGGTCGATAAAAATCACCGGAATTAGCTAACAGTTGCCACACAGAATTTTCTACGCCTGAATGATATTTTTTCCAATTAATATTACCAAATAGTATGATTTAAACTACATTAATATTATCTAATGATACATTTACGTTATCAGAAAGCAATGTGTCAAGAGATTTAACAATGTTTTGCTATTCTTCTGGCAAGAAAAATCTATTTTAAAGATACAATATTACCGTTTGATTAATCTTTTATTGAAGCAATGTTTTTTTGAATCAATAAGCTAAATAGCGAGGTAATTATGGCAAATCTGACACAGCTTGAATCCGATGAAATCGACTACGATCCAAATAATTTGTTGGACACATTGATTAAACAGTTGCATTTAAAAAATGATGCCGCTTTATCTAGGGCTTTGGAAGTAGCTCCGCCAGTAATCAGTAAAATCCGTCACCGCCGTCTGCCAGTTGGTGCATCCCTGTTAATTCGCATGCACGAAATCAGCGATGTTAGCATTAAAGATTTACGTGAACTGATGGGTGACCGTCGTGCGAAATTCCGTATCAGCGACAAACAATTCAAACCAAAAGAAGCTGCGGCGAATAGCTAAAAAATTTCGACAAAAAATTTGTCGTCAAGCACTAAATTGATTGAGAATGCCGTAAATGTATCTGAGTACATTTACGGCATTTTTGTATCTAAAACGTATTGTGCGGCGTCATTTCAATCCACAATACTATTTCAGGCAGGAAATACGCCTGTCGACAAATAACGATCACCACGATCGCAAACAATAAATACGATCGTTGCATTTTCTACTGTATGAGCAATACGTAATGCCACCTCACAGGCACCTGCCGCAGAAATACCACAAAAAATGCCCTCCTCGGCAGCCATACGACGCGCCATATGCTCAGCGTCCGACTGACTGACTGATTCTTCCTGATCGACTCTTGCCTTATCATAGATTTTTGGCAAATACGCTTCTGGCCATTTTCTAATACCGGGAATCTGGGAACCGTCTTCCGGTTGCGCACCGATAATACGAATTTCAGGATTTTGCTCTTTCAAATAAGCAGATACTCCCATGATCGTTCCTGTCGTACCCATCGCACTCACAAAATGCGTGATGCGACCGTCTGTATCACGCCAGATTTCAGGGCCAGTAGTTTCATAATGCGCAAGCGGATTATCTGGATTCGCGAACTGATCAAGGATCACTCCCTTACCTTCTTTTTGCATTTGCTCGGCCAGATCACGCGCATACTCCATACCACCAGTTTTAGGAGTCAGGACAATCTGCGCACCATATGCGGCCATACTTTGACGGCGTTCTATACTTAAATTTTCAGGCATCAACAACACCATCTTATAACCACGCATAGCCGCAGCCATGGCTAATGCAATTCCGGTATTGCCGCTAGTTGCCTCAATCAGGGTATCGCCGGGCTTGATACGTCCACGCAATTCGGCATGCTTGATCATGGACAATGCAGGTCTGTCTTTCACCGATCCGGCAGGATTATTGCCCTCTAATTTACCCAAGATAATGTTGTTGCGACGCTTGATTTCCTCGCTGGGAATTCTTTGCAGCATCACAAGCGGTGTATTTCCTATCGTATCTTCTATGGTCAAAT
Source organism: Undibacterium sp. Xuan67W (assembly GCF_049340165.1). Taxonomy (NCBI): domain Bacteria; kingdom Pseudomonadati; phylum Pseudomonadota; class Betaproteobacteria; order Burkholderiales; family Oxalobacteraceae; genus Undibacterium; species Undibacterium sp. Xuan67W. The sequence goes on from NZ_JBMPPN010000005.1 coordinate 203,515, forward strand.
AAGGCATGGTGATCGTTGGTGTGAAATTTAAAACATCATTTTAAACGCTGTAGCGCCTTACTGCTTGGATCCGAATTAGGGCATGATCAATTTACCGTGTAAATAAAAAAACCTCCTGAGTATTTCCATACCCAAGAGGTTGTTTGATTTTGCCTTTTTTGGCTGATACAGCCAGATACTTCTTACTTAGATGCAGATGCCTTGGCAGATGCTTTAGCGGTGGAAGCGGCAGCTGACGCAGATGCAGGCATTGATGCAGCTGCCGATGCGCTAGCAGCTTTGTCTGCCTTATCAACCTTAGCTGGTTTTACCGGCTTATCTACTGGTTTTGCTTCTGCTCCTGCTTTAGGCTGACCATTAACCGTCAAACCTGCAGCGGACAACTTGAGTGCGCTCTTTTCACCGATGCCTTTAACGCGTTTTTCAAAATCAGCCCAATCTTTGAAATTTCCACCCTTTGTGCGCTCCTCGATAATCGCCTTTGATTTTGCTGGCCCGATACCTTTAATGCCATCCAATGCGGCTTGATCACCTTTATTCACATCGACGTCAGCAAAAGCGAAACCCATCGTGACAATCATTGCGGCGATAGCTAAAAGAAATTTCTTGAACATGTAAGCACTCCCAATTAAGTTGAATTGAACTGCGTTCATTATTGACGCTGTCGAATTGATTTTTAAGATCAGACCGAAATACCACCTCGTTCTGTTTCAATTAACGACCTGAAGATACTCAGGTTGACAACGACAACAATATTAACAGTAAATTAACTTTGATTAACAAAGTAGATTATGTTGTAGCGAACAATTCTTCCTTCGATACGGTGGCAGTACCGAGCTTACCAACAACAATGCCGCCTGCGCGATTCGCTAACATGACCGCATCTTTCATGCTCAAGCCAGAAGCCAGGCTTGCTGCCATCGTCGCAATGACGGTATCGCCCGCACCCGAGACATCATAGACTTCTCTCGCCATCGCAGGTACGTGAGTGACGTCATGCTCTGTGTAAAGGCTCATTCCCTCTTCTGAGCGAGTCAGCAATAGGGCATCTAAAGATAAGTGATGGCGGAGGGCTTGCGCTTTTTCTGTCAACTCAGGCTCGCTAGTCCATTCGCCGATTACCTGACGCAATTCTGCTTTATTCGGCGTCAGCATAGTCGCTCCTGCATAACGCGCAAAATCACTTCCCTTCGGATCCACCAGGACAGGCTTGCCTGCTGCCTTAGCCGCTGCAATCATCGCAACGACATTCACCAAACTACCTTTTGCATAATCGGATAGGACGATTAAATCATACTCAGAAATGAGAGCATTGAAACGAGACAGCTTGTCTTGTAAAACGTGCTCGGTCGGTTTTTCTTCAAAATCAATTCGCAATAATTGCTGCTGCCGTCCAATCACGCGCAGTTTGATAATGGTGGAGATCGCCGTATCGCGGCTTAAATAACTATCAATGCCCGATTGCCCCAGCAAGTGTTCGACGCTGTTACCAGCCTCATCATCACCGATCACACCCAGCAAGCCAGCGTGTAAGCCTAAGGCCGCGGCGTTACGTGCGACGTTAGCGGCACCACCGAGACGTTCTTCGCGCCTCTCTACCCGGACAATCGGTACCGGTGCTTCCGGAGAAATGCGATTGACCTCACCGAACCAATAGCGGTCCAGCATGACATCGCCAGCGACCAGAATACGTTTTGATTCAAGCATGTGGATCATGTGCGTGTCAGGACAGAACGGCCGATGCCGTGGTATTCAATACCGATTTCGGTCATGACCGCTGGTTCAAATAAGTTACGGCCATCAAAAATAACCGGATGATTCAACAAGGATTTCACTTTATCAAAATCTGGGCTGCGGAATGCCTTCCACTCAGTAACAATTGCCAAAGCATCTGCCTGATTCAGGGCATCCATAGGGTTACTGGCGAAACGAATTTTTTCCAGCAATGCTGGACTATCAGCAAAGTCCAGCGCAAATACACGCTTTGCCTCTGGCATAGAGACTGGATCGTACACTGCGACACTGGCGCCTTTACGCAATAACTCGCCAAGCAAAACACGTGACGATGCAGCGCGCATATCATCTGTGTTCGGTTTAAATGCAAGACCCCATATCGCAAAATGCTTACCACGCAAGTCATCGCCGAAGCGCTTCACTATTTTTTTACCAAGCACCAGTTTTTGCTGTTCGTTGACAGCCTCGACTGCCTGTAAGACTAATAAGTCCAGACCATAATCCTGTGCGGTACGCTCTAAAGCCTGTACGTCTTTCGGGAAACAAGAGCCACCATAACCGCAACCGGCATATAAAAAGCTATGTCCAATACGCGGGTCAGACCCGATGCCATGCCTTACAGCTTCAATATCAGCACCAACATGATCTGCAAGATTCGCTAATTCATTCATGAACGAAATCCGCGTTGCCAGCATTGCGTTGGCGGCATATTTGGTGAATTCCGCAGAGCGCACGTCCATCCAGAAAGTACGTTCGTGATTGCGGTTGAAAGGGGTATACAGTTTTTTCATTTGCGAATGCGCAATACGGCCTTGTGGCGTATCGTCACAGCCAATCACTATCCGGTCAGGACGCATGAAATCTTCTACAGCAGCGCCCTCTTTCAAGAATTCTGGATTAGAAACAACAGAAAATTGCCCATCTGAATTACGCGCAGACAATTCTGCTTTGACCGCAGCAGACACTTTATCCGCAGTGCCGACAGGCACCGTTGATTTATCGACGATGACTTTAAAACCCGTCATGTATTTGCCAATATTACGAGCTGCGGCCAATACATATTGCAAGTCAGCTGATCCATCTTCGTCCGGCGGAGTACCTACCGCGATGAACTGGACATCGCCATGGGCAACACTGGCGGCAACATCAGTTGAAAACTGGATACGCCCAGCAGCACGGTTACGTGCAACCAGTTCTTCCAGGCCCGGCTCATGAATAGGAATACCACCGTTATTCAAAATGTCGATTTTGCGTTGATCGACGTCAAGGCAAAATACATCATTACCCAACTCAGCGAGACAACCACCGGTGACCAGCCCGACATAACCCGTGCCAATAATTGTAATTTTCATGTTGTGATCACAATCCCTAGATAATTTTTACGTTATTTTTTATGAGTACAAAAACTCAATTCATCACATTTAATTCTTCAGTACGGCGCGGTGGATAAGTTTCCCAACGGCTGCACCCTGGACATTGCCAGTAAAATTGGCGTGCTTTAAAACCGCAATGAGAACACTGATAGCGTGCAAGTTTTTGTGCATAACCATGTACCAGATTTTTGACTAAGGACAGTTCAGGCCTGACTTCTGGCGGCGCCACCATCAGACGCGCATCGAGCAACTTATCCAGACCTAATAAGGTTGGCGTGCGGCGTAATTCGTCACTGACCAATTGGTTCGCTGCATCAACCGTATCCAACTCCAGAGTCGCTTTGAAGACGACCTCTAATAAATCAATGGAGGACGCTTCTGCCAGATAGCCTTTAAGTAAATTCAAACCTTCTTGTGGGCGATCCAGCTTACGATAACCATCCATCAGTCGTTGTGCGACAAGCGCAACATGAGGAACACTTTGCTGCTCTACACGACGCCACGCAAGCAAGGCTTTTTCGATTTCGCCGTTTGCCAGATGGACATCGCCCATCAGGATCGCTGCGCGTACATTATGGCGATCAGCGGCCAGCGCTTTTTCTAGCATCGCCAGTGCAGCATCTGGATGTGTATGTACTAATTCATCCTGTGCCATTTCGCAGTAAAACTGGGCGATTTCTTTTTGTCGTCCGCCAGCACCAGATTCTTGCAAGGCATACGCCGCCTCAATCGCCCTCGCCCATTCTTTTTCACGCTGATAAATTTCTAGTAGCGCGCGCCTTGCCTGAATCGCGTATTGTCCGGCAACCAGCTGGTTAAAAGTTTCTTCAGCGCGATCCAGCAGACCTGCTTTCAGATAATCCTGACCAAGCTCAAACATCGCCTGGGTCTGTTGATCTAGCGGCAAATCGGGGCGAGATAAGAGGTTTTGATGTACGCGAATTGCACGCTCAGTTTCACCACGACGGCGAAACAAATTACCAAGCGCAAAATGCAATTCAACTGTCTCAGGATCTAGCTTAACGATTTCGATGAAGGCATCGATCGCTTTATCATGCTGATCATTCAGCAGAAAATTCAATCCTTTGAAGTAGCCACGCGGCAGACTACGGGACTCCGAAATCAACTGGCGGATATCGACGCGAGCGGCGATCCAGCCCAGAGAAAAAAACAAGGGGATGCCTAGCAACCACCAGATATCAAATTCCATTTTTTATTTTCGCTTATATGGTGATCAGATATTTCGAATGCCATCGGGTTGAGGCGCTTCGGTGCTTGCACGTTGCGATGCAAGTCTCTCTTTTTCTATTTCTGCGATGGTTTTTTTATGCTTGGAAATATCACGTTTGTGGCGAAAAACCATAGGGACCATCGCCAATGCACCAAGAATACCGCCGCACAAAAAGAAAGCTAGTAAAAGTATAACTAGAGGTGCAGATTGCTGGTATCCAAAAAAATATTGCAAGGTGACGATTTGATCGTTCTTCATCGCAAAGCCAAAAAAAATGATGAATAAGATCACAGTAATGATGCGAGAAATGATTTTCATAACAGTATCCTAAGTAGCTCTTATGGAGTTATTGACACCGTAACACAGAGAGGCGCGACAAGCTCTGAAGCATGCATGGAGGCATCTTTAAACTCATACGGAATTGTACGTGAAAAAAAACGGTATATCGGTCAAGCCGATATACCGTTTTCACTTTTTTGCATACTTTTTAAGTGTCAGGCCGCCGAACTGACGACTAAGCTAATCGTCTTGTATCGGTTGCCCTACCATTGCATCCACACGCTCACGCAATTCCTTACCTGGTTTGAAATGGGGCACCCGTTTTTCAGGCACCATCACTTTGTCACCAGACTTGGGATTACGTCCAATGCGCGGAGGCCGACTATTCAAGGCAAAGCTGCCAAAACCACGGATTTCAATGCGATGCCCTGTTGCCAGCGCATCCGACATTGCATCCAAGATGGTTTTGACCGCGACATCCACATCCTTTGCTACCAGTTGCGGATATCTCTCAGCCAGGCGAGCAATCAACTCAGACTTTGTCATCTAAAACTCAGCGTCTTAATTGATGCTTAGTTTTTGTTGTCGAGCTTAGCTTTCAACAATGCGCCCAAGCTTGTGGTGCCGGAAGCTGCATTGGAGTCAGTTGTCATTTTTTGCATTGCTTCTTGTGTTTCAGCACTATCTTTTGCTTTGATAGACAATTGGATACCACGAGCTTTACGGTCAATGTTCAATACCAAGGCTTCAACGCTGTCACCAACTTTCAGGTGTGTACCGGCATCTTCCACGCGATCACGGGAGATTTCGGAAGCACGCAAGTAGCCCTCAACATCATCAGCCAACTGAATGACTGCGCCTTTAGCTTCAACAGACTTGACTGTACCAGTCACGATTGCGCCTTTGTCATTCATTGCGCAGTAGTTGTTGAATGGGTCACCTTCCAATTGCTTAACACCGAGGGAAACACGTTCACGCTCAACGTCGATTGCCAATACGATGGCTTCCAGTTCATCACCTTTCTTGAAGCGACGAACTGCTTCTTCGCCTGTTTCGTTCCAGGACAGGTCAGACAAATGCACCAGACCGTCGATGTTACCGGACAAGCCGATAAATACGCCGAAATCAGTGATGGACTTGATCGCGCCGCGAACTTTGTCACCTTTCTTGTGATTGATCGCGAAATCATCCCAAGGATTGGCTTTGCACTGTTTCATGCCCAGGCTGATACGACGACGTTCTTCGTCGATTTCCAGAACCATGACTTCAACTTCGTCGCCCAACTGAACAACTTTGTTTGGTGCCACGTTTTTGTTTGTCCAATCCATTTCAGACACGTGAACCAGACCTTCGATACCTTGTTCGACTTCAACGAATGCGCCGTAGTCGGTCAGGTTTGTTACTTTACCGAACAGACGTGTGTTCGCTGGGTAACGACGGGACAAACCTGTCCATGGATCGTCGCCCAATTGTTTTACGCCCAGGGAAACACGATTTTTCTCTTGGTCGAATTTCAATACTTTTGCAGTGATTTCCTGACCGACTGTCAACACCTCGGAAGGGTGACGTACACGACGCCATGCCAGATCAGTGATGTGCAACAGGCCATCAATACCACCCAGATCCACGAACGCGCCGTAGTCAGTGATATTTTTGACGATACCGGTAACCACTGTGCCTTCTTTCAGGGTTTCCATCAGTTTTTGGCGCTCTTCGCCCATAGACGCTTCAACTACAGCGCGGCGGGACAATACAACGTTATTACGCTTACGGTCGAGCTTGATAACCTTGAATTCCATGGTTTTGCCTTCGTAAGGAGTTGTATCCTTCACTGGGCGTGTATCAACCAAAGAACCTGGCAGGAAAGCGCGGATGCCGTTTGTCAGAACAGTCAGACCACCTTTGACTTTGCCATTGACAGTACCGATAACCATCTCACCAGACTCCAGCGCTTTTTCGAGCGCGAGCCATGAGGCCAGACGTTTAGCTTTGTCACGGGACAAAATTGTGTCGCCGAAACCGTTTTCCAGCGAATCAATCGCTACGGAAACGAAATCGCCGATGTTAACTTCCAGTTCGCCCTGGTCGTTTTTGAATTCTTCAACAGGAATAAAGGCTTCAGATTTGAGGCCAGCGTTCACGATCACGAAGTTGTGGTCGATACGAACGACTTCAGCAGAGATTACTTCACCGGAACGCATATCCTGGCGTGACAGGGATTCTTCGAATAAAGCTGCGAAGCTATCTGCACCGGTAGCAAAATCTTGGGACATAAAAACAGTAGACATAAGGTACTCGAGTTATCCAGAACACGGCAAAAACGCTGTGTACACTGGGTTAGGTTAAACAAACCCGCACTGACTTTGCATCAGCACAGGAACTTCAGCATCGATTTCCAGAAGACGGATGCACCGGAAATCAATTGAACTCACAAATTCATTTACAAACCAACTTGCAACATTTTCACTAGCATTTCGCCTGTGAAGTTACTGCGTTACCGGCTTGCTTTAGCGTATAAATCCAGCACGATTTGCACCGCCTGCTCGACTCCCATTGCTGAGGTATCGAGGATATACGCCCCTGACGCTGGCTTGAGCGGCGCTGCGGTGCGGGCACTGTCTCTCGCATCACGCTCCGTCAAATCCTTTACCAAGTCTTCCATATTAGCAGAAAAACCCTTTTCAATCAATTGCTTATATCTTCTTGACGCACGCGCCTCAACACTTGCCGTAAGATAAATTTTTTGGGTAGCATCGGGGAAGATCACTGTGCCCATATCACGCCCGTCCGCCACCAGTCCCGGGGCATAGCGAAACGCAACCTGCAAGTCAACCAGCGCCTTGCGGACCTCGGGCAACACCGCGATCTTGGAGGCAGCGACACCGATTGCCTCCGCCCGCACGGCATCGGTCACATCTTGCTCATCCAGCAACACATGGCCACGCACAAAACGACAAGGCAACACTCTTGCCAGCTCAGCCAGCTTCGCTTCATCATCGAGCGCAATGTGATTTTGCTGCGCCGATAAGGCCGTCAGGCGATATAAAGCGCCTGAATCGAGATAATGAAACCCCAGTTGCTTGGCGACGCGATGCGCTACCGTGCCTTTACCTGAGGCAGTTGGCCCATCTATCGTAATAACTGGCACAGTCGGCATACTCAAAACAATTCCTTGTGGTTGATTTTGGCAAACGCCTCGAAATAATCGGGGAAGGTTTTCGCTACGCATTTGGGATCATTGATACGCATTGCAGCACCACGGCGGGCAGCGCCATCAAGGGTGGCCAGCGAAAAACACATTGCCATGCGGTGATCGTCGTAAGTATCAATAGTAGCAGGCTGGATCTCGGCGGGCGGTGTAACGGTCATATAATCTGTCCCCTCTTCGACAATCGCACCTAGCTTTCGCAACTCTTTCGCCATGGCGGCGATACGATCCGTTTCCTTGACGCGCCAGCTGGCAATATTGCGCAAAGTCGTGGTTCCATTAGCATATAAAGCGGCAACCGCAATCGTCATTGCTGCATCAGGAATATGGTTGAAATCCATGTCGATCGCCTGTAGCACGCCATTCGACCTGGCCTCTATCCAGTTGTCGCCACGTGTAATCGTCGCGCCCATTTTCTCTAATGCTTCGGCGAAACGAACATCACCCTGAATACTATGCAAGCCAACACCTTCGACCCGCACTGGCCCGCCGGCGATCGCTCCGGCGGCAAGGAAATACGATGCCGACGACGCATCGCCTTCGACATGAATCGTCTGTGGTGATACATAACGCTGCCCCGTCGTGATCGTAAATGCCTGCCAGCCATCGCGTTGCACAGTTACGCCAAAACGCTGCATCAGATTCAAGGTAATTTCAATGTAGGGCTTAGAAATCAACTCCCCGATCACTTCAATGGTCACATCATGATCGCGCGCCATCAGCGGCGCAGCCATCAGCAGTGCGGTCAAAAACTGACTGGAAACATTGCCTTTGACTTGCAAGCAATGGCCGTGAATATGGCCGCGACGAATGTGCAGCGGGGGAAAGCCGGGATTGCCGGTGTATTCAATCTGCGCACCAACTTGATTTAACGCATCGACCAGATCACCGATCGGACGCTCATGCATACGCGATACGCCGTGTAAGGTGTAATCGCCACCAATGACCGCGAGGGCCGCGACCAGCGGGCGAATCGCGGTACCCGCATTCCCCATAAATAAATCGGCCTGATGTTGCGGCAACACGCCATCGGCTCCCGTGACCGTGTAATTCTGCGTCCTGCCGTCCTGCGTCCACTTCACCCCCAATTGTTGCAAGGCATTCAGCATGACCAGGGTATCGTCAGACGCCAGCAACTCAAGGATTTGCGTCGTTCCTTGTGCCAGCGCAGCCAGCAATAAGGTCCGGTTAGAAATACTCTTAGATCCCGGCAAACGCACTGTGCCTTGTGCCTGCATCACAGGATGTAAATCGAGGTAGTGCGGATAGTGTTTGGCTTGTTGGCTCATGCGGATGGTTTATATCGACAAAATAAGGTTGGAACGGGTATTCATGCACATTCAGTGCGCGTCTGTTACGCATTTATCAGCACTTAAAGCGTACTGACTATGTATTTGTTATGCACGCATCACATTAAGAGAGGCGCATACTCCCATCAGTATATTTTTATAGTCCACATCAGTATTGCAGGATTAAGCATGTTTTAAGTAAAAAATGGGGGAGTATTTATCTCAATGCATAGCGCCATAATCGGAATCAAGCTCAGTCCCCGCCCTCTTTACTCTGCTTCTCGGCAGCTTCTATTGCCGTGATCCAGTTATGGCGCGCTGCCTGCGCATGACTATAAATGGATTCAATGCCAGACGCATCGGCATTCACCAGATGCTCCCGCAGAATCGCCAGTCGCGCAGTATAAGAATCCAGCTCCTGCAACATCGCACTGCGGTTTGCCAAGGTAATGTCGCGCCACATTTCCGGCGACGACCCGGCAATCCGGGTAAAGTCGCGAAAGCCGCTTGCAGCATATTGGAACAAGGTATCGGCATGCGGCTTGCGAGCAATATCATCCACCAGCGCATACGCCAGCAAGTGCGGCAAATGACTGACCGAGGCAAACACCGCGTCATGCTCCGCCGGACTCAGGTAATGAATAATCGCGCCGCATTGCTGCCACGCATACGCGACTCTGGCGACTGCCTCATCCGTATTCTCAGGCAAGCGCGTGATAACGGCTTTTTTTCCCACATACAAATCGACTAATGCCGCCTCGGGGCCGTTTTGTTCGCGTCCGGCAATCGGATGCGCTGGCACGAATTGCGCAAGCTGATCGCCCATCACCCGCCGCGCCGCCTCGACCACATCGGACTTAGTACTACCCGCATCGGTAACGATGGTATCGGGCTGCAAATACGGCTGAATCGATGACAAAATTGCCGCCGTCTGGGCGACTGGCGCGGCGATCAGCACCAGATCTGCACCACGCACCGCAGCGGCAGCAGAATCCGCAATCTCATCGATAATGCCGAGGCGCTGCGCGCGCTGCAGTGAGGCCAGACTGCGGCCGACGCCGACCACGTGCTCAACGGCTCCCGCCTTTTTTAAGGCCAGAGCGAATGAACCGCCTATCAGGCCAACGCCGAAGATAGCGACCCGTTTTAGCCGGTGTTGGATCGGCTGCTGCGCTGTCGGTTTCAACTTATCAGCGCCCATCATTGCTTGTAATTAGCCATCATCAATCTCACCAATATCCAGCGATCAGGCTGCCAGTATTTCTTTTAAAGCAGAGATGAAAGCAGCATTTTCTTCCGGCAAACCAATAGAGATGCGCAGAAATTGCGGCAAACCGTAGTTGCCAACCGGACGCACGATGATGCCGCGCTTCAGAAGTTCGAGATTGATACGCGCTCCTGCACTGTCTTCGTCACCGACTTTGACTAAAACAAAGTTACCGAAAGAAGGAATGAATGTCAGATTCAGTTCTTTAAAAGCCGTAGTCAGCTGTGCATATCCATCGGCATTCAGCTTCGCACTTTTTTGCAAAAACTCTGCGTCATTCAAGGCAGCAATCGCAGCGGCTTGCGCCATAGAATTGACGTTAAACGGTTGACGTACGCGGTTCAACAAATCCGTGATACCAGGCTGTGCGATCCCAAAGCCGATACGCAAGCCAGCCAGGCCATAGGCCTTGGACATGGTGCGCGATACCAGCAAGTTAGGAAACTGTCTGACCCAAGCAATCGAGTCATATTGCAAGTCGGCGGCGAGGAATTCGTTATACGCTTCATCGAGTACCACGACCACATCGGCTGGCACTTTTTTCAAGAAGGTCTCGATCTCCGCCGCTGGCAAAAACGTCCCTGTCGGATTGTTTGGATTGGCGATAAAAACCAATTTAGTATCCGCAGTAATCGCTGCCGCCATTGCCGCCAGATCGTGACCAAAATCTTTCGCTGCGACCACAATCGCACGCCCGCCAACTGCTTGCGTCGCCAATGGATACACGGCAAACGAATACTGCGCGAACACGACCGACTGCCCTGGCTCAACAAAAGAATGCGCAGCTAATTCCAGTATGTCGTTACTGCCGTTACCTAAAGTAATCCAGTCCTGCGGCACAGCGTATTTCGCCATGATCGTGGCTTTTAACTCAAATCCATTCGCATCAGGATAACGCCCCAAATCAGTCGCCGCTTTGAGCATCGCTGCCTGTGCGGATTGCGGCACGCCAAGCGGGTTTTCATTTGATGCCAGCTTGACGATTTTTGATTCGTCCAGACCAAATTCGCGCGCGACTTCAGAGATAGGCTTGCCACCTTGGTAAGGGGCAATTGCGCGAACATAGGCAGGGCCAAATTCAGGACCAAATTGTATAGACATAGCGACTCCAAAAATTGTCCAGCATCTGACTGGATTGACAAAACAAATGATATTTTTAATTACATCACGCAATATTGGCGCGGGTTTCAGAGCACTTTCGGCTTGAAGGGCGCACCCACGCTGCGGACAGCAAGCTCAATGTATTTCTATGCTTTAAATCGTGCAAGGATAAGAGCCCAGTATTTTAAAGAATGCGGCATTGTCATTCAGATCCGACATCGCCCTTGCGACTTTATCGTCGAGTACATGACCTTCCACATCGACGTAAAAATAGTATTCCCAGTTGCCAGTGCGTGCCGGGCGTGATTCGAAGCGCGTCATCGAAACACCGTGCTTAGACAAAGGTGCTAACAGGTTGTAGACCGCACCGGCTTTATTCGGCACTGCCAGCACCAAAGAGGTCTGATCCTTGCCGCTTGGCGTTGTATGCAGACGTCCGATCACGGCAAAGCGGGTGCGGTTGTGCGGGTCGTCCTGAATATGCGCGCTGACCACACCGAGCTGATATTGCTGGCCCGCGATTTCACTGGCGATCGCAGCCATGGTGGCGTCGCCACTGGCCATACGTGCGGCTTCGGCATTGGATGCCATCGCTTGTCGTTCGATATGCGGATAATGCTGATTCAGCCAGGCCTGACATTGCGCTAATGCTTGTGAGTGCGCGCAAATCCGCGTCACACCATCCATGTTGCCGGTCTTGGTCATCAGACTATGCTGTACCGCAATCGCGAGTTCACCGCTAATGGCGAGACTGGTTTGCAATAACAAATCGAGAGTACGGTTAATCGCGCCTTCGGTTGAATTTTCTATCGGCACCACGCCAAAATCAGCAGTGCCCGCCTCGGTTGCGCGGAACACTTCATCAATCGATACGCATGGCAAAGCCTGAATCGCATGTCCAAATTGCTGATACACCGCCTGCTCACTGAAGGTACCGACTGGCCCTAAAAAAGCTACCACAACGCGGCGCTCAAGCGCACGGCAAGCTGACATGATTTCACGGAAAATCAATTGAATATCCTGGCTCGCTAACGGCCCCGGATTGCGCTCAGCAACACTGCGCAATACCTGCGCTTCGCGTTCCGGACGAAACACCGGTGCATTGGTCTCGGCCTTGACATGACCGACCTCTTCCGCGACACGAGCACGCTCGTTTAGTAAAGACAGGATTTGTGTATCGATGGCGTCGATTCTTTGACGCAATGGGAGTAATTTATTATCGCTCATAAGCAACCTAAAAACCGTTTAGCGAGTTGATGAAAACGTCGCGACGTAATCACACTTGTACCAGTCACAGCATTCCCGCCGGTTAGCGTAGCGTGATGGTAATGATGCTCGCCTCTCTTCCGACTTTTGATCGTTGTCCTTAGCGCCACGGTTTCCAGGTGATGGTGAGTGCCATGCAAAGAAAGGGCTAAAGAGGAGAGGCTATCGGGCCGCTCGCAGCTCAAGTATGAGCGCGGGCAAATTCTTTCATAAAACTAACGAGGGTTTGTACGCCTTCGATCGGCATGGCGTTATAAATCGAGGCGCGCATACCGCCGACCGATTTATGTCCCTTTAATTGCAGCAAGCCGTGTTGCTTTGCCTGCGTTAAAAATTCGGCATTCAAACTTTCATCACGCAAGAAAAATGGTACGTTCATGCGTGAGCGGCAATCCTTAGCAACCCGGTTGACATAAAAATCCGATACATCCAGATAGTCGTACAGTAGTTGCGCCTTCGCGATATTTTTCTGCTCTATGGCGGCAACGCCACCCTGACGCTTCAGCCACTGGAACACCAGGCCGGCAATATAAATCGCATAGGTTGGCGGCGTGTTGTACATGGAATCGTTGTCGGCGACGATTTTCCAATCGAAGGCTGAGGGACAAATTGGCAGCGCATGGCCGAGCAAATCCTCTCGCACGATGACGATGGTCAGCCCGGCAGGACCAATATTTTTTTGGGCGCCACCGAAGATCACACCGTATTTAGCAACATCAATCACACGCGACAAAATATGCGAGGACATGTCCGCTACGATAGGCGCGTCGCCCGTGTCGGCACTGACATCCGGTACGAAATGGTATTCAACACCATCAATGGTTTCATTCGTACAAAGATGCACGTAAGCGGCATCTTTTGACAAGGTCCAACTATCACGCGACGGTACCGCCGTGTGTCCGTTCGCGTCGGCGGAGGCGGCGACATTCACCTTGCCGTATTTTTGCGCTTCTTTAATCGACTTGGCGGTCCACGATCCGGTATGGATGAAATCTGCGTTTGCCGGTTGCGGTTTGCGTCCCATCAGATTCATGGGAACAATGGCGTTTTCACCTAAACCACCACCTTGCAGAAACAGAATTTTGTAATTGTCCGGTACCGCCAGCAACTCGCGCAAATCGCTTTGTGCTGCGGCGATGATGGACATAAATTCCGGTCCGCGATGACTCATTTCCATCACTGACATACCGCTGCCATGCCAGTCCAGCATTTCTGCTGCGGCCTGCTGCAATACTTCTTTAGGCAATACGGCAGGTCCGGCAGAGAAATTGTAGATCGTCGTCATGCAGTTTACTCCGCAGCAGCTGGCTCGTCATTAGCGCCGGTGTCAGCAGCCGTATCCGCACTTGCATCGGCATCCGGTTCATCAACATCCGTTTCCACAATGCGCTGCAAGCCAGACAGCTTGGTCCCATCTTCCACGGCGATCAAGGTAACGCCTTGTGTTGCACGCCCCATCTCACGAATCTCTGAGACACGGGTGCGTATCAGCACACCACCAGTTGTGATGAGCATGATCTCATCATTGCTATCCACTAGCGTCGCCGCAACCACCTTGCCGTTACGTTCAGACGTCTGAATCGCGATCATACCTTTGGTACCGCGGCCATGACGGGTGTACTCAGTAATCGGTGTCCGTTTACCGAAACCATTTTCGGTCGCAGTCAATACCGATTGCTGTTCGTTTTCAGCCACCAGCAGCGCGATCACTTGCTGACCTTCTTCGAGATTCATACCACGCACACCACGTGCCGTGCGGCCCATTGGACGTACATCGTTTTCGTCAAAGCGCACTGCCTTACCGGAGTCGGAGAACAACATGACATCGTGCTTACCGTCAGTAAGTGCTGCACCGATCAGGAAGTCGCCATCATCCAGATCCACCGCGATAATGCCGGCTTTACGTGGATTGCTGAAGTCGTTCAATGGCGTCTTCTTCACGGTACCAAGGCTGGTCGACATGAAGATGTAATGGTCTTCAGGGAAGCTGCGGTTATCGCCTGACAATGGCAGGATCACTGTGATTTTTTCACCGTCTTGCAACGGGAACATATTCACAATCGGCTTGCCGCGAGAATTGCGTGAGCCTTGCGGCACTTCCCAGACTTTTAGCCAGTACAGACGACCACGATTCGAGAAGCACAGGATGTAATCATGCGTATTGGCGACAAATAATTGCTCGATCCAGTCGTCATCCTTGGTTGCTGTGGCCTGCTTGCCGCGACCGCCGCGTTTTTGCGCACGATATTCGGACAGAGGTTGCGACTTCATATAGCCGGTGTGTGACAGTGTCACGACCATATCGACTGGCGTAATCAGATCTTCAGTTTCGAGATCGGTCGCGTTGTGCGTAATTTCGGAACGACGAACGTCTTTGTTGCCTTCGCCGTACTCGTTGCGGGCAGCAGTCAATTCGTCAGTAATGATGACGGTGACGCGCTCCGGCTTGGACAAAATATCCAGCAAATCAGCAATCACGGACATCACGTCTTTGTATTCATTGACGATCTTGTCTTGCTCCAAACCAGTCAAACGTTGCAGACGCATTTGCAAAATCTCTTGCGCCTGATCGTCGGAGAGCTTGTACAAACCGTCCTTTTGAATACCATAATGCTTAGGCAAATTTTCTGGGCGGAATGCATCGATACCGGCTGGATTATCTGCCGCAGTCCGCATTAACATCTCACGCACCATGGAGCTGTCCCATGCGCGATTCATCAATTCTTGTTTCGCTAAGGGCGGTGTCGGTGCTGCTTTGATGATGGCAATGAAATCGTCAATATTGGCCAATGCAACCGCGAGGCCTTCCAGAACATGACCACGTTCGCGGGCTTTGCGCAACTCGAATACCGTACGGCGTGTAACCACTTCGCGACGATGCGACAGGAAGCAATCCAGCATCTGCTTCAGGTTCAGCAATTTAGGCTGACCGTTCACCAGCGCCACCATATTCATACCAAAAGTGTCTTGCAGCTGCGTTTGCTTGTACAGATTATTCAATACGACTTCTGCCACTTCACCGCGCTTCAACTCAATGACGACGCGCATACCGGACTTATCGGATTCATCACGGATGTCGGAAATACCATCCAGTTTTTTATCGCGCACCAGCTCGGCGATACGTTCCAGCAGAGATTTCTTGTTGACCTGATAAGGCAGCTCATCGACGATCAATGCAGTGCGGTTTTCTTTGCCAAACTCTTCAAAATGCGTCTTGGCACGCATGACCACACGGCCACGACCAGTACGGTAACCGTCACGCACACCGGATACGCCATAAATAATGCCGCCGGTAGGAAAATCTGGGGCTGGGATAATTTCGATCAACTCATCAATTGTGCAGTCCTGATTACGCAAAACATGCAAAGCACCATTGATGATTTCGGTGATATTGTGTGGTGGAATATTGGTCGCCATACCTACCGCAATACCCGATGCGCCGTTGATCAGCAGATTCGGGATGCGGGTAGGCAAGACGGATGGTTCTTTTTCTTTGCCATCGTAATTGGGAACAAAATCGACAGTTTCTTTCTCAATATCGGCGAGAATTTCATTCGCGATCTTGTCCAGTCGACACTCGGTATAACGCATCGCTGCCGCATTATCCCCATCGACTGAACCGAAGTTACCCTGACCGTCGACCAGAGTGTAGCGCAGAGAAAAATCCTGCGCCATACGCACCAGCGTGTCGTAAATCGACGCGTCGCCGTGCGGGTGATACTTACCCATGACTTCACCGACCACGCGCGCACATTTGACGAACGGGCGGTTATACACGTTGTTCATTTCGTGCATCGCGAACAGAACGCGTCTATGCACAGGCTTCAAGCCATCACGTACATCCGGCAAGGCACGGCCAACAATCACGCTCATGGCGTAATCGAGGTAACTCTTGCGCATTTCTTCTTCAAGGGAAATCGGGAGTGTTTCTTTAGCGAATTGATCCATTGGCGGGCCGGCAATTTAGAGCTTGGTTAAATAACGATGCATTCAAAAAAACCATGCAAATTCTCATCAAAAAACCAAGAGAAATGCAAAATAGGCATTTTTAGTGCTGAACTTCTGATTTTAACATGCTCGTCATATGAGCAACACCGTTTTTGAGCCTGGCCCATATTCATACAAGTGTCGCCCAAATGACAGCAAGTGATGAATGACTTATGTTGTAATCAGTTCATAACAATCACAAATACACAATTATTCATCCACACGGAGACAAAAATGATGCCAACGATTAAAACATATGCCACCTGCCTGATTGCCATGACGAGCCTGTCATGTCTTGCACAAACCGACATTAAAGCAGCCACGCCGAATAGCGCCTATGTCCAGGACGGTCGCGGCATCGTTGCAAGAAGCACATTCGGACTGTGCTGGCGGACCGCGCACTGGACGCCTGCCGACTCCATTCCCGGATGCGATGGCCCTTTATCAGTACCAGTGGTCACGCCAGCAGCGCCACCAATTGGCTCTCCTACGCCAGTACCTGTGCTGCCGGCGCCAGCCAAACCTGCACCGCCAAAACGTTGTGATTTTGCGGTCACATTGCAAAATGATGAAACTTTTGCATTTAACAAAACCATTTTAAGTAACGCAGCCAAGCAAAAAATCGATGCCGAGGTCATGCCCAAACTCGCAAATTGTGCCAAAGTGGATCTGGTGATTGTGACCGGACATACCGACCGCATAGGAACTCAGCAATATAATCAAAAACTTTCTGAAAAACGCGCCGACGCCGTTGCAGCTTATCTGACCAGCAAAGGTATTAACGCCACAATAGACACGATGGGCATGGGTAAAACTCAGCAAATCATGTCCTGCGATGACAAACTGGGGCAGGTAAAACTCGCTGAATGTCTGGGACCAAACAGACGCGTTGTGATTGAAGGGCGAGGTCTTGCCAAGTGAGACGCTCCGTCAATGACGCGCAATTGAGGACAACCTTAAGTATTTGCACTCAAACATGGCAAGTTGCTAAAACACGACAAATTCACAAAATGTTACTTTGGCGATTTAACAATCTTAGCTTAGTGATACATCCTATGGCAAAATAGTAAGGTGTTACAACGCTATTTCAGCTATGGTAATTTGATGATGAAATAGTATTGTCATCAAGCACGTGGTAGTATCCAGTTTTATGCAGTCAATTGCGCAGTTCATCTGCGGTAGGTAATCTCACCCGAGAGGAGAAATATGAAAAATTTAGTAAAACTCGTTATCGCAGCTTCCTCAGTAGCCGCTTTTTCAGTATCTGCACAAGATATGACAGATATCAAAGCAAGCACTCCAAACAGCGCTTATGTACAAGATGGTCGCGGTGTCATCGTGCGTGATCCATTCGGCCTGTGCTGGCGTACTGGCTACTGGACACCGGCTGACGCGGTTCCAGGTTGCGACGCTCCATTGGTCAAACCAGCACCAGTAGTTGCTGCACCCGCACCAGCGCCAGAAGTAGCGCCTGCACCAGCACCGAAGCCAGTTGCTCCACCAGCACCAACATCTGAGAAAGTTACTTTCGCAGCAGACGCATTCTTTGATTTCGACAAAGCAGTATTGAAACCAGAAGCAAAAGCAAAATTGGATGACATGGCATCAAAACTGAAAGGTATAAACCTGGAAGTTGTGATCGCTGTTGGTCACACTGACTCTGTCGGCTCTGATGCTTACAATCAAAAATTGTCTGTAAAACGTGCAGAAGCTGTTAAGGCTTATCTGGTTAGCGCTGGTATCGAAGCGAACCGTGTCTACACAGAAGGTAAGGGCAAAAAACAACCAGTTGCTGATAACAAATCAGCAGAAGGCCGTGCTCAAAACCGTCGCGTAGAAATCGAAGTAGTCGGTACACGTAACGTTAAATAATTTTTCCGCCCGCGGGCGGTGAATTACAAAAACCCCGCTACGGCGGGGTTTTTTATTATTTACACGTCCTGAAGGCTTTCATCAAGTTGGACTACAATAGCCAACTTCACACGTAACAGCCTTATACCCTCTCACTTCAGGCATCCAAACTATGTCAACAGTTAACGTCGATCCGGCCGAAATTCAAAAATTCAGCGATCTGGCTCACCGCTGGTGGGATCCCAGTTCCGAATTCCGCCCACTGCATGAAATCAATCCACTGCGTCTGGAATGGATCAACAGCCGCATATTGCTCGCAGGAAAAACAGTAATTGATGTCGGATGCGGCGGCGGCATACTTGCCGAATCCATGGCAAAAAAAGGAGCAAACGTCACTGGCATC
This sequence comes from Undibacterium sp. Xuan67W, assembly GCF_049340165.1. Classification (NCBI taxonomy): domain Bacteria; kingdom Pseudomonadati; phylum Pseudomonadota; class Betaproteobacteria; order Burkholderiales; family Oxalobacteraceae; genus Undibacterium; species Undibacterium sp. Xuan67W. The sequence goes on from NZ_JBMPPN010000005.1 coordinate 222,504, forward strand.
GATCTTTCTGAAAAAGCACTCAAGGTTGCCGACTTACACGGCCTGGAATCTGGCATCAACGTGCGGTATGAGAAAATCGCTGCAGAAGATATGGCAGCCCGTGAGGCAGAGCAATTCGACGTGGTTACTTGCATGGAAATGCTGGAGCATGTGCCTGATCCTGCCTCAGTGATTCAGGCCTGCTATCGCATGGTCAAACCCGGTGGATATGTATTTTTCTCTACACTGAACCGTAACCTGAAGTCCTATGTATTCGCGATTCTGGGGGCAGAATACATTTTGCAACTGCTACCCAAAGGCACGCATGATTATGCCAAGTTCATCACACCGGCAGAATTGTCTCAGGCAATCCGCAACGCTGGCCTGCAGGTTGAAGCCTTAAAAGGCATGAGCTATAACCCCCTGACGAAAATTTACTCACTCAATCAGGATACCAGCGTCAACTATCTGGTCGCCTGCACTCGTCCAGTTTAACTACCTCACCCTCTTCCGCAGCGACTCCCGCTGCGGAAAACATCATCTATTCCTTATGCAAACTCCCCGCGCTATTTTATTTGATCTTGACGGCACACTCGCCGACACCGCGCCTGATCTTGCCGCAGCGGTAAATCTGATGCGTAGCAAACGTCAATTGACTGAAGTTCCATATCTCAGTCTCCGGCCCTTCGCTTCCGCAGGCGCCAGAGGCTTGCTAGGCGCAGGCTTTGATATCAAACCCGAGCATCCTGATTATGAAGCGATGCGGATTGAATTTCTGGCAAATTACGAGAGCGCTATTGCAGTGCATAGCCAACTGTTTGCTGATGTGCCGCAACTCTTGCAAGGCATAGAAGAACTGGGCTTGCCATGGGGTATCGTGACCAATAAAGCCACGCGTTTTACCATGCCGTTACAACCTTTGCTCGGCTTGCAAAATGCTGCCTGTAGCATTTCTGGCGACACGACACCGCATGCCAAACCCCACCCTGCTCCGTTACTCGAGGCCGCCAGGCAAATCGGCATCAAGCCTGAGGATTGCTGGTATGTAGGCGACGACCTGCGCGACATACAGGCAGGGCAAGCTGCGGGCATGTTCAGCATTGCCGCAGCATGGGGATATTGCGGTGCGACCGAACCAACCCACTGGAAGGCAGATGCAATTCTGGACTCACCTCTGGAGCTGCTGGAACTAATACGCGCCAAACATAGTCACCGAACCACCCCTTGAAATAATCAATATCTACCGCACATCACAGTTACACGTTACAATAACGTTCTGTTTGGGGACGACCTGGTTTCGACAGGGGTTGCAAAGCAGCGCAGGGCATACCGAGGCCTGACTACCTCGTAAATACAATCAGAACTATATAACTGCAAACGATAACTCGTACGCATTAGCAGCTTAATTGCTTGCTAACTCTACACCGTCTCTTCCCTAGGGCGGGCTGGCAACAGCAGTAGAGTCATTCATAGGGAATCGTCTTAAGTTGGGTTACTTAGCTTTAGACTAAATAATAGGTGACTCGTCCAGCCGCAGCGTGTGCGTCCGCGTCGTCTGGATTAAATTAAATGGCAGCACTAAGTATGTAGAACTGTCTGTAGAGTGCTTCTGGACGCGGGTTCGATTCCCGCCGTCTCCACCAATATATCAACGCCAACGGGTCTCCGTTGGCGTTTTTATTTGCGTAATGCCGCGTGTTCGCGGGGGCTGGCGCGGGTGTTTGCGGACTGCGGGCTACCCTCGGAATGAGCACTCGAGGCTGGTTTCCGCTCTCTCCAAGCCGATATTCTCTCCACCTCTCCTTTCCCAAAAAAGCCCAAAGTCCGCAAAGGCCGCCTTCCACCCCCTTATAAATCAATGGTTTACACGCGGACGAATCGACCGGTTTCATTCTGGCATTGGTAGAGCGAATCGTCTTGATTTGAGGGGTAGAACATCTGATATTTATCATAATCCGTTGGTTCGGCCAGCCGTGGGCGCGTTGCAAGCCATCGACTTGATTCGCGTCTGCCTCCCCGCCTGAATCGTGGCATGGCGCTTTTCATTGGCCCACTCCAATGATTGATTTACCACAGACAACAAAATTGCACACCTGACAGTATTGACAGGCGTATCTCGTCCGCCTTTTCAAAATTTGTATCGTTGTGTATTTCCTGCTACGCTTCGCAGCTAATTTACAATAAGGGCAGTTTGTGCGCTTTTGCTTTTCAATCCACAAGGCAATATTCGTTTGCGTGATGCTTACCGGGGGAAGCTCGCCCGCAAGTGCCGACAACCTGAAAATTGGGCGTGACATACAGCAGCAATTGGCCCTCCCGGAAAATAAGATCGACGTCGGCATTGCGGCATTGACCTTCGCCAAGGAAATTTATCCAGATATTGACGTCGCCGCCTATTCGAGAAAAATAGACTTGTTGGCTGACAAAGCACGACAACTTGCCAATGGCACGCAAGACCCGGAACGAAGAATTCGAGTGCTCAATACGGTCCTTTTTCGAATGGAAGGAGTTCATTACGATCATGCACCAGATGCTCGACGCAAGAAGGAATACTATTTTCTGAATGGCATACTGGATACGAAACAGGGCATTTGCTACACGATGCCATTGCTCTATATGGCTGTTGCTCAACGCCTGGGCTATCCGGTGTATCCGGTTCATGCGCCAGATCATCTGTTCGTCCGCTACGTCGATCCTTCCTTCAAACAGCAAAATATCGAGGTGACCAGCGGCGGAAAATATTTCGAAGACGAATGGTATATCCAGGACTTCGCTATCGGGGAAAAGGGACTGTCCAGCGGAAGTTATCTCAGGACCATGACCTATCGAGAGTTTCTTGGAGACATGTTGGGCGCGAACGCATTCATTGTTGGAACAAGAGATGGCGAAAAAGCTATCACATATTATGAAATCGCACGCGAGCGCGACCCGAAATTTGCCGACAATTATTTCAATCTGTCAAATGGGTACCACATCAAAAGCAGAATAGGCATCGCCGGATGGAAAGAGAAATATCAAAAATTGTCTGAACAATATGCGTTGAAGGCGAAAGAACTTGGGTATGTCGATCCCGTTGAAATCGATAAAGTTAGAGGGTTAAAGGGAAAATGAAATTTTTTAAAATGCTTTCAGCCGTATTGCTGAGTTTCGCGTTTTGTTCGATGGCACACGCCACCTATTACGACAAGGAAACCGGTCTTTTTTACAACTACCATCGAGATCTTGATCCGAGTACCGGCCGATATATTGAAAGCGATCCCATCGGACTTAAGGGTGGCATAAATACCTACACCTACGCCTACAACGCACCAACAAAATACACCGATCCGACTGGGGAGTTCGTCCCACTAGTGATTGCCGGCATTTGCTGGGGTGGTGGATGTGAAGCCATCGGAGCGGCATTGGCCGCTACTGCTGTATGGTGGGGAATTCAACATACCCCCGCCATTCCGTCGACTAGCACCCCGGCAAATGCAGGTGGACAATCATGTGTTGAACAGTGCTACCCAATTTTAGAGCGCCCCAAAAAAGGGTGGTGGGATGATTCGAACACATCAGATTTCAATAAATGTATGGCCGCATGCCAGGAAGCAAAAGCCTGTCACAAGTAAGAAAGGATGATCCATGGATAAAGAGATAGCCAAACTCGTTGCGCTTACGGCGTTTCGCAGTTCAGCGGATATTAATAACCTAATTCCGTTTTTGAAAGAACATTGCAGTGAAACAGAATGCCGCGATTTTGGGTTGGCTATTGCAACTGCGTCTGCAGGAATTAGTGAGCACGTATTGACAAAAATTTTTGCTATGTATCCAGATTTGGAGGCAGAGTTTGACATGCAAATCCGTAAATATGGCCGCCCAATCTAGGCCAAATGCGCTTGTGCGGAAAGCATTTTACTGAAATGATTTCCACACAATATGTGTCTCAAGTTCGTTTGAGAGTTGATGATATCCCGACTTTCGACAGGTACCCTTTTTCGCTTTCTGCAGTGCGTAATTTGGACGTCCTCGAACTGCACCCCAATGTCACCTTCCTTGTGGGAGAAAACGGGTCTGGAAAATCCACTCTTCTGGAAGCCATCGCGGTGTCATTCGGATTCAATCCTGAAGGCGGTACGAAGAATTTTGGTTTTAATACCCGAGCATCTCATTCGGAGTTACATAAATTTATTCGCCTATCTAAAGGCGTCAAATTTCCTCGGACCGGATTCTTCCTTCGCGCCGAAAGTTTCTTTAATCTTGCGACAGAAATCGAAAGATTAGATGCTGAACCAGGCGGGCCTCCAATAATTGATTACTACGGTGGCAAATCACTACATGAACAATCTCATGGGGAATCGTTTTGGGCTCTCCTGATGAATCGATTCGGCGGACAAGGGTTCTACGTGCTTGACGAACCTGAAGCCGCGTTGTCCCCGCAACGTCAGCTCGCAACGCTTGCCAGAATTCATGAACTTGTCAATGACGAGTCTCAATTTATCATTGCAACTCATTCGCCGATTTTGATGGCGTATCCAAACGCGTATATCTATGGTTTTTCGGAACACGGCATTGAACGTCTTACCCTTGAAGAAACGGAGCATTACCAGGTCATGCATGACTTCGTAATGAATCCGAAGCGAATGCTTGATGAACTTCTCGACTCGTCAAAACATGGCGACGGCTAAGATAATTTCTGTCGGGGCATCCCAACAGCAAAGGAGCAATCGTTGAGGTACGCACGTTGACGGACAACACAAAATTATTTTCCCCCGGCTTCTTCGGCCGCTTTTTCAATCGCTCGCCCAATTGGGAACTCCATCTTTCCGCTCCAACATCAACACTCGTTTTCGACGGGCAGAAAACAGCCATAGACCTGCAAGCGATATTGTCGGCGCGAGTCGAAGATGGCTACGTCTGGAGCATGATCGCGATTGGCCCGTGGCGACTCGAAGGCCTGACAATAGACCGACGCGTTGAACTTGGCAAAACGGCTCAATATTTAGCCGAGCAGCTTCGCCGACAACAGGAGAACGAGGCTCGTCGAAAGGAAGCCGAAGAGCTGGCGCGCCTGAAACTGGAAGAAGAGGAGCGCCGCATCAAGGCCGAGATCGCGCGACTCCGCGCTGAATTCGAAAAACTCGTACCCTCGCTTGATCGCCTGTCTGCCGCCTACAACGAATTGCTGGGCCGGGGTTGGTATATACGGGAATATTTGCGGAATGACTTTCTCTCGAAATGCCAAGGTGATATTGAAGTCCTACCAGCCCTGGCGACGGTTCTCGATCACCCGCTCTTTCAACATGAAAAGAAGGCAGCAGCCCACGCTGCGCATCGCCGACTTGCACGCGCACTGACATCGCCCTTCGCTGGCATAAAAGATTACAACGACCAGTTCATCAATGCCGAGAAAGTCCAGTGGGCGGATTTTTTCAAAAACGTGGAAAAATCGGAACTCACCGACGAGCAGCAGATTGCATCCATCGTTCACGAGGACAGGAATCTGCTAGTCGCTGCAGCAGGTTCCGGAAAAAGCTCTACGCTTGTTGCCAAGGTCGGGTATGCGATCAAGAAAGGCTACATCAAGCCGGAACAAGTATTGGCACTGGCATTCAACAACGATGCTGCCAAAGAGCTCTCCGAGCGGCTCGACAAGCGCCTGAAGCTGCCGATCAAGGCGCAGACATTTCACAGCTTGGGCAACGAAATCATCAAAAATACGCTTGGGCGAAGGTCTTTGCTTACGAATAACAGTAGTGAACTGCAGAAATTGCTCGACACACTGTTGATTGACAGTCCTGGCTACCGCACCCTGTTCTATTTGTATCATGCGGCGTTCTGCATCACTGAACCTGAGCAGGAGCATACTTCCGTCCAAGCATATGAGACCTATATTCGACGTGTCGGTGAATTCGATAAGGATAGGAAAATCTGGGGGGTGCCGACGTTGCGCGGCGGAGTGGTACGCTCGTTCGAGGAATTGTCGATCGCGAACTGGCTACACGTACAAGGCATTGAATATCGCTATGAATCATTCTACCCACATGATGTAACGCATCTTGGGTGGACCAAATACGAACCCGATTTTTGCTACGTTCTGCCGGACGGGCGAACTATCTACCACGAGCACTTCGCACTCCGCCCTGACGGAACTTCGCCGTTTGGCCAATCGTATGTCGAAAGCGCAAAACAGAAGCGCGCGCTCCACAAAAAATATGGAACGCTCTGTTTTGAAACCACCAGTGCCGGCTTCAAGAATGGTCGTATCTTCACCGACTTGCAGGCCGCACTTGATGCGCACGGCATCCCGTTTGCTCCGATGACGCATGAAGCAATCGCCGACACCCTCAAGGGAAATCCACTCAAGGAATTTACTAAATTAGCTGGCGCGCTCATTGCCCACGCCAAGGAGGGTGGGCTCACCGAGGAGTCGATACGCCAGCGAGCGCAGAAATTGCGAAACCAGTTGAGAACCCAAAGTTTTCTGGCGCTTTTTTTCCCGCTATGGGAGAAATACGAGGAATATCTCAAGCGCACGCGGAAAATCGATTTCGCCGATATGATTGGCGAAGCGGCGGCCTTGGCATCCAGGAAAGAATTTCCGTCGCCATATAAATTCATCCTGGTTGACGAGTTTCAGGACATTTCGCGAGGACGTGCCAATCTGGTTCGCGCGCTCCTCGACCTGCATCCGGACTCTGTTCTTTTTGGTGTCGGTGATGACTGGCAATCAATTAATGGCTTTGCCGGGTCGGATCTCTCGATCATGCGTCAATTCGAAACCGAATTTGGACGCTCTGCAACGAATTACCTGAGCCTCACCTTCCGGAGCAATCAAGGTATCAGCAACGTCGCGGCGATGTTCGTTTCCGAAAATGGCGCGCAAATAAAGAAATCGGTCAAATCCATCCAACCCAAAACAAAAGATGTGGTTCGGCTGACGGAATTCAACGGGCTCGACGACCAGCGAAAAAAAATCGCTTCGAAATTGGGAGAATTGGCTGAGAAAGCTTCCATTGAAAATCGTGTGATCTCCGTCATGTTACTGGGTCGCTATAAGTACACGACGACCGAGGCGATCACGGATGAGCAGGTAAAGGAATGGAATCTTACCTTTGCGGGGCGTCTCAAAATAATCCGCAAGGAGAAAAAGAAAGACGGAGAGATTGTCGACGCGGCTCTCGATACAGTTCACAGTTCCAAAGGCCTCGAATCCGATTTTGTACTGGTCCATAGCCTTCAGGCGCCGTTCCAGGGGTTTCCCTGCAACATTGAAGACGATCCATTGCTGACATTGGTACTTCCAGACCGGGAACCATTCTCATACGCAGAAGATCGCCGGCTTTTCTATGTAGCGCTCACTCGCGCCAAGGAAGAAGTCACGCTATTCGTTTCGCGAGGTCAGGCATCTCCTTTTGCCATCGAGCTACTTGGGAAAAAATATCGGGGAATGGTGACATTCGAAGGCCTGCTCAATCCGCCGGAGATCTGTACGACATGCGGGCAAGGCTACTATGTTCCTCGACCTGGTAAGCGTGGACCATTTCTTGGATGTTCCTCTTTTCCGACAACTAAGTGCAACGGATCTAAAGATATGCCTCTGACGATGGTGGCGTAGTGAGCACGGCTCGCAATATTTGGCGAATGCGTGACTCGGGACAACATCCTACAACCGAAGCCGTTGCTCGTCCCACAGCGCCGGCGGGTCAACCGCCAGATCGAACAAAGTGATGTGATCCGGCAGAGCATTGTCGAGAATGGCATTGACGATGTCCGGCGCCAGCGTGGTCAGGTTGACCATCCGACTGACGTAGCTGTTATCAACACCTTCCTTTGCGGCGAGTTCCTTCAGCGACCTGACCTCGCCGGAATCCAGCATGGCGAGCCAACGATGCCCGCGAGCAAGCGCAAGTTGCAGCGGCGTCGCGGCACAATCCCATGGTCGCGGCTTGGCCGTTTCACCACTGGGCAGCGTGACGAGCTTACGGCCACTACGGCGCTTGATGCGGATCGGGACCGAGATCGTGAGTCGGCCGGAGCTATCCGGGATCACCTCGGGAGCGCCAGTCTGGTCGATGCGAGTTTCGCTCATACCATTTCCTCCTCAACCGGCTCGGTTGCTTCCGGGTGTAATTCCAGCGCCAGGCGCTCGATGCCGTTCGCATGCAGTCTGAGTTCGATGTCATCCGGCGAAACCACCACCTTTTCCACCAGCAGCCGCACGATGCGAATCTGCTCGGCTGGAAATAGCTGATCCCAGATCTGGTCGAGCCGCGTCATCGCCACTGTGATCAGCGCCTCGTCAAGCGTGGCATCCAGTTCGACGGCCCGGGCGACAACGTCCCCCAGCAGGCTTGGCGAGCGCAGCGTCGCACGCAACTGATCTAGCACCGCCGACTCCAGTTCGGCTGCCGGCAGGCGCGGCAAACCCGATGCTCCCGCATGTTCTTTCGCGTCCCGCTGCGGAATGTAGTAACGGTACCGGCGTCCGGTTTTCTTTGTCGTATGCCATGGAGACAATGCGCGCCCGTCATTGCCGAATACGATGCCCTTGAGCAGGAATGGCACCGTCGCCCGAGTCGCATTGGCACGCACATGGCTATTGCTGGCCAGAATCGACTGCACATCGTCCCATGTCTTGCGGTCGACGATTGGAGGGTGCTCCGCCTGATACCACTGTTCCTTGTGCCGCAGCTCGCCGAGATAGGTGCGGTTGCCGAGCAGTTTGTAGATCAAACTCTTGTCGATAGGCTTGCCCTCGCGCACCTTGCCCTCCTGCGTGACCCAGGCTTTAGAGGTCACTCCATCGAGACGCAATTCCTTTACCAGCAACGTCGACGACCCCAGTTCGACGAATCGCTTGAAAATATGCCGGATGATTTTGGCTTCGCGCTCGTTGGCCACGAGCCTTCGGTTCTCGACGTCGTACCCGAGCGGCGGCACGCCACCCATCCACATTCCCTTGCGCTTGCTGGCGGCAATCTTGTCCCGGATGCGCTCAAAATACCAGGGATGAAGTCAGGATGATGGGCGGCGACGGGCAGATTGTCGGCGCGCTGGCCGCGCAACCTGGCATGAAACAGACGTGCTACGTGGCGCAGTGCGTCACTTTCGAGCCGCGCTACTACACACGGGACAACAAAACGGGAGGAGCGCCGAGCGACACGGTGACGCTGATGCGAGATTGCAAAGCCGGGGACAGCACGCCGCATGTAGCCACCGGCATGCAAGTGCGTCGCTTGACGCCCATGGAATGCGAGCGCCTGCAGGGTTTTCCGGACAACTATACCTTGATACCTGTGCGCGGCAAACCTGCTGCCGATGGCCCACGCTACAAAGCCTGCGGCAATTCCATGGCGGTGCCGGTGATGCGTTGGTTAGGGCGTCGAATTCAAAGATTCTTACTCTGACAGGCCACGATCTCTCGACAATGCTGCACGAATCTCGCCCATTGTCATCGACCTTCCGGTCGACTGCAGAACACTTAAGGTTGCTTGCGGTATACCGATACCTATGCGCCCCTCCCTTCGAAAAGGCTCTAACGCCACATTCCATTTGGTCACAAGGCATCGCCATAAATGCCAATGATCAACCATTATTTGTGTTTTTGACAAATAAAACTCAAAAATCTAATAGACAAATTTGAAAAATCACGCAACAAAGCCGAATACTGTATATTTCTACAGTATTCATTTTTTAGTCATTGCCTGTTGGTATTTCGTCACATGCAATGCCTAATTACGCAAGGCAGTGTCAAACAGTGGGAAATCTGCGCAGATGTCTACACACGGCTTCAAACATTGTAGAAATGATCCCACTGGTGAGACTCTCCAGTTTTTCGTCGCAACCGGCAGGGGAAAGTGAACTACTGGCGAAGGTCTCCAGTTATAATTAAACACATGAGGAAAAACACAATATTAAAAGGCGTTCAGGCCCACTTTTCAGGACACGAGACGTTTCCGCTTCGTCAAATGTGGCTTAAAAAAGCCTTTGACCAAGCGAAGTCGGAGGGCGTCATCCTGAAATCAACATTCACCGACGACAATGCGATCGCCGAGTTCGGTGTTGGCAAAAACATGGTCGCTTCGATCCGGCATTGGGCGTTGGCCTGCAACGTGATGACGGAGGAAGGTGCGCCGAGCAGCGCCTACAAAGTCACCAACGCCGCCAACGCCATCTTGAAAGACGGCGGATTGGACCCCTATTCAGAGAACCCCACCACCGCTTGGTATGCGCATTGGTGGCTCGCAGGAAAAGGGAATCGGGCGACCACTTGGAAGTGGCTCTTCAACCATGTGACCACTCCAACATTCTCGCGTGAGGATCTAGAAGCGCCATTGGCCGAATATGCGCGAAGCTTGGATCCTAATCGCAAGCTGTCTCCCGCGACCTTGTCGCGCGATATCGAAACATGTCTTCGCGGCTATGCTCCACGGTCCGCAGGCGGCTCGCCCGAGGACTACGCCGAACCCATGCTTGGCGAACTAGGACTGATCTTTGAAGAACGTAAAGGCCACTTCGCCTTCCGTCGAGGCCCAAAGGCCACGTTGCATGACGGCATGTTCGCCTACGCGCTTCTGGATTTTTGGGAATCGGCCGCGCCGGGGCTAAGCTCACTTGCCTTTGAAACCATCGCATTCGGCGAAGGGTCGCCCGGACGCGTATTCAAACTCGACGAGGACTCAATCGCCGAGCGTCTTCTGGCGCTTGAGGATCTCACTCGCGGTACGCTTTCTTGGACCGACACAGCAGGCCTGAGGCAAGTCCATCGAAACATCAACAAGACTGAGAAACTCAGCGAACGAATGATCGAGAGGGCCTATGCCTGACGCACAAGACATTAAACTCTCAGACATCGTCCACGTTTCACGCCACTACCAACGCTCAATACGCATCGACATCGATCTTGGCCGCCCCGACGCGTTGGATGGCTACATCTGCCATGGAACGGCGACCACCGTTTTAAGCAGCATGACCAAGCAACTGCTGGAGAGCAATCAGCGAGCATTCACCTGGACCGGCCCCTTCGGCGGCGGCAAATCGTCTCTGGCCGTGGCGTTCGCGAGCGCGCTTGGATCGGACAAGCATTTGCGCGCAAAAGCTCGCGATGTCTTGAAGCTGGACGAGATCCCCTCGTTTGATCAGGCTCTGCCTTGCCGCAAGGGTTGGTTGACCATCCCCATCGTTGGCAAACGCGCGAGCGTCATATCTGATCTCGCCAAAGGTCTGCGTCGAGCGCAGGGGCTTGGACATGACGGACGGAAGACCAATCCCACGACCCTTATCGCCGACATTTGCGAAGCTGCCGACGCAAAAAGGAATGATGGCGTTCTGATCATCATCGATGAGATGGGCAAGTTTCTCGAAGCCTCCGCGCTAGGCCTGGGCGACGATGTATATTTTTTCCAGGAACTCGCGGAAGCTGCGGCGCGGACCACTGGCAAGGTTGTCGTCATTGGCATCCTTCACCAATCGTTCAGCCAATATGCCGCTCGGCTTGGCATTGGAACACGCGACGACTGGATCAAAGTTCAGGGACGATATTCAGATATTCCGTTGGTGGCTGCGAGCGACGAGGTTGTGGAGTTGATTGGGCGTGCCATCCGTGCCGATGTCATTCCCACCTGGATGATGCCTGCGTCCATTGAGATCGCGGATTCCATCCGAGCGCGACGCCCTGCCGTTGGAGATCGCTTCTCCAGCAGCCTGCATGCCTGCTGGCCACTACATCCGACCATGGCCGCGCTGCTTGGCCCGATCTCCAAGCGACAATTTGGACAAAATGAACGCAGCACATTCGGTTTTTTGGCATCGGTCGAACCATCGGGATTCCGCTCCTATCTTGAATCCACGCCAAAACTGCAATCGTCCTGGTATCGCCCTAGCGATTATTGGGACTATTTGCGCGCCAACTTGGAGCCTGCGATCCTCTCGTCCCCGGACGGCCACCGCTGGGCTCAGGCCGTGGAGGCGGTCGAGCGCACCGAAGCAAAAACTACCGATGCGTTGCACGTCGAACTCATCAAAAACATTGCCGTAATCGACCTTTTCCGCAATGGGTCGGGACTTGCCGCCGAGTCAATCGTCCTCAAATCGCTTTTCTACGACCACACGCTTGATCAGGTCGAGGCTGCCCTGGAACAGCTTTCCAAGTGGCGAGTGATCCTGTTCAAAAAGCACATCAGCGCGTGGTCCGTCTTCGAAGGCAGCGATTTCGATATCGACAACGCCATTTCGCAAGCTCGAGCTGGGATGTCTGGCGTCGACTTCTCCTTGCTTGAAAGCCTGACCAATCTCTATCCGGTCATCGCCAAGAGGCATTATCACGAAACAGGCACGATGCGGTGGATGAACATGGCGCTTTGCCGTTTGGATGATGTCCAACGTATCGCCACCAAATTCAAGCCCCACAATGGTGAATTCGGCCTATTTCTTCTGGCATTACCCGGATCGAATACAAACAACAAGGCTGCGCTCCGAAAATGCCATGAGCATTCAAGAATGGAGCCATCGCCTGTCGTCATTGGCATACCCCGCAACCATGCGAAGATCGAAGATCTTGGTTTCGAACTTCTCGCGCTCCAAATTGTGCAGTCGCGCCACGAACTCAATGGCGATCCTGTCGCACGCCGCGAAGTCCAAGCTCGAATTTCGTCGGTTCGCGCGCATCTGGAAGAGCAGCTTCGCGAAGCAGTGACCAACGCTCGATGGATTGCTGGCGAGGATGAGATTGACACCAGCGGGCGACTATCTCCAGTTGCGTCGGACTTGGCCGACGCCGTCTACCCATCCGCTCCCGAACTGTGGAGCGAGCTATTGAATCGCGACAGCCCTTCAAGCAACAGCGTCAAAGCTCGCCGCGACCTGCTCTACTGCATGCTTGATCATGAAGAGGAAGAGAATCTCGGCGTTGCGGGATATCCGGCCGAGCGTGGTCTCTATGAGACGCTGCTTCGAACCACGGGCCTGCATCGGCAGGACTCCAATGGAACGTGGCGCCTCTTGCCGCCAGACGGCCAGCACGCTCCGACCTTTACCCCTCTTTGGAATGAGACGCGCAAGCTCTTCGTCGATTCGAACACAAGGGTAAGAGTCTCTGAAATGCATGGCCTCTGGGCGACGCCTCCTTATGGTGTCCGCAGAGGTGTCATGCCGGTGATCTTCACGGCGTTCCTGCTTGCCCATAAAGGCAATCTTGCCTTGTATAAGGATGGCATGTTCATTCCGCGCGTGACCGATGCGGACATTGACGAATACCTTCAAGATTCATCACGCTTTTCCATGCGCTGGATTTTGATCGATCAAGAAAAGGCAAACATCCTTTCCGGCATCTCCGACATTCTTGCCGAGGTAGGCGCGTCTGCGAGTACTCGCGATCCATTGGAAGCCGCGCGCAGCCTCGTGGCTCTGGTCTTTGGCTTGCCCGCATGGAGCCAGCGCACCCATACAATCAGCGACATTGCTCGGGACGTGCGCGACACGCTGCTTAAAGCCAGCGACCCACACAAGGTCTTGTTCATCGACCTGGCGGCGCTTCTCGAAAACAAAGGCGGCCGGTCGTATGTCGACGCTCTTCGGAACCCTGTCGCCGAGATCGCCGGAGCCTACGACAACTTGCTTGCGCGCATACAGACTTCTATGCTCGAAGCTCTCGACGCACCAGCCGATAAGCTAGATCGTTTGCGCGCTCGCGCCGAAGTTTTGAATGGCGTGACCGGCGACCTGCGTCAAGATGCTTTCGCCGCGCGATTGGCAAAGCATGATGGAAGCAAAGAAAGCATCGAAGGCATTCTTAGCCTTGCTGCCAATAAGCCTCCGCGCGACTGGAACGATCGCGATATCGACCACGCTCTTTTGGATATCGCGCAAGCCGCCCTTCGATTCCGACAGGCCGAAGCCTTCGTGTCCGTCAAAGGTCGCAAGCCGACTAGCGAGGCCTTCGCGGTAGTCATCGGCGCCGGCGCTCAAACCCGCACTGTATCTCGCTCGTTTTCCATTCCAGATCGGCATCGCGATGCCGTTGATTCGATGGCTGAAAGATTAGCGGCGACCCTGATGGCAGAAGGCCATAGCACAGAAATATTGCTTGCTGCCCTGGCGAAAGCTGGAATGCGTTTGACTCTTGAAGACGACGCAAAAATGGAGAGGTCCCATGGCTGAAAAGCATGTTCTCGGAATATCCGGCGGCAAGGACAGCGCAGCCCTGGCCGTTTTTGTGCGCCAGAACTACCCTGAGCTCGAAGTTGAATATTTTTTCACCGATACCGGTAAAGAACTGCCTGAAGTCTATGAGTTCCTTGGCCGTCTCGAAGGGTTCCTTGGCAAACCTATCGCCAGGCTGAACCCGCGCCGCGATTTCGATTTCTGGTTGCGCGAATACAAACATTTCCTACCATCGGCTCAAACCCGCTGGTGCACTAGGCAATTGAAGCTTGCGCCATTCGAGCAATGGATACGGCCGATGTTGGCTGCCGGGGACACGGTAACGACTTACGTCGCGATCCGTGCCGACGAAGAATACCGCGAGGGCTATACATCCAAACATGAGAACTTGAAGGTTCGTCTTCCTTTTCGCGAAGCCGGGATCGACAAGAAGAGTGTGATGGATATCCTGGAATCGTCCGGCGTGGGCGTCCCGAAATATTATGATTGGCGTTCTCGCAGCGGATGCACGTTCTGCTTCTTCCAGCAAAAGATTGAATGGGTGCGGCTCAAAGAACGCCACCCCGACGCCTTTGAAGAAGCCAAGCAATACGAGAAGAATGCACTTGAGCACGGCTCGCCATTTACGTGGACCCAAGGCGAGCCGCTAGACGAGCTGGAGAAGCCCGCCCGCGTCATCCAGATCGTCACCGACTTCGAGCGCCGCAAACAAAGGGACTTAGCCAACAGGCCAATCAACCCTCTGCGCCCCGTCGAAACCCTCGAGGACATCGACGATATCTACGGAGAGGATGAGGGCAATGGTGCCTGCGTGGTTTGCCATAAATAGTTCTTTCTTGAATATCGCCGGGCACCTAGAACAACTCTGAGATATCCTCGAAGCTAGACCACATGAAACCCACAATGACATGTAATATTTGTTCAAAGGTTCGAGGATTATCTGAGCACCTGACCGAGCTTGGACTAGCCGCTGACTATCTCGGAAACACGTCCACGTATATCAGCGAGCATGGCACCGCCACCATTCGGACCGAAACAATAGGAGATTGGGTTCGCATAGCGGCACAATTGAAAACTGTTGAGGTCGATGCTTGGAAGTTCAACGGCGACGATGCGACTTATTGCAGCACAATCGCTGACAATATCGATGCACATTCGAAGCACTACACCGCTCACGCAACCGCATTGACCCGTTTCATGTTCGTTTGCAATGGTCTAGAGGAAGCGTATCGATTCATTGACCACCTCTACACTTCATTCGCTGACCGAATGGGAATTGAAAAAAGGCAACGGAAGCGGACGAGCAGTCTGCGAGCAGCCGAACTTCTCGACGACCTCTTCAAAACAAGTGGACTTACCATCCAGCCACAAAACTTTGCCCACCTCTGCGGCGTGTTCACACAACTTTTTGATGAATACAAAAAAGAACACTCTGCCGCGCTAAGCGGGATTGAGTTAGGTGCAGACCAGAAACAGACTTACGCACTTCACCTTGTCAGAAACCTCAGAAACCATGTCGCTCACGGAACCTTCCCGATAGGTCCACCCGCCGACTATGGCGGATACGAGGACAGCGAAGAGCTGATTCAGCTTTTGAATCACGCGTGCAGGGTCTCGGCCCTGTATATACAAGTGATCTTTCGAGGTTACAGCCCTGGCTTTAACTCACATGAATTCAACGCCATGCTGCATGCCAACGGAGAAGAATTTGATCGATTCCTCAAAAACTGCAACCTCGAATATATTAAAAATCTTCATCTAAAGAATTCATTCGCTCTCCACCACAATCTCTATCACGAGTATGACGACGATGAATCGGAACACTAAACAGTTGCAAGCGCCTGAACAAACTCAGTCAACTCCTTATAGTTGTCAGCTTTTGATATCTTGATGATATGGACTTTGAAATCCCGGAGCCACCGCTCTCGCTCTGCCTCTGTGATATCTTCATCCGCTAGCAGCGCATAATGAACCGGCCCAGCAGTGCTTGAGAAAGCGTCCGCAATATATCCCAAAAGAAGATTTATTTCTGGGTCCGCCATTGATGCGCCGACGAACACCATTGAAAACATTGTGAACATCACAGCAAGCACACTACGGTATCCAGGATTTCCATAGAGCAAGCTGCGATAATCCACCTCCGTCAGGACAATTCCATTGCCAACCCTGTTAGCGTCGCCATGTGCCTTCAACAGGAAAAACTCCCTTCGCGACAAGCGACGGTGAACATCGCCCGCATCAACGAATGAGTTTGCGACGATTTTCTGTCCTGCGGCCACATATGCATCCTCAATCAATGAATCGTAGTTGATGGTGAGGACAAATGGAAGTTTGTCCAACTTGACTAACGAATGGTGAAGGTCTGTCGGCTTCGCACCTGATTTAATAAAAATTCGCTCAACGGTTTCATCAAAGAGTGGCCCAAGCTGAGCCTTAATTGCCGCAGCGACCATCAAAAACTTGTCGGGCCGGGCAAGCAGTCCGCGATACATGTCTGCTCGATCTTTGTCGATCAGCGCGTCGTTCTCAGCGGTGGCGACAAGTTGGCCAAGAAGTTCCCCCCAAAGCGGAAGGCCAGCCCCTTTAGATGCCCCAGCGCCAACGAGTACGGCGCAGCGCCGGTCACGATATGCTTCCTTTAAGGAATTTGGTATCCGTTTCACATCAAATGCCATAGTTAGCCTCCATTACCTAAAGAACGCACGAAGTGCCTTGTTGCGAGTCACCAGACTTCCGCGAAGCCCGCCCTGGACTCTAAATGCATCGATGTAATCGTAAAGATGCTGGCTCAACGCATCTGAAACATCAGGATGTTCTCCGGGCTGCAAAAGTTTTTCTGACTCGGAATTGTATGCACGGCGCAGGGTTTCAAAACTCGTAAAGCGACGAACAAGCTTATCGATATCAATATTTTTTCCCTCAGCGTGGTATTGCATAATCAACCATGAGAGGTCAACAAATATCCACTTCTGAGTAATCGAATATTCAAGTCGCTCATTTATATCAGCAAGCACTGTCAGCGCCTCATCCACTTTGTTGGACAACTCAAGAACTTCGTCGCCACGATCAGCGCCGTATTCGGAGATCATGCCACGCAAGTCAGGCGCCTTGATGTCCTTCTTCCCATGATAAGCCGCCATTGCATATGAGTGAGCCGCATAATCGAGGTGCTTAAAGCGATCTGACGAAATGCGACAAGCAATAAAGAACGGATGCAAGCGAGCGGTCGAGTCAATTGAGTATCGAAGCGGACCATCCATCGCATTACGCAGCTCAGCCGGATTGAGTGAAACCCCCATCTGCAATCTCGCAAAGAGGTTTCGAATCTCGTCAGTCTTTGAGGCTGTAATTTCACCGATCGAAACCTTAAACTCGTCAAACCTGTCGCGAAGTTTCTTGCTCAGCTGACTGAACTTCTTACCTTCGACTACTTCCCCTTCAATAGGTGGCAACGGGTCGGGATGTGTCAACGCGATCTGACCCGCGTGAAACATCCAAATTGTCCGAAGACGTTGTTGCCCATCCACGGCGTCATGAGTGAATATTCCATGCGATAGCTTGCGCAGATAGACCTTGGGGATATCCATTCCGCGCAGTATCGAATCAAGCAATAGCACCTGACGTGGAAGTTTCCACGCAGGACCGCGTTGCCAAACAGGCGTCAACTCAATCTTATCCTTATTCTTAACGAGCTCTTTGATCGTCCAACTCTCTTGCTCTACCTTCACTTGTCGATCCTCCCTTGTTTAGCGCCACGACATTGGCATATTTAATTGGTCTGAACGCCCGCATCGTCGGCTCGAATTGATGCGACGGCCAACGCGATGTCATCATCCGACAGAAATGGCGCTTGCGCGAATACCAGACCTTGCTCGCCATTGAGCTTGGCAGCCATGTGGCCACGTCCCAGCAACAATTCGGCCCCGGGCCGATCAAGCGCGATCTTCGACGTGGCTTCGCTAGCGACTTTAAGAATCAGGCGATTACCCAGGTTCTCGCGCAACTGCATGGGCATCACATCCTTGTCGGGCCGCTGCGCCGCAAAGATCAGGTGAATGCCTGCGGCTCGCGCCTTCACACCGAGTCGTTGCACCGCAGCACCTACCGCACCCTTGTAAGCATCGTCGAGCATCCAATCGGCGAACTCGTCATGAACGAGGAAAACCATGGGCAACCGAGTATCCGGCACAGCCTTTGCGTTAAACGTGGCGAGGTCGCGTGCTCGCGCTTGGGCGAACGCCCTGTATCTGTTCTCCATCTCGTCGACAAGGGCTCCCAACACTTCAGTCGCACGCTCCTTGGTTGTGACGATGGCTTCGCGCATGTGTGGCAAATCCTCCAATGCGGCGTAGTCCACGCCCATCTTCGGATCAATGAGGACGATCTGGGCGAGCTCCTTCGGATTGGTCGCGGCGATATCGAGAAGAATAGCCTGGATCAGAACCGACTTGCCGCTGCCCGTGGCTCCGGCCACCAGCGAATGCGGCTCATGCGATGACAACCCGCCAAACTCGCCGCCAAGGTTCAAATAGAGCAATGAGCCATTGATCTCTTGAAGGCCCAGGACAAATGAGGTGTTGATGCCAGCGACGTTGCGATTGAGCTGCCGCTTGGCCCACAAGTCCCACAGCGACACCGCCTGCCGCTTTATGCCCGCGATCGTCACCACGATCTCGCCAGGCTTGGGTTGCACGGTCACCAAATTGATGGCGTGAGTCGTCAGCAGTTGAGTCCGCTTTGCCTCGATGTCCTCGACCCTGAGACGGTCCGAGCCGGCCAGGCGCACCAAGCAGCCATTAGGCGTCATACGGGTGCCCAAAACAGCGGCTTGCAATCCGTACCCATTCAAAGCCGCTTTGAGTTTCTTCATAGTCTCCTGCGCCCAGGCCTCGCGCTCGTCGTCTGCCACGGCCAAGCCTGCCTGCTTGGCGACGATCAAGGCCGACAGGCGCTGCCCAACAAACGCTGCCGGAGCCGGAGTAACGGTAGCAGCTTCGGCTTGGAGGAACGGCATTGCGGGCGTCACATCTATAGGAGCGGCAACAGGGAGGCTTGTCGAAACAGGTTGAGCAGGCCCTACTGCGACAACGGCCTCGTGCCCTTGCGAGGGCTGCCGGCCAAGCTGCTCCATCATCGCGTGCCAAGCAACGCGCGCGGCGGGGCGATTGAACGCGACTGATTTCCACGGCTCCGAACCGCCCAGTAAGGCCCGAGCATCGGTGGCGCCGACTCCTGCCGCGTAGGCTTCCACCAGCTTGCGCAACTCCGGCCGATCAAAAACCTCCTGCCATGCTTGTACGCCGTCGGTGTTGTCGATCTCGATTTGCTCGGATGCTGAGTGAGACTGCCCCGCCTCAGCGGAATGGATGAAGACATGCGAATAGCCGCGCAGCGCAATGTCCACATCGCCTTCGCGCAGCTTCGCCCGCGCCCGCTCCAACAGCCCCGAGAGGCCGGGTGGAATCTCAGCATCGATCAGCAAGTCAGCCAGGCGCGAGAGCCACACGTCGCGGTCAAGGCGACCTGGGTCGCCAAATAATGCAGCGCGGAACGTGGTCAGTGTCGCCATGAGCTGTGCCTTCGACGAGCGCCGCGCCTCGGCGGCGCCATCGGCGGCAACATACTTGGATTCGATCACCGCGATACGCAAGCGAATCCCGACATCAACCTCTTCAACACAAAGTGCGAGGATGTCGGCGATGCGGCTTTCGCGCTGAGCCAGCCAATCGGCATAATCGTCGAGCAAGAAGAATACGCTGAACGACTGGCCGACACTGGCCTGCGCGGTAAATTCTTCGGCGACCAAATGGCGGCTTAGGACAAGCCCGAGCATTTCGCCTGCAGAGACGCCGCGCTTGGCGGCGCGCAAGACAATGTCGCCGGAGACCGAGAGCGCATCCTTCTTCATCCGCGCGGCGACCGCGTCGAGCTCGTTGCCGCCAAGCGACAGGCTCAGTTCGCCAAGGCGCCGACGGATCAGCACGCCGAGAAGGCGCAGCTCGGAAGTCGAACTCACGATCATGTTGCGCCCGTTGGTGGACGCCCGACGGTATCGCACGACCGTGATGCCATTGTGTTGCAACTGACGCTTGTCGAGCAGCTCATCATAGGTGGCGACCCACTCGGCCAACGCGTGGGCGTCGTTCATGGTCGAAGCCAGGGCCTCGTGCTGCAAGGAGATGCGCCGCGCAGGCAAATAGCGAGCTCCCACGGGCGCGTCGGTCTGGCGATGCACGGCCGCCACCGCGCCGACATAGGCCCACCCCGAGGCCGTTTGCCATGGGCAGGTCAGAAATGTGGTTGATTTGAGCTCATTCTCGCCCGAGACACTGCGGTAGGACCAGCGCGAGGGGGCATGCTCGAGGCTGGGCCGATCATTGGTCCAGTCCACGGGAAGCCACTCTTCGACCGCCGTGCGCGACACCACGTCGTGCAGGAACGCCACGTCAAAGGGCTTGAATCCACCTTCGCCCGGCCCTGGCGTCGCAGACGCCGGAGTCACGGCAATGCGCAGCTTGGAGATGAAATTGTCGGACGTCTCGCTGACCACTGGCAGATCGGGATCGTCGCCCGCCTTGTTGACCAGTTCAGCATAGACCCGGCGCAGCTTGGCCGGATCGCTGTGCCTCACCGACACATTGCATTGGAAATCATCCTCCGTTTGCAGGCCGGCGAGCTCGCGCACGGTGGCCAATGGAAGCTCAGCCGCATCGGCGTTGTAGAGCAATACGCTAAGATTGGCCGCCTCGTGAGGCTGCAGGCCGATGTAGCGCTCCAAGAGCTCGCGTGCCTGCTTGGCTGCGGCCATTGGATCAACATCGGTCATCGAATCCTCCTCTCCGCGAACCGGCCTCTCGAAAAGGCTGTATCCGTTGACCGTGCTGCTCTCGGAGACAAGCAACGGCTCGCTGCCACGCGGCAGCACGGCGATCTCCGGATAGAACGGGTGAGCGAGCTCCTCGGAGAACTCCCGGAAGAATATGTCACGATGGCCGAACAGCACGCTATCGCTCGTTAGTAAGTGGGTCGCCAAACCCGCAACGCGGCGCGTCTTCACGGCCAGCGCTTTCATGCGCTCGGGATGCCATGGGGGGATAATGAGCGACGGTTGCTCACCTGATATGCGGGCTGTGCCAATCGAGAGAACCTCTGCCACGAGCTTGGCGCGGCATACGTCGCCGCGAGCGTGAACCATCAAGGCGGTGAGCAATGCCGCAAACGACTCAGCTTGACGCATGACGGCCTCGCCCTGCAGGCCCGTATCGATGAAGTCCTTCATGGCCACAATGTAGTCGGCCTCGAAAACATCCCAAGCCACACGCAGCTCGTCGCGCTGCTCCTTGGTCAATCGTCCCTCGGCGGCAAGCTCCTTGATCCGGTCCTTAATATCGGCCCGAAGGCTGCGCAATTTGTTGGAAGGCGGAATCAAGGAACCGGCATCGCGCGAGAACGTGGCTTCAAGCGTTCCAGTGTCACGTAACGAAACGCTCTGCACGCCGCCCTTCTTGCTGACCAATCGGCGCGGAACTTCTGTGCAGCCAACCGCGCCTTTTTCCAGCAGGCGGCGCATGTCGGACACCATCGCCAGACCGATGGACTCTGGGCGGTAGCTCCACACGAGCTGCGTCTTGTCTATGACGGTCTCACGGTCGCCCACTCGCTGCACGAGCGCCACGTCGAATTTGATCTGAACCGCGTTCCGGGCCAGAGACGAAACAGGTTTGAGCGTCGGACCGCGAAGCTCCTTTTCCTTAGCAAAAAACTTCTCGTAGTCGAAGAGAGGGTCTGGGAGGTTGCCGGCCCCCATACGCTCGACCTTCCAGATCACCTTCGATCCCATCAGCTCCCTCAATCCACGATACATCACAGAGAAGTAAGATCCCACGTCGTAATTGAAGCGCGTGCGCCACTCTGTCCGCCCTTTATTAACGGTGAACCGTAAAAAACGCTCGCCAACCATGTCGCCGGCACCGGCCAAAAGGTGGTGTGCCACGCCCGCGAAGCCGTCGAAAAAGTCGTTGCATTCGATGGCCTTGCCGAAGATTGCCTTCTCCCACCGCGCATGGAGCTGCCGCGACTGCTCGATATGGCGCCGGTGCAGCTCGAAGAACACCTTGTCGTCGTCGTTCCACTCGGAGCGTTTCTCACGCGCCTTGAGATCTTCAAGGTAGCGCTTCCACTTCTCGTCGAGAGCCTCGGCATCCTCGCAGTCGTGCTCGAAGAACTTCAGCGTGTGCTCCGCCAGGCCCTGGAGCTTCTCCTTAGGCTTGTCGAAAATGTGACATACGCCATCGGTTTCCCATTCGAGTTCTGCCACTTCGGCGGCTTTCTGGAAGTCGCCTATCGGAGCATTGATGAATGCCTCCAAGGCCACGCGGGCGGAGTCAGAAATGTCTGCCGCGTTGTCCTCCAAGCGTTGGCGCATCTCATCTTGGTCGAGTGGCTGGCCATTTGGCCGCAGTCGCAACAGAAGCGGCGCGCGGTGGGCAAAGAGCTTATCGAAGGCCTTCTTCCATGGCTTGTAAGACGTGCCATAGGTTCTCGCGCTGGCGAAGAACGACGTGTCCCTTGGCAGGCCTACCTTGGGCAGAGACCAACCGATGGCGTCACGAATCGGCAAGCCACGAGAGGACGACATCGCCTCGGTGACGTGGGCGCAGAAGTCACCAAGCTGCACGAGCGACAGATCGTTGGCAAAGATCAAGCCTTTCAGGGCCGAGCGGAACACCTGGCGATCTTCGGGAACCGGCGCCATGCCCGCGACGTGGCATGCAGCATCGACCCAAGCCTCCTCGTCGGCACGCAGCTCTTTGGCACCCAAGGCTGTGACGTGCCCCAGCGTGTCGGCCAAGTTGTGCTCATTGCCGTTGGCCGTGAGAATCGCCTCCTTGCTCGTCTGGGCGTTATTGCGCACGAAGCCTGCGTTGTGCTGGATAAGCGCATCGAGCGGCAAGCCTTGGCCCACGACCAAGGTCTCGGGGATCATGAGATCGACGCGGGCGGCGAGATCGTGATTGACCAGGACTGCGCGCGCAACCGAGGCAACTTGCGAGGCGGACAGCTTGTCGAGGCGGAACAGCGCCGCCGAATCCTGCGCCGAGCCATCGGCCTGGCGAGCGTCATTGATGCGCTTGGCCAGGATGTCGGCGCCGACGCGCCCAATGATCCGATCGGTCAGCAATTTTCTTCTCCCTTGAATCCAAATGGGTTTTCCACGAACGAGCAGGAGTCGGATAGCCGACGCACTAGTCCTAGCCCAACCAGCCGCGCTTCGAGATTGGCGCGGTTCTCGCTGAGCACCTCTTGGTCCACCTTCTTGTCGGCGACAAGGCGCGAGCCTTCCGCGTCGCCAATGACGATTCCATAACGCCTCTTGGCCTCGGCCAGGAACTCGTCGAACTGCATACGGTCATCGACGATTGTCACCACCAATGTCTTGATGAGCCGGTCGTTGGGCGCGTATCGAGTGCGCCGTGCAAGGCGCCGCGAGCTGAGCCCAATGGCCCGCGACCATGATGCGTGAATTTTCCCGACGTGCTGCTCGTGGCGGGATAGCGCCATATCCACAAGCTTCTCGATCAGCTTGTCGCCAGACATGCGCGTGTAGTCGGTCTCGTCGTCCGAGTCGCTCGACGGCCACTGGAACAGCTCGCGCATGACGCTGGCACGCTCGGCATCTGGGTAGTCCGATTTGGACGCAGCTTCCCATTCTGGCAGCAGGCGGGTTTGCTCAATTGAAGCCCGGACCGCTTTGAGCGAAAGGCCTTGGTTAAGCTGGTAGCTGTCGCCCGAAAGAGCCCGGACCTTGGTCCGTTCCTTGGAGACGATCTCGCAGACAAACTCTACGGGCTCGGCGTCGCCCGCTTGGACCTTGGCCTGCTCGAGGAAATACAGCAGGAGGTTCAAACCCGCCGAGGTGATTAGGTGCTCCAACGCGTCGTAGATTGGCATGTCCTTGGCAAGGATCGCCAGCCAGTCCTCGCATAGCAGATCAAACCGCGGATGGGACGCATGGGGTAAATAGCCCACGTCGCGCGAATTCGAGGCCAACTGGGGCTCGCCCTGCAACGCCCGCACGAGACGGTTCATCGGAGCCGCCCGGTTGTAGAGGCGCTGCGAGAGCTGCGCGCCAAGCTCTGGCCCGCGGGCCGCACGACTGAGCATCAAATAGAGCAGTTCGCCACTGCGGGCAAAAAACCGACGGTCGTTGCTCGCTCCGCCCGAGTCGATCCGCAAGTCCTCGAACATCGCGTCGGGGCCAAAGGGAAAGACAAACTTGGAACTCCAACGCTTGTTGCTGCGGGTCTCGAACGCCGACGACCGCAGAAGCTCGATGGCTTTGGCGAAGTGGTCAAAGTTGGAAAACGCCTTGCGCAAGTAGCCCATGTCTTCGTCGCCGAGCTTTGTCGCGTCTTGAACAAACAACGTATTCCATTCGCGCCATTTTTCGTCGTCGGTGATGGACCGTTCACTGATCGTCTCGACGAAAGGGTTGTTGAACAGCAGGCCGCGAAGGCGAATTTGATGCTGAGGACGATATCGCACCTTGTCGCTGGGCGTGGCGACCAATGGGCTATCAAGATTTGACCCCAGCACTCCCAAAAACTCCAGCACCGCCAAGTGCGGCAACTGCTCGTCATAGAGGCGATGCCCCCAAATGTGCTCATCGACGGCGAAATCGACCCGGTCTATGTCAATACGCTGCCTCATTCCGAAATCCTCACGGTGATGGGCCGAGAGAACCCGTGGCCACCTTGTTCAATGTCGATAAAGTTGAGAGTCAGCGAGCCGCTGTCAGCACCCGCCTCGTCGTCCTCGTCCTGCTGGCTCCGACCACGGATGAGCTCTGCCTTGCGCAGCAGCTTGGCCTTGAATGCCAGCATGTCCTCCAAGCACTCGTTGGAGAAGCTGCCCGGCAGCGCACCTTCGGCAACGCGCGAAAGGAATTCAAACCGCACAGGCGTGAGATCGAAGGCCACGGAATTGCCAGTACCTTGGGCCAACGACACGTCCAGTAAAGGGCGGCCGGTCTTCGCGTCGAGCTTGACGGCCATGCCAACGCCGTTGACGCGCCGCGACGGGGCCTCAGTGTCGCATAACACGCTGACGCGCGATTGGGTGAACCCGCCAGAACTGGCGACGAAGATGCGATCCACGTTGTCGATCAACAGACCGGTCATCACGCGGCTGAGGCCGCGCACCAACCGTCCCCGCATGGTCTCGGCGACAGCCCTCTTGTCCAGCAAGGCCGCGCGCATCTCCAAGTATTCGCCCGCAAAGCGGAATACCGTCATAGCCCAGAACGGATAGCCGTCTTCATCAGACGGCAAGGTGAAAAAGAGCCGGCGGCGCTGCTCCTGCAACATGTCCATGAAACCGGCGGCTCCGCCGTCGATGCGGGCGGTCTCCTCGCCTTCGAGATACTTATCCTGGGCGCTCAGCAGCCTCGGCGTGGCGCCGTAGACTGGATCGCTGCCGATCAAACGGGCGAAGGCCGGTGCGAGCTTCACGTCATCCTTGCCGTAGACCAACAAGCCGTCGACACCATTGGTGGTCTCGTCGCCCACACCAAAGGCCGCCATCGCCTTGAACACCGGGCGGTCGGCTAACCGCCGCTTGTGCAAGTTGGCACCGAACGCATTGCCATAGACGCTCGCGCGATCCACTGCTCCTTGCTCCTGGATCCAGGCGACCTCGGCGCAGGACATCAAGCCGTCCTTGGCGTCACGATGGCCCAAGATCATGTTGGCGCACAGCGCGAGCAAGTCGCGGACGGGCAAATGCAGACCGTTGAGTCTGGCGATCTCCACCAAATCGCCAAGACGGCGTCCCAATTGCGCGCCATCTCCCATTCCGAGTAGGCGCTCGCGGTTCTCATAAATGGGGCAAATATTGTCTCCGGATTTCAATGAGCACCTGGCGCAGTTCTCCCATTCGGCATGCTTGGCGACGGCCGCGACCACCTCCTCCAGAGCCATCCGCCCCACGCTGCGGCTCAGGTCGAACACGGCGAGCCGCTCAGGCTCCTGGCCCGCCTGCAAGAAAAATTCCTGCAGCGGCTTGCGAAGCGGATGGTTGCGGCCCTGCCTGCGCCCCAAGTCGCGAAGCCGGTCGAGCACCTGGCCGTGGTTGGCGGCCAAGATGACGATCTCAGAGTCGTCGCCACCGAGCACCGACTTTTCAAGGCGGGCCAAAGGGGCATCACTCTCCTGGCCGTTGAACTCGCTGAGGTCTTTGACGAATACGGCCAAGCGGCCATCTGCCAAACGATGTTCCTTGATGTTGCCCTTTGCGGCCCACGCGCGCGGATCGCCACCCATGGACGTCCACAGCGCACGGCAGTGGTAGGTCTTCCCGTCGCCGGCCGTGCCCGCGATCAGCACCGAGCCGGGCTTGCCCGACGCTATACGAGCCTTCATCGGCTCGAGCATCGGCGTACTGAGCGCGATGGGCTGCACTTTGGCGCGGCCCACGGCCCCGGCCACGTATTCATCGAACATCGTCAGGTTGTTCGGCGTCGGTCCGTAGGTGCGCAAGAAGCGCACCCAAGCGCTCGACGGCGGCGCGCCTGCTTCGCTCGTAATGGTATTTTGTTCTGTCAATTGCTCACTCCCCATGATTTGGATAGTTGTCTGTCCAGCTATTGACGCCTGGGCTTGAATGTTGCGTCACGCGAAGCTCCCCAATGGGTCAACTCCAGGCGCAAGCGTCGCGCTTTCAACCCCATAGAGGGTTGGCGTGTTGCGAAGCCAAAGATGGTGGGAGGCTGGATCGAGCCGATGGTCTGGGCTAGCATCGATGGA
Organism: Undibacterium sp. Xuan67W; assembly: GCF_049340165.1. Taxonomy (NCBI): domain Bacteria; kingdom Pseudomonadati; phylum Pseudomonadota; class Betaproteobacteria; order Burkholderiales; family Oxalobacteraceae; genus Undibacterium; species Undibacterium sp. Xuan67W. The sequence goes on from NZ_JBMPPN010000005.1 coordinate 249,428, forward strand.
CCAACGCCGCAGGACGTAGCCCGCTAGGGCCGCCCGTGTCTTGATCTTCAATACCCCGCCATCCATACCGTAGTCAGCCTCAATCGCCTTGGGTTGCTTGACGCCGGGATGGGGAACAATCTCCAGATCCACAATCCGCGCCCACTGGTCGTCGGCGCCAAGCAGCTCTCTCTCATCGGCTCCACCGTCCAGTTCTTGCACCTTAACGATGCGGGTCAACACAAAATCACCGAACCGCCGGCGCTCTCGGTCAAAGGCGCGAACGTGCCAACGCAGACCATTGTCGGCCAAGGCAACCGGCACAATTTCGCGCCACTTCGAACCAGATGACAAAGACAAATAGCTGACACGAATTGCTCGCCTTGCGCACAAAGACCTTGTGACCATCCCCAAAATGTCCATGTTTGGGCGGACAAGCTGCCCCGGCCCTTCACATGGTGCGGCCTGTTTGAGACCTAGATCCAAGCCGTCGCCAAATCCTTGTAAAAGCCATGCAAGAACACGCTCGGAGTGGAACTTAAAAAAAGGTTCAAAACCACCCATCGGTCGGTAGCATCTCCCCGCTTGGTCATAATCGAGATTGTTCGGCGCAATTTCCCGATAAATGCTCAGATCACGCGAAGCCGCGGCAGGCTTGATGCCAAAACGAGATTCGATATCGGCGCGCCTGAGCTCGCCGGTGAAGAATGCGCGCAACTCTAGGAAGGCCAACCGCTCCCGTTGCATTTGTGACAATTCCATCTCTCGAACTTCCAACGTCTGCCCCTGAACTCTCTGCCCTCGCGCATAGCAATTAATGCCTCAATGGGCTAAAGAATAGCACGCTCATCATTTTGATTGAGTATCCCCTATCAAATTTACACATATGGTCAACACGAAAATTGTTGGTATTAAGCCATTTTGAAGCATGCTTGGATTACAACGTCCTTCAACGAGCGCGGCAATGATGGTTAAATTGCAAATGGGTAAATTGCCTAAAAGTTAAGTGCCCTGAACCGATCGAGGGTTGCAACGAGCGTCGCATTGAAACAGGGGTGTATATAACAGAAGTCCCAAACGTGAAACGGCTCAATGTTCAAATTTCGCCGTTCATTCTTGGGGAACTATTGGAATCTATGGCGCGCATTCACTGATATCAATCAGATACAAATCAAGCACCGTGCGCCTCCATGACGGTCTCGACGTACTGGATCAACCGATCAAAAAATACCACCTGGTCAGCGACAACTACCACCGATGGTTACGGGAGGTCAGCCTACTGATCCAAAGCGGTGGTCCTGATGATCAATTCGAACTCGGCCACGACTTCCGGCTGACGTTGCCGGAGATATCGAGTGACTGCGCCGTTTTCTAGCAGCTTGGTCAGGTAACCCTTGGCAAGCACGAGATTTAACACGTCCTGCCCGTAGGTTTGTTCGACCATTTTGTACTGCCCTTGAAGGTTTGCCATTTCCCGCTCCATTTTTGCGATCTGCTCCTGCGATACGCCGGTCATTTTCTGCGGCTTTTTGCCTTCGACCAGCAATTCGGCCGGCGTCGCCACCAGCATGGCTTCGGCGTAAGCCGTCGTCACGGTGTTCGCCGACACCATCAACTCGACACATTCCACTTGTCGCGTGGTTTTCATCTTCCGCAGCACACGGGAAATCTCTGCTGAAAACTGCCGGTCCTTCAGCATTTCCGCAGCCTCGGGGCAGATTCCATCCAGCAATGTCATTTTCTTGATGATATGGCTGACGTCAACGCTGAGCGCCTTGGCCAGACGCTCGGGCGACACACCGCGCTCAATCGCGCGCCGAATCATGAAATGTTCCTGAATGGTCGACAGTCGATTGATCCGGCTGTTGTAGGTATATCCTTCGTCGTCCTTGGCCACCAGGCAAGGCGCGTCGGCGTAGCCCAGATCGCTCAGGACAATCAGGCGGATATGCCCGTCCAGGAGCATGTGTTGGGACGACTTCTTGATCGCCTGGGTGACTGAAAGCGGTTCAATCAATCCAACCTCCTCGATCGACGAACGGATTTGCTTGAATTTCCTCGACGTCGCCAGTCCTTCCGGCGCTTTTCGTGACGGCAGGATGTTCGTCAATGGAACCGACAAGGCATCCATCGAGAAACCGAGGGTAATACCTGTCATGCCATGCTCCCGCCAGACCACACACGTTCGGCCAGATATTTTGGCAAGGTATCGAGTCCTTCGGCACGCAGCAGATTGGTAAAGTTTTCGTCTGCAAGAAGTTCGCGTAAAGCGCCGACGACAAAAAGCAGGCGTTGTTGTGAGAACTCCGCCTTTTTCACCATCAACCGCTGCCGTTCGACTTCCTTCTGATAGGTCCTGACGAGGCTGGACTGCGTCACGTCGACCGGCTTTCGTGATCTGCCGCGCGCCACGGAGCGCCCCAAGGTGTGGCGCCGTTCGATCACTCGTCGGGCTTCGCGCAGATGTTTTCCGCGCAGCTTTCCAGATTCGTAGGCATCCTGCAAGGCTGTCTGAACCGCTTTGTCGTCGTCGCCGGCGCCAACGATCGCCAGGGCCGCATTGAGCGGAATTTTGCCCTTTTCAACTCCGACAATCAATCGCTCTTCCCCGTGCTGAAGCAATGTCAGAATGCCCCACACATACTCCGGCGTGAGGCCGGTTTTAGCGGCGATCGCTTTCTTATCATAGCCTTGGTCTCGCAATGCCACGATGCCAGCGAGGATTTCGAGGGGCCGACATTGGCGACGGGCGATATTTTCCGCGAGGCTCATGATGAATGCGTCCTCGTCACTGACAGCGACGATCAACGCCGGGATCGTGGTTTCTCCCGCCGACTTAAATGTCTTGAGACGCCCTTCGCCACAAACAAGCAAATACCGTTCGGTGCCATCCTCCGCTGCGCGCGGAGTCACGGTGATTGGTTTCTTGAGCCCGATCGTCTGGATATTGCCGGCAATTTCGTCGAATATCTTTGCGTTACGTTCGCGCGGGTTGTGGACATCGATGCGGTCCACTGGAATCATACGCAGCTCGCCTGGTTTATGTTTTATGGTCATGCCATTCTCCTTAGCCGGGTGCGTTCTGCCATTCCGTACAGGTAATCCAGCGTGTCAAAGCGGTAACTCTCCAGTTCAACCGCGTTCTGATCCGCCAGACTGAGGCGCTGCAGTCCGAAATCCAGTCGCGGCAACAGGTAGTAATCGAGGGCACTTTTGTTGTCATGGTCGAGCCGCACGGCCACGGTGATGTCGGGCAGGAGGCTGGTGTCGAATCTGATTTTCCAATGGTGCCGGCCAGAGTCGTGCGTCTGGCAACGCGCGAGTACGAGAGAAACGTTGAATTCGCCGTTGACGTGTAACAGGTCGGTCGCCGGGTCGCGCATAACCCGGCCGCCCAATTCGGCGATTTGCTGCTCGGTCTGAGCCACGATGCCCGGGTGCAAAGTCCGCAGGAAACGATTCACTTCCAGATAGCGATAGTCCCGGTCCGGAGTGAAGCCGACCATCTGATAGGCTTTGACCAGACTGCCGAAGCGAAAGGCATACACCGACGAAGAAGGCATGCCATCCGTTTCGTTGATGATCAGGCCGGAGAGCAGTCCGCGATTTTTGTAGAGCGACCGGAGCCGGTCCACAAGTTCTTCATTGGTGTAGCGCCTGGTCCGGGCGCGGATGATTCCCTGCGCCGTGTAAAAGATGTCGGGCGGCACTATGGGCTCGAAGGCGCCGTCCTTCTTGATCCACATGTCGGGCGTGTTGATCACCCGCAGCTTTTTGAGTTTGAAGGAGATGCGGTTGTACACATTATTGCCGACGTATTTTTCGTTGATCAACACCTGATGCACGGTGGCACGGGTCCATGCCCGATCCAGATCAGTAAGCACGTTCATCGCGTTCAAGCGCACGGCGATTTCTGACTCGACCAAACCGTCGTCAATAAACCAGCGGTAAATCTGGCTCACGATGCGGATTTCATCCTCCGGGCCTGGCATCAGAATCACGCGGTCCGTTTGCAGGCTCTTGTGCTCACCGCGAGTCAGTTCGGTTTTGATGGAGCCGTTCTGGTCAATCAATACGCGGCGCAGACCGTAGCCAGCCGGGCCACCCTGCCGATAACCGAGTTCGATCAACCGACATTGCCCGGCAAACACCTTGGCCGATAGTTCCCGGCTGTACTCGCCGGCCATTGCGCGCTTGACACCTTTGACGATGGTCGATACCGGCGACCCGTCGTTCTCGAACTGCTCGGCGCAGTAGGCAACCTGGATGCCGGCGCGTCGACACCGGTATTCGTAATACGCGCTCTCGTCTGCATCCTGGAAGCGTCCCCATCGGCTGACGTCGTAGACCAGAATGATCGAAAAATCCGCCGTGCCGCTTTCGACGTCCTTGAGCAGCTGCTGCAGCGATACGCGTCCATCGATGCGCAGACCGCTCTTGCCGGCGTCGGCATAAGTGCGAACGATCTCAATGCCACGGTGAGCAGCGTATTCACGGATCTTGTCGGCCTGGTTCTCGGTGGAGTATTGCTGGTGTTCGGTCGACATCCGAACGTACTCGACCGCCCTCAGCAGGGCTGGCTGCACGACACCAACATCGCTTGGTTCGCCTGGTTGCATAATCCCGATCGCCCTCATCAATTGGAATTTCGGCTCTCGGAAATTCACCTTTCTTTAAATGGCGGCGATCGTCAAGGCGCCCTTCCGTTGATAAACCAGGATGGCAGCGTTTCGAAATCGCGCTTGGCGTGTCGAGAGTGCATATGTGCAATACGGTAGCATTGATGCATCGAATCACGGCACACGTCCTCTCTTTGCAATTTCGACGTGTGGCACGCACTGGCACGCGTGCGCCGTGATTTCGACTGTCCACACGTCCATCTTTGCAATTTCGTTGGGTACGATCAAGTGAAGGCGATAGATGCCAGACGGCAGGGGAATCACCGGAATTGACACGTCCATCTTTGCAATTGCGGCATTTTGGGGTCGTTGGTTGCGCTCGCGTTGCTGTGTGCGATTGCGATCAACATACTCCGGGTGCGCTTCGCGGTATTCGCGCCAGTAGTTAGAATTGCGATTGCTCCAGGCTTGCTGCGCCCGCGCCTGGTTATCTTGATAATCTGGATCGTGCTTCAGTTTGTCACGCTGCCAACGCCGTCGGCGTTCACGCTGACATTCTTTTGCCGAGCAGTAACACTGCTGGGGAACTTGGGGACGTGGCTGAAATACCTGACCGCAGGTCACGCAATGCTTGATCTCCATGTGATTTCTCCATACATAAATCATGTACGAAGCGTGCGTGAATATGAGCTAACCCAACAAACGTCACTTCTCCCAAAGTTCTGCCGTACAATCTCTTCCTCATGAATATCTTTTTTGCCCTTGCAGAAGGTCGCGGCCGGATTTCGGAAACCAATCTCAGCGCGTTTACCGCCTTCCTACTTACGCCCAACCGTGCTCACGGATTGGGAGAATCCTTCCTCCGTGCTTTTTTGCAGTGGGTAGCTAACGAATGTGGGGAGCCAGATCGCTTTCAATCAATACTTACTTCCAAGCGTCTTAATGCCGAAGTTGGCCTTGAGGTACGTCACACTTTGAATATGATTGATCGCACGGTCGACGTCGAAATCAAATTATTTGAGTCTCGTCCTGCCGGCGATGGCCGCGAACTTCATCGAATCATTGTTGAAAACAAAATCAAATCCGGCGCCGCACAAGACGCTCAGTTCGACGACGAGTTCAATTGCGTTCTGGCAGAGGTTGACGACGGCACTCCCATCACTGCTGTATTTTTGACGCCTGATAGCAGAGCAACTGGGCTGCAGCAAGAATATGATCGACTGACGCTACCAACAGTTGGTTTGCATCGCAAAGTATGGCTTCGCTGGACATCGGGATTTTCCAGCGGGACAGGCACATCGGTGACCGAACTTGTGCGAGATTTATTGCGCAGGGAAGCGGCGGCGGAGATTGAACCAGTTAGTGAATATACCCGTCATACGTTGAAAGCATTCGTCCAATTTTTAAACGGCATGTTAGCGTCAGCCAGCCCGGAGCGCGCAGGCGTGGATCCGGAAGATAGTGAGATCGTTGACGAACAATTGGTAACTATCGGTTCGGACCAATTTCAACTAATACGCTACGAAAATAGCACGATCAAGGTCTATGACCAAGTCACGAAACAAGAGGTATCCGCAAAACCAGTTCTGCGCGACATCAATACAGCATTGAGCCTCGGTATCGATCTCTGCAACAGCAGGGGAAATAATCGGAACACCCTGCAGCTTGGTCGCGCGATCATGGATAAGCTGCGCGAGCGTGGCACTTAAACGCGACCAACGCTTTGCGCATTTACGACGCGAAGGGAGTGTTCATCTACCTATTACCGCCATCCTTCGCCGGCCCGCCAATTCATTTCGTGACTACCGCTCCTCGAAACCGATGCCAGCACCGGCAATAAAAATTCACGGAGATCATTAATCACCGCTCCAAATGACATTGGGTCCAGTGCGTTTTTGCGCAGGAATGCCTGCCACTGTTTTTCCTTCTGAATATCGTTGACGAACTCGTCACTCAATCCGATCGGAATGCCTTGCGGCACGGGAGTTTGCCGACGCTCGAAGGTGGCCGCTACTGCACGCGTCAGCACAGTGCCGTCGAAATCCGAATGGCGTGCCAATATCCAGAGGTCGAAAAAATCCTTCATCCGACTATTCAAGATTCCAAGCGATGTCAGCGCTTCGAATTTTTCTGCGACCACGGTATAGCGTGGATAGACTCTGAGTTGCGGCTCCGGCATGCCATGCAATATAGTCGGGTATTCCGCATCTTCCGGGCCGGGTACGACAGCATCACCAAACCCGATGTCGATCTGAACCGGACATCGGGCATTGTCTAGCAGGCCCATCAGGAGGATCCGGACGCCAGCGTAATTGGCCTCTTTGCGAATTTCAGCGCCCTTGACAGAGTCCGGCCGGAAGACGATGCCATCCTCGACCGTGATGCGGCAGATATCTCGGAAGACCTCTTCCAGATGAGGAATATCGGCCGAACCGAAACCAAGAAAATCGGCGTCATGGGTCGGCCGATGTGGTACGTCGAACCACAGATCGAATAGCAATGCCCCCTTGAGCAGAAACTGATCACGCTGACTGGAGACGCTCAATCGGTAGAGCAGACGTTCCAGCGCGTATCGGGTCAACAACAGATTGAAGTCCAGCTTCTCGGCCCGTGCCTTGTTGAGCAACCTGCTGCGAACGGAGGCTCCGATGTTTTTGATGTTCATGCCAAGCTTTCCAGATATGGGCGCATTACGTTGGCCACGCGGCAAATCTTGGCGTAGTGCCAGATGTCGTCACTCGTCATGCGCTTCTCGTGCCAAGCCTCGCGCAACGCCTCCAGAGCGACGTCAAGACCTATCTTGTTGCGATATTTAAAACAGTCGGCGACGGTTTTAGCGACGCTCGTTACCCGAATGGTTACGCCATCCACAATGTGGTTCTCGATACCGTCGATGAGTGCCACTCCGGAAAAGCGTACGATGCGCAGCCGCGGATAGTCGAGTTTGGGCGCAATGGCCTTGTTTTCGATCGCCAGCCACACCTCGAAGGGAGCTTGGGTCGTCAGGCCGTGAAATCGTAGCGCCGAGAGGAGGCAGACGATACCCTTGGGGACTCTGCTTGCGACTTCGGCCAATGATCCATGAGCTGAAACATCACGCCCAGGCAGACCATAGAGCCCCCGCCCGACACGTTCCAGTTCGCCGCGCTGGACGGCACGGGAAAGGGATATTCGGGAAATTCCTAATGGCGCCAGATCGCGCGGGCGAATTAAACCGTGGGATCGTGCCAGATTGATCAGCCTCGCGGCAGTGTTGTCCATGTCCTGCATGATGTTACATAACCTCGGTAAATGTCAATATTTACCGATATATTGGAACGAATGCATCGCAGGCGATTATGGCAGGTCCTGGCAGCTTCAGCGGCCACGATCTCGGTGAAAATTCCATCAATGTGACTGGTTGTACGCCTCAAAAATCATCGAAAAAGCACAGGCGATGCCGTTCGACTCACCGAAGTTCACTGGCTCATCGTTGTCCGGATAACAAAAAACCGCCGACGCCCGCACCATATTGATGTAAGCCGGCCTGAAATCCCCTGACTCTTCCAGTTGTCCCAATGCCTCAGTTTCGATTTTTCGCAACAGCCGCCACGTTAGCATATGCCCTGCTGTGCGATGCGATTCGACCAATGTGGCGACGACCGGCTTCAATCTCCCGATCACCGCATCGAACTCGGTTACATCCACCATCGACATGACTCCCTCGCGATATACTGTATATATAACCAGTATATTGCAGGAGTCATGGAAAATATAGTGCTTTCGCGAACATTTGCATGGAGCAACATATCCCCAGATGGACGCGGGTTCGGTTCCGCTTTCGGAATTGAATCAACAGCCAATTGTTGCCGTCAACGCCATATCAAAATAACATTACTATCGTAGCCGTGACGCTCTTGAACCGCGAAACCCTCAATATTCCGCACCGATTTGCGGCGTTCCTCAACCGCTGAACTGACGCTGGCGGACACAAGGGGCGACACCTCCACCAATATTATTGCTAAGCCACTGACTTGTCAGTGGCTTTTGCATTTTCAGAACGCTCAGCTTCAATTTTATTAATTCAAAAATCGCGTTCATACGTTATGCACACGCTTATGCATGCGACGCAGTCCCAGCCATACGCCGGCGGCAACAAAGGGAACCAATATCCCGACGACAGCATCAGTATTGAGGATTAGTCCGAATACTTTCGCAGCTTTGCCTGTGTAGCTGAATAAGCCGATGACGTAATACGAAATCGCTGCTACGGATAGGCCCTCGACCGCTTGTTGCAGATGTAACTGCTGTGCGGCGCGGGCGTTCATGGATTGTAGTATCTGGCGGTTCTGCGCTTCTTGCACGATGCCGACGCGGGTTCGTAACAAGTCATTCGAGTTGGCGATCCGCTGTGCCAGTGCTTCCTGGCGGCTCGCCATTGCGTCGCAGGTATTCATTGCGGGTGTAAGGCGTCTGTCCATAAACTCCTCGACCATGGGAATTCCCTCGATCCGGACTTCACGTAACTCTTCGATACGCGCGTGCACCAGGCGCACGTAGGCTTTAGATGCAGAAAAACGGTAACTATTATCAAGTGACAGTTTTTCTATCCGCGCGGCTAATCGCGTGATCTGATCGAGCAAAGCTCGCTCAGATACGCCGGAGTGTTCTGATAGTTCTGCACTTGCCGCATCATCGGTCTCGACCATCGCACCGGCAAGTGCAACCAGTTTGTTTTCGATCGCATTTAAGGCGGGAGCGGCTCTGTGCGCATAGGGCAACCCCAGCAGCGCCATCATCCTGTAGGTTTCGATCTCGAGCACACGCTGCACCAGACGTCCTGCCTGCAAAGCACGCATGCCGACGTCGCGAATCACAAACCGGCTGAAACCGTCTGCCTGTATCGCGAAATCCGTCCATAGCTCGCCGCCCTGCATCACATAGCTGCCTGCGAGTACATTACCCTCGAAAACCCTTTGCAGGCCTTGCGCGAAGGCCTCTGTCCTGCCACCGCTATCGTCAAGGACAACATGGGCAGCAACGATGATTTTCCCCTTCAGGCTGAGCAACCATTCTTCAGGCAACTGCAATACCGGCATTGCCGAAAACGCTTCGGCAACCGGTAACGTGCGCTCTAGCCGCTCAGCGAATGTATAAGTCGCAAACTCAGTATGGCATTCCCATTTCAAGCGGAAATGACCAAAATCATAGTAAAAATATTTGGACTCAAGCATAGGCGGCGTAACACCAAAGTGCGTGCACAATGCGGCCAATGTTGCATGCTGCTCAGCGGCGATTGAGCTTAATGTGACCTCATCGCTATCGCGATATACAGCAAAATGGGAGACCAGCTCAGGTGCTTCCAGTTTTAAAAATGGCCTCGAATGAATCTCCGCGGCAAGAGGAACGCGCAGAGCGTGGTTGAGACTCGAGTAAGTGATTGTCATAAGGCTGGGTCCGTCAATGAGAAATCAATTTCTAGTCATTTGTGCATGTTTACTCCGAATTACGGCTATCGTCTGTAAGAACAAATACTGAGATGCCGCACCTGGGACGTTTTTTGCATGCGCACCAAGCAAACGCAAGTCCTACGGTAACGGAAAACGCCATATAGGTTAAAGAAGAATACCAAAAAGTGTCGCCTTTAATGGCGGTCTAATCTGCTGGGCGATCATTATGTTCATCAGCGCAAATGAACTATAGAGTGGTTACGGCGTAGTCATGGCAAACGAAAAAACAGCCGCATCTGCGGCTGTTTTTTTCAATTCGACGTCAATTAAAAAATTGACTGGACCGTCTTTTCTTAAGAATTTTTCGCATCATAGTAACTTTGTACTCCATCAGCCCAAGACTGATCTGCCATATCCGGCCAATCGTTTGAATCAAACCCTGGAGCATTTTCAAATCGCTCTTTAGTCACGTTCAAAGTAAATTGCTTATTTACAGTATCCAGTTTTAATGCACTCCAGGGAACTGCAAGTAATTTTTCACCAATACTAAAAACCCCACCGAAAGAAAGTACCGCATAAGCGATTTTTCCTGACCGCATATCAAGCATAATCTCTTTGATATCACCAAGATGTTCCTCCTCAAGATTATGGACGTGATCGCCGATTAAAGTGCCAGCACCCATAATTTCCGGGCCTGGACCTTTTTTACCGTTTTCTTTATACATGCCATAAGTATCGCGTTCAACATAAGTCATTTCGAACTCCTATAATTAACAATCGGACTTCATCTTCTCTCAACAACTAATACGCGTCAGTTCGGTATCACACACACTTGCTGGCCTACCATACGCTCGGCAACTCATGATTTTCTGAACGACACTCCCCTGAAGCTTTTCGTCTTAACACTGACGATCGTTTCAATACCGCGCTCTCCATGCATATCGGTATCGACAAGACCTCGTTGCAAGTCGTTATAAGCTTGCTTCATCTTTGGTCTTGGCAGTACAGGTTGCGTATCAGATATCTCGTCACGCTCGTGGGGTAGATGTAAGGTAGGACGTTTCGGTTTTGAGTTCGTCATTGTCTTTGTGAGGATAGATTAGGTGCTATGAATAATTTACTAGCGATGGATTGATGAATAGTGAGCAATAATGTTATGCCAAAACTTTTCAACAAAAAAACTAACTTAAGTTAACTCATCACAAATAATTTGGTGCTGGTATGTTTCCCGACCGCCAGCGCCGGTAGTCCGGCATTCAATGATTTAAAGAAAAATACGCTTACCTCGATGGGCTTTATTTTTCAAATTGACTAAAAATATCTACCTTAAATCAGTGACCAAAACGGATTTGATGACAATAACGACTAATATCAAAACACTCTGTGCGCTATCAAACCTAATGTCGACATTGCCGCAGTGGCGAATGTTAAAAGACGAGGCGCATACTGAGTAGAGAGTGATCAAGATTTTCACTCTTAAAAAACCAAACTATTTCGCTGTCGGAAAATGCACAGATGTCGGTGTTTTATTAGTCCTGCTTAACGTCTCATTACTCACTCTCCAAATGACATTGCCGACATCATCCGCTACCAGCAATGCACCTATACGATCTAGTGCGACACCTACTGGCCGTCCATAGGCTGTTCCCTTATCACTTAAAAATCCAGTCAAAACATCAATTGGTTGCGTGCTCGGGACACCTTTTATAAACGGCACAAAAATGACTTTATAGCCGCTATGTGGCCTACGATTCCATGAGCCATGCTGACCAATGAACATTCCGTCTGAAAATATAGTAGGCAAAGTATTTCCAGACGCAGCAGCCAAACCAAGAGAGGCGGTATGTGCTCCTAAGGCATAATCCGGTCGCAACGCACTGGCGACTAAGTCTGGTCGCTGCGGTATTACACGTACATCGATATGCTGACCAAAATAACTATATGGCCACCCATAGAATCCGCCGTCACGAACCGAGGTCATATAGTCTGGAACTAAATCGTCTCCTAGCTCATCTCTTTCATTTACAACCGTCCACAAGGCTCTGGTTAATGGCTCCCAGGCAAGTCCATTGGGATTACGTAATCCTGATGCGAATACACGATGGGATCCCGTCTTAAGATCGACCTCCCAAATCGACGCCCGCTCAAACTCCGCTTCCATGCCGCGTTCGGCAACGTTACTATTCGATCCCACGGTAACGTAGAGTTTTGAATAGTCTGAATTAGCAATAAGATTTTTTGTCCAATGATGATTAATTTTTCCAGCTGGAAGATTCAAGAGTCGTCGGGCTGGTTGCGTGATTGTGGTCCCACCCGACTGATAAGTGAAATAAACAACGGCATCAGAATTGGCGACATACAGGTTGTTGCCTACCAAAACCATTCCGAATGGCGAGTTAAGACCGCTGAGCAAGACTGACCTAAAATCTGCAATGCCATCACCATTTGTATCTCGTAAAAGCGTAATGCGGTTTGCACTCGGTACAGCGGCACCAGCACGTTTCATTACTAATCCCATTACCCAAGATTTAATCCCTGTTGCATCATCAGGCTTTGGAGGAGCGTTGCTTTCCGCGACTAGCACGTCACCATTGGGTAATACCAAAATCCAGCGCGGATGATCAAGATCACGTGCAAAGGCTTCTACATGTAGGCCAGGCGCACCATGTGGCTTACTATCTTTGGGCCATCCCACAGCAGGCGCAATATTCACTGTTGGGATCAAAAATTTCTGGGGGGACGGCAATACCGGATTCACACCAAAGCCGGAACCAACCGGCAACGGTTGAACGTCCGTGCACGAAGCAGTTGTGACGCCAATAATCACTGCAAGACTCAATGATAAAAATATCCGTAATTTCACGTCGCGCCTGTCACTTGATAAATGATTCCAGTCTGGGACCGACCTGATTTATCTTGTCGAATCTCACTTGGATACGATTGATGTTTTAGTGGAAACTCTCTATAGTAAATTAGGCAATAAATGAATCCCTACTAACTGGCAACACAACCTGACCTGCGGCCCTTAACCAGCATTACAAAAACTAGTCATTAGGGCACTTAATGAGACTAGGATCATTTCGACGTAAGCTCAGTGCGCTATCAAACATAAAGATAAAAAAAGCCGCTACCCTAGTGCTTGTTTCCCCCAAAAAAAGCCATAACAAAAAATAACCGCGTGTTGGGATGTATCACTAAATCAAACTGGGTTAAGAAGAAGTTGCCGCAAACGCCGTTTTTCAATTTCGGTTACTCTCTCGCACACGCTCGTTTTGCATAACAAATTGAAATACATAGGGGATATTTTGCATACTCAATTTACACGCCGTCTGGCTTTATTGAATCAAGAAAAGCATCGTCCGCTGGTAGTTCAGGGATTACGCGGCATAGAACGAGAAACTCTGCGCGTTGATCCGACAGGCAGGCTGGCAGCGACTCAGCATCCGCTTGCGCTCGGTTCTACCCTGACGCACGCTCAGATCACGACCGATTATGCTGAGACCCTGCTGGAATTCATTACGCCCACGGATAGCGATATCGCTACAACCTTAAATAAGCTAGACACGATTCACCGGGTCGCTTACAGCGCATTGGGTAGCGAAATGCTGTGGAGTCAATCGATGCCGAGTATTTTGCCGGCTGAGAAAGATATTGAAATCGCCTGGTATGGTAAGTCGCATATCGGCATGCTCAAGCACGTATATCGTCGCGGCCTTGCCTTGCGCTATGGCAAAGCGATGCAATGTATCGCCGGTATTCATTACAATTATTCACTGCCTGAAACATTGTGGTCTTTGCTCAAGCAAGAGGAAGACGTATCGGGCACTGAACAGCAGTTTCAGTCAGAGAGCTATATCGCGCTGATACGCAATTTCCGTCGTTACAGCTGGCTGTTGATGTATTTGTTCGGCGCATCGCCTGCCCTGTCACGTTGCTTCCTGCAAGGACGCGATCATCATCTGGATCGTTTGTCCGAAGATACGCTCTATCTGCCATATGCCACTAGCTTGCGCATGAGCGATCTCGGCTATCAGAACGATGCGCAATCGGGTCTGCGCCCGCAAGAAAACAGCTTGGAAAGTTATGTTAAAACTTTATCGGATGCGGTCAGCAAGCCCTATCCTCCGTATGCGGCACACGGTACCAAGAACGGTGATGGTGAATGGATACAGCTCAGCACCAATATTCTGCAAATAGAGAACGAGTATTACTCAACAATCCGTCCTAAACGTGTAATACGGAGCGGCGAGCGTCCGATACAAGCACTATGTGGCAGAGGCGTGCAATACATCGAAGTCCGCTGCATGGATGTCGACCCGTTTGAGCCGGTTGGCATCAGCCTGGAAACCGCGCGCTTCCTCGATGTATTCCTCCTGTTTTGCGCACTAGATGCGAGTCCGGCCATTTCAGCGGAAGAAAGCCAGGAGCAGGCTGCCAATTTTGCACTCACAGTGAAGGAAGGCAGACGTCCTGACCTGTCTTTATTGCGACAAGGCGAAGCGATTAATTTGCAAGTATGGGGACAGGATTTATTATCAAAAATACGCCCGATTGCCGAGCTTCTGGACCAGGAACATGGTACCAGTTGCCACACTAGCAGTATGCACACACAACTGCAAAAACTACAGGATGCGTCGCTGACACCATCAGCCCGTGTATTGCAGGCGATGAGCGAGCATGGCAACTCTTTCCATCAGTTTGGTCTGCATCAGTGCCAGCAGCACGCTGCTTACTTCAAAGCAAATCCGCCAAACAGTGAGGAAAGTCACACCTTCAAGGAACTTGCTGCCAAGTCGCTGGCGGAACAGGCGCAGTTAGAGCACGAGCAAACCGGGAGCTTCGACGATTATGTCGCCGCTTATCTTGCAAGCAGTCTGTGCAAGTCAACGCCTTAAATCGGACGCAATCGAACATAGCTGAGTTTGCCATGCCCGTGAAACCTTCTGCATTAAAACCTGACCGCCATACCGATGTTGACGGCAAGCTGCATCCGCGCAATCGTCACCAGGGTCGCTACGACTTTCGTCAGTTGATCTCGGCAGAACCTTCTCTGGCTGAATTTATCCAGAAAAGTATCGGTGGTGACGACCGTATTGATTTTGCGGATCCCGACGCGGTCAAAGCATTGAATCGCGCTTTACTCAGACAACATTACGGCATTACCGCCTGGGATATTCCAGCGAACCATCTTTGCCCACCCATACCAGGTCGCGCTGACTACCTGCATTATCTGGCTGATCTCCTGGCAAGCAGCAATGGCGGCAAAATTCCCAAAGGTGGCTCGATACAAGTCATGGATATCGGGGTCGGTGCAAATTGCATCTACCCGTTGATCGGCTGCAAGGAATATCAGTGGCGATTTGTCGGAACTGACGTCAGTGCAGCATCACTGGGCAATGCGCAGACAATACTGGACGCTAATCCTGAGGCAAAATCAGCGATACAACTCCGTCATCAAACATCGAAAAATACTATTTTTAAAGGTGTTGTTGCGGAGGATGAATGGTTCGACCTGACCATGTGCAATCCGCCATTTCATGGCTCAGCAAAAGAGGCTGCAGAAGGTACTCAACGCAAGTGGAGCAATCTGGGAAAGGACGCTGCTAAACACAACAGCTCACTCAATTTTGGTGGACAAGATACAGAATTGTGGTGTCCTGGTGGTGAAGCCGCGTTTATCCAACGGATGATAAAAGAGAGCAAAGAGATCGCCACGCGCAGTTTTTGGTTCACTACGCTGGTATCCAAATCAGCAAACCTGCCTGGCCTTCAGGCGAGCCTAAAGCAAGCGGGCGTGTACGACAGCAAAACAATCTCGATGAGTCAGGGACAAAAACAGAGTCGTTTTCTGGCATGGACATTTCTGAATCCGGCGCAACAAGGCGCGTGGCGCAAATTACGCTGGTCAAAAGCCTGAGTCCGGCTCACAGAACGGTGTAATCTCGGAGACTCACCGGTCAGGCTAGTGTGTCCGTATCAAAAGTACGGCATCGTGAGACCTTCCATGTCAAAAGTCCGCTGAACGCAAGGCCGCTCTGCCAGCAGGTTCAAAAATTTCCCCAGATGCTCGCGATCTCGTGCCGGATTCTGCATATTGCGTGTCCAACGGCACAGCATGAATAAATAAGGATCGAGTATGCTGAATTGCTCGCCTAATAAATAGTTGCCGCCTGACAGGGCCAGATTGTTTTCTAACAAATCGATCATCTCAGCAACACGCGCCTCTGCATGCGCTTTTACCTGCGCAATGGCGGCATCGTCAGTCGCCAGTCGGTGTGGATAAAAATACGTAATCAGCTCGGCCTGCAAGGTATTCGTCAGATACATCAGCCACCGATACAACTGCGCGCGTTGCGGCGTCCCCAAAGAAGGTACGAGCTTGCCCTGAGAGTATTTATCGGCAAGATGCAGACAAATCGCCGCAGTTTCTGTCAAAACCAAACCGTCGTCCAATAATGCCGGTATCTTGCCGGTCGGATTCAGTTTCAGATAAGCAGCCGCCTGATGCTCTTTCTTCTCGGTATCGACCAACACCAGCTCGTAAGGCAGGCCCATCTCTTCGAGAATCATATGCGGCGCTAGATTGGCATTGCCTGGAAAGTAATAAAGTTGAATCATGAAGGTTGCTTTCTTTCGGTGGTTTTCGACGGCAATAATGATCTCAATCCCCCAGACGATCTGAGCGGCGTATCGATCAGGTTTAATGAAGCAGACGCTTAAGGGTAAAATACTGGATTAGTCAGCAATTTTACCTTGCTGGCATCACCTTGATTTTTGTTTTATCTGGAATACTGTAAATGCTACGCCTGACTGACATACAACTCCCTCTTGATCATCCTGAATCCGCTATTCAAGCGGCGATATTGCAGCGACTCGGCATTGCCGAAGAAGATCTGGTCAGTTTTATTATTTTTCGACGTAGCTACGATGCACGCAAAAAATCTGCGATTGTATTAATTTACACGATTGACGTAGAGACCAGGCAAGGCGATCAACTGCTCACCAGCATCAAAAATAAGTCAAATATCACGATCACTCCTGATACCAGCTACCGCTTTGTCACTCATGCGGAAGCCCCGCCGGCATTACGCCCCATCGTTATTGGATTTGGTCCCTGCGGTTTATTTGTTGCCCTGATTCTGGCACAAATGGGCTTTCGACCTATTGTTCTGGAACGCGGCAAAGAGGTACGTGAACGCACCAAAGATACCTGGGGTCTGTGGCGCAAACGTGAGCTGCAGCCAGAGTCGAATGTGCAATTCGGTGAAGGTGGTGCCGGTACTTTCTCGGATGGCAAATTATGGAGTCAGGTCAAAGATCCAAAACATTATGGTCGTAAAGTCCTCACAGAATTCGTCAAGGCCGGTGCGCCTGAAGAAATTATGTATGTTAGCAAACCGCATATCGGTACTTTCCGTCTGGTCAAAATGATTGAGGAAATGCGCGCCAATATTGAAGCGCTTGGCGGCGAAATACGCTTTCAGCAAAAAGTGACTGATATTGATATCGAGGATGGTCAGGTAAAAGGTGTGCAGCTTGAGAATGGCTCATACATCCCGACCAGACATCTGGTACTCGCCGTCGGACATAGTGCACGCGATACATTCCAGATGGTGCACCAGCGCGGCATTTATGTCGAAGCAAAACCCTTCTCAGTTGGCTTCCGTATTGAGCACCCTCAATCGGTCATTGATAAAGCGCGCTTCGGTCCAAATGCCGGCAATAAAATCCTCGGTGCTGCGGATTACAAGTTAGTACACCACGCAAGTAACGGACGCTCCGTTTATAGCTTCTGCATGTGCCCCGGCGGTACGGTCGTTGCTGCGACCTCAGAGCCAGGTCGTGTCGTAACAAACGGGATGAGCCAATATTCACGTAATGAGCGAAATGCGAATAGCGCCATCGTGGTTGGTATCACGCCGGCAGATTATCCGGAACATCCTTTGGCGGGGATTGATTTCCAGCGCAAACTGGAATCACTGGCTTATCAATTGGGTGGTGAAAATTACAATGCACCTGGTCAGCTGGTCGGTGATTTTTTAGCGAAAAAAACATCCACAGAATTAGGGACTGTTGTGCCTTCCTACAAACCAGGTATTACGCTGGTAGATCTGGCACAGGCGCTTCCCGCTTTTGCCATTGAGGCAATTCGTGAGGCCTTGCCCGAATTCGATAAGCAGATCAAAGGCTTTGCAATGAATGATGCCGTGATCACCGGCGTAGAAACCAGAACGTCATCACCGATCCGTATCAAGCGCGATGATCACTCTTTACAGAGCCTGAATACAAAAGGTTTATATCCTGCAGGAGAAGGCGCGGGCTATGCAGGGGGTATTTTATCTGCGGCGATTGATGGCATCCGGGTCGCTGAAGCGCTTGCGCTGGATATGCAGCATCACATGCAGCCGCCAGCAAAATAATCTGACCTTGCCGGAAATATCAAACGGGCCGGTCTTTGCGTCTCACTTTACCGGACCGTCTGATATCTACAATTATCTACAATTTTGCGGAGATCGCTTAACTGATTAAGGAAAATAAGATTCCGTAAATACCTTAAGCGATTAAATCTTCCATGCCCTCGCTCAGCTCTGCAATTGGCGGCATATCGTTGAGCATGACTGTTGCTGAAATGCCGAGTTTTTTAGCGACATCTTCAGGGAACGTAGCTTGCAACTCTTCGTCGGAATAATTATTCTCCAGAGCCCGGGAACGCCACGCAGCAAGATGAATCACCGCAGCCATCGGTTCAAAAACCGTTGCCGATAAAGGCTCTGGAAACGCCAGTATGACTGAGGCAAAATTATCAGGGAAGCGCCAGCGTTTTGCCAGCTCGGCACCGACATCTGAAAAGTTATAGTTGAAAGAAGTCCGCTCGACGTCCAGACGGCGCGAATCATATGGACTCGCCACTTTATCTATTTGCAGCATATTTTCTGGCATAGCCGCATGCATAACAAGCTGACCGATCGCATGCATCATCCCGACGGTAAAAGCAAAATCAGAATTGCTTTTTAACTGTTTCGCCAGCCATTTTGCGATGATCGCAGTATGCAGGCTGTAACGCCAGAATTTTTTCAAATCCACGCCTGGCATCGCTTTAAAACCACTGGTCAATCCACTGCTGACAACCAGAGTACGTACTGTCATAAAACCCAGCATCAGCACAGCATCATCAACGGTGCCGACACTTCGGGATGCATGATAATAAGAGGAATTTGCCAGCCGTAATAATTTGGCACTAAGCACCTGATCTGCGGAGAGTTTCTTCGCAATCTCATCGATCGACACGTCTTCGTTATTGAAGCTATCGATGACTTCCTGAACCACTTTTGGAATAGTTGGCAATGCATTTTGTTGCTGGAAAAGTGCGTCGAAATTCATATAGCATCTCCTTTAAAGACGATGTGCGACAGTATCGATACTGTTACAGCTCTTAATTGATTTTATATGCACGAAGAAGACCGAAAGAATCCTTCAAGGGAAGTGAGCGCTGGAACAGATCGCATTCACTATGGAAAATAATACTCTGATACCTTAATCAAAGAAAACAATTTTTTTATGACATATGTCACGAACATTGCATTCGTAACAAAATATATTTTGTACTAAAGCGCTTTTTGCCAGTAACCGACATCAACCCAGCGATCTTTTTTAAATCCAATCTGAGAAAAATGGGCAACTTTGGAGAAACCTAGCTTTTCATGTAAGGCCACACTGGCAGAGTTCGGCAGAGCAATACCACCGATGACGCTGTGAACACCTAGCGTGCTTAACTGTTCAAACAAGCTTTCATATAAGAGAGTACCTGCCCCCTGTCCAACGGCATCACTCGACAGATACACAGAACATTCTACTGAAAATCGATAGGCTGATCTTGGCTTCCACTTAGTTGCATAGGCATAGCCAATCACCATCCCCTCTCTCTCCAGAACTAACCAGGGATAATCATTGGTGACATCCAGAATCCTTCGCGTCATCTCTGTTACACCAACCTCTTCTTCCTCAAAAGAAATCGTGCTATTTGCTACGTAATAGTTATAGATACGACAGATAGCTTCTGCATCATCAAGACTGACCATACGCAAACCGGACATCATCAACACTCCAGAAAAAACTGCGGCTACCGAATTATCTGCAGCCGCAGCCTGAGTACTTATTTACGACTAAAAATAAAAACCATCGATTAGTACGTTATTCGTCTTTTGCACCATCAATGCCGAGCTCCTGAATTTTCCTGGTAATCGTATTACGACCAATTCCCAGCCGGATTGCCGCATCGTTTTTTCTGCCATGAGTATGTTTCAACGCGGCTTTAATCACGATGGACTCAAAGCTTCTTCCTAATTTATCAATCACCTCAGATTGACCTTGGGTCAGCATCGCAGTCGCTTCCGCTTCTAGTAAACTCATCCAGCTTTCCGCTTTATGCGAACTTTGTACTTCAGGCGTACTGCCGTTTGCAAAATTCAGACCGTTGTTAACAGTCCCTGGATTTGCTGAACTCGCTTCCATATGACGTGCCTGCACATCGCTGGCCTGACTTGGCGAACTCAGTGATACGATTTGACTAGCTGCGGGGATCAGATCCTGAGGCAGATCGGGAACTTCTACCGTTTGGCCGGGTGCCATGACCGTGATCCAGTTACACAAATTTTCTAACTGACGGACATTGCCGGGGAATTCCAGTCCAGATAAAAACTGCAACGCCGCTTCTGACATGCGCTTCACTTCAACACCCAGTTGCTTAGCACTCTGGGCCAGGAAGAACTTGGTCAGTAAGGGGATATCTTCACGGCGCTCACGCAAGCTAGGTAAGCGTAAGCGAATCACGTTGAGACGGTGATATAAGTCCTCGCGGAACAATCCATCTTTTACACGCGATTCCAGATTCTGATGGGTTGCTGCAATCACGCGCACATTCGCCTTCATCGGCTGATGACCACCTACACGATAAAAATGTCCATCTGACAGGACACGTAATAATCGTGTCTGCAAATCAAAGGGCATGTCGCCAATTTCATCAAGAAACAGCGTGCCACCCTCGGCCTGCTCAAAGCGTCCGCGCCGGGTTGCTTGCGCACCAGTGAACGCGCCGCGCTCGTGACCAAATAATTCCGATTCCAGTAAGTCCTTAGGAATAGCTGCCGTATTTAAGGCGATAAAAGGCTGAGCAGATCTGGGACTGTGTTTATGCAGCGCACGTGCGACTAATTCCTTACCGCTACCCGATTCGCCGGTGATCAACACGGTCACATTCGATTGAGATAAGCGGCCAATAGCGCGGAATACATCCTGCATCGCCGGTGCTTGTCCAAGAATCTCCGGCGTTTCAGAAACGTTCTGTTCAACATTGGATTCACGCAGACTTTCGTCCAGCGCACGGCGGATCAATTCAACGGCCTTATCCAGATCAAATGGCTTGGCTAAATATTCAAAAGCGCCACCCTGAAAAGCCGCTACTGCTGACTCCAGATCAGAAAATGCCGTCATGATGATGACGGGCAATCCCGGATATTTTGCTTTAACGACTTGCAACAGCTCCAGCCCTGATGCGCCATGCATGCGAATATCAGATACCAATACTTGCGGCGTATCACTTTGCAGTGCTGTCATCGCATCACGTGCGTTCGTGAAGCTCTTGGTCGCGAGATTCTCACGTGCAAGCGCCTTCTCAAGCACCCAGCGAATGGAATCATCATCGTCAACTATCCAGATTGGTTTCATATAATCGTTTTACATCCTGCGTAAGAAAAATGAGCATTAGATCGGAACACTTTTGATATTCCGGCTGTCCAGTTACCTGCTTTAAGGTAGTGGAATTAAAATGCGGAAATCCGTGCATCCCGGCCGACTTTCGCACTCAATGACGCCCATATGTTGTTCAATGAAAGTCTGCGCTAAAGTCAGTCCTAAACCGCTACCGCCATCTCGTCCAGATACCAGAGGATAAAAAATACGATTGCGAATTTCGGCTGGAATACCTGGTCCGTTATCGATGATATGCAAATCTAATGCCAGCCTGTAGCGCACCTTAGCCAAAGTGATCTGACGCACAACGCGTGACCGGAAAGTCAGCTCAGCATCGCCATGTCGAATCCGCTCACTTAAGGCCTGTGCCGCGTTATGGGCAATGTTTAACACCGTTTGAATCAACTGTTCTTTGTCGCCGCGGAATTCTGGTATCGATAAATCGTAGTCACGCTTAATACTCAAGCCTTGAGGAAATTCAGCAAAAATCAGACTGCGCACGCGCTCGCAGACCTCGTGAATATTGACGTCGCCGACGATGTGTGGCAACCGATGCGGCGCCAATAAACGGTCTACCAAAGTCTGCAAACGATCTGCTTCCTTGATAATAACCTGGGTATATTCACGCAGCTCTTTTAACTGACGTTCGGGCAACTCCAGCTCTAACAATTGGGCTGCGCCGCGGATACCGCCAAGGGGATTCTTGATCTCATGAGCGAGATTACGTATCAGCTCTTTGTTTGCCTTGCTCTGATCGAGCATGCGCTCTTCTCTGTCTAGCTTGAGCTGCTGAACGTTCTCACGCAGTTCAATTAATACTGGCGTTGCAGGGTTGTCCAGTGAAGTCACAATACTGTGCACATGCAAAGGTTCACGACCTGCACGCTCCAGTGTCAGGTCTTGCCGCTTATCAGCAAACTGATGCGCAACTGCCTGCTCGAACACGGTTAATAACTCTTCACCGTTCAGAAAAAGATCAGTTAATTTTAAATGAGATAAAGATTTTGCCGAGCTGTCCAACATACTTTCGGCAGCGGCATTCGCATACAGGATACAGCTGTCGACATCCAGCACAATTACGGCGGATGTCAGCAAATCAAGTCCGGCAAACGATGTCATAGGAGTAGTCAAAATGATCCATAAAAAAAGGCCGCATAGTGCGACCTTGTTACGCAAGCATCATGCCTGAAATGCTGATTTTTCAGTCATTGAATATTTATTTCAAATTACTGAGTTCTCGTTTCAGTGCTTCGATGTTTTTTTCGGTGCGACTGATGTCATCTTTCATCATTATGGTGCGTTCTTGATATTTGGCGTAGTTCTTTTCATCGCCGCGTCGCTCTGGTTCACCGTTGTTGTAATCCTTCTTCAGATTCGCTAATTTTTGCTCCTCTGTTTTCAATTCATCTTGCAAAATCTGACGCCGATCTGAATCGCGCGCTTTTTGAGTGCCTTCATCTACTTTAGGAAAATCAGCGGGAGCTGAAGCGGGTTTGGAGGCCGATTTTTTTGGCAAGACTGGTGCAGGTATCACCGTAATTCCGGGAAGCTCAACGCGCTTACACCCCTTAGTCTCACCAGTATTTTTGTATTCTTTTTTACCGTTCTCATCAACACACAAAAATACATCGCCATCAGCTACCGCGAACGATGCGGAAGAAGCGAGCGAGCTGAGTGCTACAGCAGCGAAAATTGCACGACGTAAAAATTGATTCATTTTGTCAAAGTTTGGTCACTAACGACTTTAGTGTATTCCAAGCAGGCCCATAGCACAATTGCCAAGTACGCTTATCGGGAACTTACATGTGACAATCGGTAACAAGAAAGCGGAAAGTGTCTTTATACAATAAAAAAGACGAAAAAAAACGGGGCTATTACCCCGTTTTTCGGATTCTGAATTTTTTTTAAAAATTACAGAGAGTAGTACATATCAAATTCAGCAGGATGTGTCGTCATACGCATGCGCTGTACGTCTTGCATTTTCAGTTCGATGTAGGCATCGATCATGCTGTCGCTGAACACACCGCCGCGTGTCAGGAATTCGCGATCTTTATCCAGCGCTTCCAGAGCTTGTTCCAGAGAATGGCAGACTGTTGGGATCAGTGCATCTTCTTCTGGTGGCAAATGGTACAGATCTTTGGATGCGGCTTCGCCCGGATGAATCTTGTTCTGAACACCGTCCAGACCAGCCATCATCAATGCGGAGAAGCACAGATATGGGTTCGCCAGAGGATCTGGGAAGCGTGCTTCAACACGACGGCCTTTTGGATTCGCAACGTAAGGAATACGGATCGATGCAGAACGGTTTTTAGCAGAGTAAGCCAGTTTTACCGGTGCTTCGTAACCTGGTACCAAACGCTTGTAGGAGTTAGTACCTGGGTTCGTGATCGCATTCAAAGCGCGGGCATGCTTGATGATACCGCCGATGTAGTACAGAGCGAAATCAGACAAACCGGCATAGCCGTCGCCTGCGAACAGGTTTTTGCCATCTTTCCAGATTGACTGATGCACGTGCATACCAGAACCGTTGTCGCCAACGATAGGTTTGGGCATGAAAGTCGCTGTTTTGCCGTAGGTATGCGCCACGTTCCAGACAACGTATTTCAGGTTTTGTGTCCAGTCGGCGCGCTCTACCAGCGTAGAGAACTTGGTACCGATTTCGTTTTGACCTGCACCAGCTACTTCATGGTGATGCACTTCGACCGGAATACCCAGAGATTCCAGTATCAGGCACATTTCAGAACGCATGTCCTGGAAGCTGTCGACCGGAGGAACCGGGAAATAGCCGCCTTTAACGGTTGGACGATGGCCAGTATTGCCGCCTTCGAGTTTTTCGCCTGTTGTCCAGGATGCTTCTTCAGAGTCGATCTTTACGAAGCAGCCAGACATATCGATTTTCCAGCGTACGCTGTCAAAAATGAAGAATTCTGGTTCTGGACCGAAGTAAGCGGTATCGCCAATGCCTGAGGATTTCAGATACGCTTCTGCACGTTTGGCGATGGAACGTGGATCACGGTCGTACCCTTTGCCGTCGGCCGGTTCGATCACGTCGCACTGCATGAACAGTGTGGTTTCTTCCATGAATGGATCGATATTGGCGGTATTTGGATCTGGGATCAGCAACATGTCAGATGCTTCAATGCCCTTCCAGCCAGCGATAGACGAGCCGTCAAATGCGTGGCCAGATTCGAATTTATCCATACCGAACTGGGAAACTGGAACAGTCACGTGCTGTTCTTTGCCTCGGGTATCAGCAAAGCGGAAATCAACGAATTTAACTTCGTTGTCTTTCGCCATTTTCAAGACTTCTGCGGCTGTCATTGCCATGTGAAACTCCTCAAATAGAGCTAAAAATAAATTCGTAAGATGCTGAGCGGTCTGCTAACCAACTTAGCTCTGAACCTGTGAATCCAAGCTGATCTTCATGCCCTGCCTGTCTTTATCTGACGTTCAGGACAAAAAATCGCATAACTATAGTACACCAAGCTATTAGCAAAACTCACCGGGGATAATAGCAGAATCCATGCCATCTTCTTCACAATCGCAAAGTTCGGAGTAAAAGTGCTAAACCTCTGTTTTCTAGACACTTTTCAATTTAATGGGACAGTGCGTCAAAAAATCACAAAGCGAGCAAATGCACCATTTCTATGCAAATTCACCTTATCGCACCAAATTGATGCAATTCATGAAAAATACTGTGTTATTGGTCTTTTTTGGTGCATTTGGTTTTAATGCGGAACAACCATTCGCATAGGCGGAGAGAGAATAAAATACCTCTTTGTGCCAGATTCCGCAGCTGGATATTGTGGGTATCATGCATAATCAATCGACTCACATTCACCAATCAACATTTTATTATGACAACTCAACTCATCGCTATTGCCCGTCAACGCGCTCAGGAACAAGGTCTGCCTTATGCGGGTGCTGTGACGCCGCAAGAAGCGCTTTCCTTATTACAAACGGGCACTGGTGTGGTACTGATAGATGTCCGCACCAATGCGGAACGCGATTGGGTGGGGCGAGTGGTATTGCCTGAAACACAGCACAAAGCGGTGCAATGGAGCACTTATCCCGGCGGCATACCCAACCCAGACTTTATGTCCGAATTACACGCCGTAGTTCCTGATACGACAGCTACCTTATTGTTTCTATGCCGCTCTGGCGTCCGCTCCAGACATGCTGCCAAGCTCGCAACGGAGCATGGCTACACCGCCTGCTTTGACATTCTGGAAGGGTTTGAGGGGGATAAAGATGCTGATGGCCATCGTAAATCCATCGGCGGCTGGTGCCAAAAAAATCTTCCATGGGCTGGAGCCTAATTCAGGTTTGGCTGGGATTATGGTGTGGATTGTGATTTGACGTGTAATCGGGCATACAGCTCAATCGCAACACCGGTACCACTTTGTGGATTCTGTCCCACTCCCCCACCTTCAAATTACTTATCAGATTGCAGCAAACCTATAGCGATCTCATTCGTATCTTTCAAGGTCTGCAATACGATATTGGAGCGAATATCCAGAACGCCGGTCGTCTTGTATAAACGCTCAAGCACGAACGAGGAGTAGTGTTTCAAATTGCGCGCTTTCACCCGCAATAAATAATTTGCATCACCAGTAATAATGTAAGAGCCGACAACCTCAGGCCAACTTTGCAGTGCGGCTGAAAAATTCTCATGCCATTGCTCGACATCGCGCCGCATGGTCACCTGCACAAAGGCATCAACTTCCAGACCCAGCGCTATCGCATCGAGTACCGCGCTGTAGCGACTAATAATGCCGGCATCTTCCAGCATCCTGACCCGTCTCAGGCAAGACGACGGCGACAAAAATACCTTGTCTGCCAGATCCTGATTACTGATACGCCCTTCACTCTGCAGGAGGTGCAAAATCTTAATATCGGTCGCGTCTAATTGCATTTCACATATTCCATCAATAATTGTAAATTTATTCGCAGTTTATTCTACAAAAATACAATTATCTATTGCAATTTGCAAGAACTCATCATCCCTTTCAGAATAAAATTATTCTTATCAACAGCACCGAGGAAATCTCATGTCCGCCACCGAAGCAAGGCCCGATTCACACATCTGGGACATCACACCAACCATGCGAAGCGGGATGCCGGTCTGGCCTGGCGACACGGCGTATGCGTCCGATACCACCTGGCAAATTGAAGATGGCTGCCCGGTCAAAGTCAGCAAAATCAGCATGTCCACCCATACCGGCGCGCATTGTGATGCGCCATCGCATTACGATGCGTCGGGTGTCGCGATCGATCAGGTCGATCTGACGACGTATGTCGGCACCTGCCGCGTGATCCATTGCATAGGCCGAACGACAGTGGAGCCTGAACATATTGCTGCCCAGTTAAACGGGACACCAGTACGCGTTCTGTTGCGCACTTATTTCAGAGCACCGCAAAATCAGTGGGACGATCATTTCCCGCACATTGCACCCGCGACCATTGCCTTGCTGGCGACCCATGGTGTGCGCCTGATCGGTATCGACAGTCCCTCACTCGATCCGCAAACCTCTAAAACCATGGATTGCCACTGGGCTGTCAAACAGCATCAGATGGCAATACTCGAGGGTATTGTGCTGGATGACATCAGCGCTGGCGATTACGAATTAATTGCCCTGCCGCTGAAACTCGCCGGACTCGATGCCAGCCCGGTACGCGCCATTCTCCGTTCACTTCCACTTTGATTTTTCTATGACCACCATTGATCGCCAACACTGCCTGAATCTCGATGCACAAGATGCACTGGCCGGACTAAGACAAGAATTCGATTTGCCTGACAGTGTGATTTATCTTGACGGCAATTCACTCGGTGCCATGCCAAAATCTTCAGCAAGCCGCGCCCAGCAAGTGATACGTCAGGAATGGGGGACGGATCTGATTAAAAGCTGGAATAGCGCGGGCTGGTTTGATCTGCCGTCACGATTGGGGAATCTGCTCGCCCCCCTGATCGGCGCACGCCAGAATGAAGTCGTCGTCACCGATTCGACGTCGATTAACTTATTCAAGGCGATCGCGGCGGCTCTGCATATTCAGTCCAGTCATCCTTCCAGTGCAGAACGAAAAGTGATCGTCACGGAGCGCAGTAATTTCCCCACCGATATTTATATGGCAGAAGGACTGACGCGCTGGCTGGATCGCGGCTATCAGCTGCGGCTGGTCGATACCCCCGAAGAACTCCACAAGGCTATCGATAAACACACTGCTCTGGTGATGCTGACCCATGTGAATTACCGTAGCGGCTATCTGCATGACATGAATACGATCACCGCACATGCTCACGCGCAAGGCGCGCTGATGTTATGGGATCTTGCTCATTCCGCCGGCGCAGTGCCGGTGCAATTGAATGACGCCAAAGCCGATTTCGCTGTCGGCTGCACCTATAAATACCTAAACGGTGGGCCGGGCTCACCGGCCTTTATCTGGGTACCAAAGCGCCACCAGGAAGTTTTTTCTCATCCGCTGTCGGGATGGTGGGGGCATGCGAAACCGTTTGAAATGCAGACTAGCTTTAGCGGCACACCCGGCATACGGCGTGCGCTCTGCGGCACTCAGCCTATCGTCTCGCTGGCAATGGTGGAATCTGGTTTAGAAATTTTTGGCAAGACAACGATGGCAGCACTACGCACAAAATCGCTGGCGCTCACCGATCTGTTTATCGAGCTGGTGGAAAGTCGCTGCGCCTCGCATCCTTTGCAATTAGTCACCCCGCGCGAACAAGAGCGCCGCGGCAGTCAGGTCAGTTTTACGCATCCGCATGGTTATGCCGTGATGCAGTCATTGATTGCTCGCGGCATCATTGGCGATTATCGCGAGCCTGCCATCATGCGCTTTGGTTTTACTCCGCTGTACACCCGCTTCAGCGATGTGTGGGATGCAGCCGAAGGCTTGCGTGACATCCTCGACAGCAAAGCCTATTCGCTCAGCGGTGAACGGAATGAGGTTACCTGAAATACAGCCAGTTAGAGAATGCCCATATCTGCCGTATCACCGAATTATCCATCATTCAATTATTAAATACAGTCATTAAGCGACCATCATGAGCACGCAAGATCAGCAAAATAAAAATGGCGATAGCCAGGCAAAATGTCCTATGTCATGGCATGGAGCAAAAATGGATTTCAGCAACGACATGAGCTATGGCGACTATCTCGGGCTGAATCAAATCCTCCATGCACAGCATCCGCGCTCGCCTAATCACAACGAAATGCTCTTCATCATTCAGCATCAAACCAGTGAGCTCTGGATTAAATTGATGCTGCATGAACTGCATGCCGTGCGTACGCAATTGCGTGCCGGCGATCTGCCACCGGCCTTTAAAATGCTGTCGCGTGTTGCTCGCATCATGGATCAGCTCGTACACGCCTGGGATGTGCTGGCAACGATGACTCCCAGCGAATACACGGCCGTTCGCCCGTATCTCGGCAACTCGTCCGGCTTCCAGTCGCATCAATATCGCGAACTGGAATTTTTGCTTGGGAATAAAAACGCACACATGCTCAGTGTCCACGAAAGCAATCCTGACGCGCATGCCGCATTGAACGCAGCTCTGCTGGCACCATCAATTTATGATGAAGCGATCATGCTCATGGCGCGTCAAGGATTCACGATTGATGCTGCGCGACTGAATCAGGACTGGACTCAAGGCGTGGTGGCAAATGAGTCTGTCAAAGCTGCATGGTTGCAGGTCTACCAGGCACCTGAGAAGCATTGGGTATTGTATGAGTTGGCAGAAAAGCTGGTGGATATGGAGACAGCTTTCCGCATCTGGCGCTTCCGTCACGTGACCACGGTTGAACGCATCATCGGCTTTAAAACTGGAACAGGCGGCACCGCTGGTGTCAGCTACCTGCGCAAAATGCTTGATGTGGTGTTATTTCCGGAACTGTTTTCTTTGCGTACGGCTCTGTAAAAAAATACCAAAATACCAAAACACCAAAAAACTAAAAAACTAAAACAGCGTAAACCTCTGCATAACAACTCCGGTGACCAATGGCTAGGCTCTGGTCATCGGCAGCGCTTCCTATCCAAGATTGCGCGCTAAACCAATAAAATATACTCCCATACAGTATTAATTCAATCCCTATATAGAATATGCGCAATAAGACATGTTTGATATAGAAAAATGGGGAGTATATTCATTCATCATTCTTATATCGCATCAATCTGCCCTCAGCAAAGTGCGAATAGCTTCTAGCACAGTCATGTTCATTAAAAAAATTAATGAATTAAAAGACAATTTATTGCGCACATTCATTAAAATTTGATTTATTATTTGCCAACATACTTGATTTGAGCGTCAGCAAAATAATATAAGCTGATCAGGTAAATGACCTCATCAGGTACCTAGTAATAACCCCTAGCAAGCAGTTCCATATCGATTCCTACCGCACCGCTGATAGATTGTAGCGGTCAGTGTTAGCAAGGTGATGCCATGGCGACGCGCGATAGACAGCAAGAACCAACCCCACATGTTGGAATGGTGACGGGCAATCTATCGGCCATTGCCGATATCGATCCGGCCAATAGCGACGAAATCCCTCCCCATCAGACACCCTTGCCTCCACGCGGCTGGTTTGGTCTGCGCGAAAAACTCATGGCATTAGTCATGAGTGTCGCCATTCTGTGCATGCTGGCCGCGGTCGCAACCTTTTTCTTTGTCAGCCAACGCTCGATGGAAATTGCCATCGAATCTCACCTCGCATCCGTCGCACGCCTGCACGCACAGCGTATTGATGAGTTTAATAATTTTTTGCGCTCAGAATTGCAGCTCATGAGCAATCGTACGCAGCTCAGCAAATCCGTCAGCAGCTATATCGATCATCGCGGCAGCGATGCCCTTGAGCAAACCAATCAACTGCTCAATGATGCTAAACGCAGCGCGTCATTTATCGACAATGTTCTGGTGTATGGCATAGACGGCAAGCTGATTACCTCCGTCTCGGCAATCAGCCAGGAGTCGCAAGAGCTCGACGTCACGACGCGTGACACCTTACTCACCAACCCACTGATCACTGCCAGTGTCGTCGGTGCAGACGGACGGCGACTGATCAGGGCGGGCGGCCCTTTAATGGATGGACGGCGAGTCATCGGTATTCTGGTCATTCTAACCAGCATGGAGCCGCTACGTGTCATCTCAGGCGGCAGCGCCGCTGGCTGGATTTCGGAAGAGCTCATCATCACCGAAACGGGTGCCAACGGCGAGCCTCGCCCGATTACACCGCTGCGTTTTGCCATGCTGGAGGACGTGCCGGTCGCCAAGCTGACCCGCATCCACGAGCCGCGTTCCGGCACATCAGAAGAACGTCATCTGCTCAGCGGCAAAGATTATCGCGGCGTTCCTGTACTGGCATATACCCATAATCTGGCGCAACCGAACTGGACCATCATCATCAAGATCGATCAGGAGGATGCGTATAAACCGCTGCGTGATCAGCGCAATCTCTGGCTGGGATTGATGCTGGCGATTTTTATCGTAACAGCGGCGATCGCTGTCTGGCTATCGAGTTACTTTACTCTCCCGATACTACACATGGCCGAAGTCGCGGTGATGATTGCCAGCGGCGATCTGAAACGTCGCATGCAACATCCGTCCCGTGATGAGCTCGGCATGCTGTCGTACTCTGTCAATCGCATGGCAGACAAACTGCTCGATGTCAGTTCCGAACTGGAAATACAACTGCGCCTGCAACAAGACCGCGCTGAACGTCTGAACGAACAACTGATCCACGCCAATAACGAATTGCATTGGCTTTCACGCACCGATGCCCTGACGCGTCTGTTCAATCGCCGTACACTCGATGAAACGCTGGAAAGCGAATGGCTGCGCGCCACTCGCAGCAAACACTCGCTTGCGGCGATCATGATCGATATTGATTTTTTCAAACTAATTAATGACATTTCGGGTCATGCAAGCGGCGACGAATGTCTGCGACGATTCGGTGCCTTGCTGAAAGAGACGGCACAACGCAGCGGTGATTTTATTGCGCGTTATGGCGGTGAAGAATTTGTGGTGCTGGTGGTGGATGCAGACTTGCCACATGCAATGGCATTTGCAGAGAGAATCAAAGCGCGTCTGGCTGACGAAGCGATTCCGCATCCCGCCTCCGAGAACGGCCCCAATGTCACGGTCAGCATGGGTATCGCCGCACTACATCCAAGTAAGGAGACCTCGCCACAAGTTTTGCTCTCGCTTGCAGATCAGGCACTGTATCTGGCCAAATCGCGCGGACGCAACCGTATCGAAACCTTAAGCGGACATTAAACCCTCTATTTTAAAAACCCACAAAAAAGGACGCACAATGTGCGCCCCGTTTTTAATCGCATGAACTCACACCGGATTCAGAAAGCGGCAATCCCCGTCTGCGCCCGACCCAGTATCAATGCATGAATATCATGTGTGCCTTCGTAAGTATTCACCACTTCCAGATTCACCAGATGACGCGCGACGCCGTATTCATCCGAGATACCGTTGCCACCCAACATATCACGCGCCATGCGGGCGATATCCAGAGACTTGCCACAAGAATTACGCTTCATGATCGAGGTAATTTCGACTGACGCCGTACCCTCGTCCTTCATTCGTCCCAGACGCAAACAACCTTGCAAGGCCATCGTAATTTCTGTCTGCATGTCGGCGAGTTTTTTCTGGATTAGCTGATTTGCTGCCAACGGACGACCAAACTGCATGCGATCCATCGTGTATTGACGTGCTGTATGCCAGCAGAATTCTGCCGCTCCCAGTGCCCCCCAGGCGATGCCATAGCGCGCTGAATTCAGGCAGGTGAATGGCCCTTTCAATCCCTCGACTTTCGGCAGCATGTTTTCTTCGGGAACAAAGACTTCATCCATCACGATTTCACCAGTGATAGAGGCGCGCAATCCAACCTTGCCATGAATCGCTGGTGCGGATAAACCCTTCCAGCCTTTTTCCAGAATAAAGCCGCGGATACGACCATCATCCGTTTTCGCCCAGACCACAAATACATCAGCGATCGGGCTATTGGTAATCCACATTTTTGCGCCGCTCAGCGAATAACCGCCCGGTACCGTCTTCGCCCGCGTCTCCATACTGCCCGGATCAGAACCGTGATTCGGTTCAGTCAGACCGAAGCAACCTATCCACTCTCCAGTCGCCAATTTAGGCAGATATTTTTGTTTCTGTTCCTCATTACCAAACTCGTTGATTGGCACCATCACCAGAGAACTCTGAACGCTCATCATGGAACGGTAACCGGAATCAACCCGCTCAACTTCGCGCGCGATCAAACCGTAAGAAACATAATTCAGACCAGCACCGCCATACTCCACCGGAATAGTCGGCCCCAGCAAACCCAATGCACCCATCTCGGGAAAAATAGAAGCGTCCATTTTTTCATGGCGAAAAGCATCCAGTACCCGCGGTGCCAGCTTCTCTTCACAATACACCCGCGCCGCTTCCTGCACCATGCGCTCCTCATCGCTTAACTGCGATGACAGCAATAAAGGATCGTCCCACTGAAATGATGCTTTCGCCATTTGTCTCTCTCTTTTAATTAATATAAAAATGCCAGAACTAACTTCGTTCATCGATGCGTTCTAGCTACTTTCTAGCTGCGTTCTAGCTACGTATTCTAAACCTTCTGCCTTGAAAGCGATTTAATTGCCATCTGGATTTGTCGCATATCAACCCAGATTGACTCACAGGTATTTCGGCTCTTTAATTCGTCGACAATTTAATACCAAAGCCTATCAGCGTCACGCCAGCAAGTTTGTGTGCGATCCTGCTTACCCATGCATTCTGCTTCAAACGTGTCGTGATCACATTCACCAGCAGCACGACGGCAAAGCAAAACAGAATCGTCAGGCAACTCACTGTCATACCCATTGCCAATAAAGTCCAGGCGCCATGATGTTCGGCAGGATTAATAAACAAAGGGAAAAACGCCATATAAAACACGATCGCTTTGGGATTCATCAGCGTAATCAAAAACAAGCGCCGGAAATGCCTGGCTCCCTCGTCCACACTTTGTCCCGCTGATGCAGACGGTTCCGCTACTTTTAACCGCAGTAAAGTCACGCCGATGTAGATAAGATAAGCCGCCCCCAGATACTGAATCGCCTTGAACACTAGAGGATTAGCCTGCAACAGCGCCGCAACACCAATCCCAGCCAGCATCATATGCACCCAGTCACCCACCACGACGCCCAGCGTGCTGGCAAAACCTGCGCGCTGGCCATTTTTCCCTGTCGCAGCAACGATCCCCAGCAGCCCGGGACCGGGTATCGCGAGGAATAATAAAACCGTGAGTACAAAGGTGGGGTAACTGACGATACCAAACATAGTGCGCTCCTGCAGAGACTGACTTTAAGAGCAGAAAGACTAGCACAAATTAGTATTTTGTTGAGTTGCAGCGAAATCCAAAGTCTAGTTAAAAAGAAACTTGTGTTGGGGCATAGAACTGAGTAGCTATTTTCTGTATGGTCCCTCCGACAAGAATCGAACTTGTATCCCACGCTTAGGAGGGAACACTAACAAGTTGAAAAACTCCTTATACAGCAACCACTTACAGTGGAGATGTACGCTATTCTAGCCACAATGTTCCAAATTTGTTCCAAGTTCCAACTTGGACGTTCTAAAAGGAGTGGTGAAGATGGCGGGGAAGTTGATCACTGAACGTGTTGGCGTCAATGGCGATGTATCGTTCTTGGTGCGTGTGCGCGAAGCTGGTGTTGCTGTAAGCAAGACCTACAAGACCAAAAAAGAAGCTGAAAAATTCATTCGTGAAGTCAAGTCAAAAATTGATCGTGGTGAATCGGTAGACATCACCAAAATCAAGAAACTGACTTTGGCTCAAATTTTTACCGAATATTTAAAGCACAACACTGTTGCCGATGGTAAACGGTATGACCTTGAAAAATTGAAGTTGGAGATTGGAAAAGTTCCACTTGGAAATTTTAAATCTGGAACGTTTGCTCTCTACTTGAAAACCAAGCTGGAACAAAAAGTTCCAGATCAAGCGACTAAAAAGAAAGCTAGTCCTCTTTATGCTGGCCATAAAATTTTGGATGTGAAAACTGGTGAGATGGTCAAAAAGACCTACAGCGAAAGCACTATCAGGAAGCTCTATTACGCTATCAAAACCTCTTTGGCGTGGCACGCCAAACACCATGATTACACGTTTGACCGTAAGCCATTTGATGAGAATTCGCCTCCTAAAGCTTGGATTCCAAGGGATCGGATTCTTGAAGCTGGTGAATTAGATAGCTTGTTGGCTGCTACAGAAAAAATGTATGTGAAGCGCGAAGAGTTGAGGTGTCTTATTCTTTGGCAATATTATTCTTGTATGCGTGCCGGTGAAAGTCTTCTTATCAAGTGGGATGAAATTCATTTGGATGAAAAAAATCCAAGTCACTCATACATTTTTGTTCCCAAAGAGAACACAAAAATTGCTGACAAAAAGAATGCCGAAGATCGGAAGGTTCCACTAAGGCCAGAGTTCTACCACTTCATTAAAGACAGGCTTATGAAGTTGAAGAAGGATGGTCAATCGTTGGTGTTTGGTGACTATTGGAAAAGTAGTTCTGTTCTTGCTGCTCGGTTCAAAGTCATCTGCAAAAATGCCAAAGTTATAAACTTCAAAATTCACGATTTAAGGCATTGTGCTGTTAGCTGGTATTTTGTGAATACAAATTTGACTGACATTGAAATTAGCAAAATTTCAGGCCATATTGAATTGGGAACTTTGAAACGATATGCCACTTTAAGGCATAGTGACATTGGTGCAAAACTTTGGGCTCAAGCATAATAATAATATATTAGATATTGGCACTCTCCATTTGACTTCTATTTTCGATTTATTAAAATTATTAATAAAGGAGAGAATATTATGAAAAATGAAGTCATAGAGAATGGGTTGGTAGTAAATAAAAATGGTGATAAAAAATGGTATTTAAATGGTGTTATTCATCGTGAAGATGGGCCTGCTGTTGAATTTGCAGGCGGAACTAGACATTGGGTGATAAATGGAATAAATCATCGAGAGGATGGACCAGCTATTGAATTAGCTGAAGGTGATAAATATTGGTTAACAAATGGGAAAATGCATCGCGAGGATGGCCCCGCCATTGAATATCAAAATGGGAAAAAAGAATGGTTCTTAAACGGAATAAATTTATCTGAAGAAGATTTTAATAATTGCATTACTCAATCAGTCAGCCAAAAAAAATTAGGACTAAAATAAAGAAGCACCTTCGGGTGCTTTTTTGTTGAGAAAATATTCAATACTTTTTCTTGATGCCACTGAATCGTTCTGATTCTTTGAGTTTTCTAATGCGATCAGCTTCTACTGCTGCACCAATCTGCTGTTCAAGTTTCATAGCTCTAATTTTCAGAGATGCAGCTTTGGCTGGATCTTTGGCATTAGCAATTTGATTTCTCAAATCAGACAATTGAGCTTGAAGATTTCCAATAGATGAATCTGAACTGCTACCCATTGAAGTTGGTCCAGAGGAAGCACTTTCTTTAGTTGGTGAATCCTTCATTCCTGGTTGACCGGCTGTAGGCTGCTTCTGAGCGATCTCAGGAACTTGCTTAGGCACTGTGCTAACCAATGGTGCTTGAACCTGTGTAGGGGCCTTCTGTGGTGTCTGCTGAACTTCTTTGACTGGTGCGGACTGCTTAGGAATTGACTTCGCGCCATACAAACGATTTTTGTTGCTTCTACCGACCATAGGCTGACTGATCAACTTCTGATGAAATTCCTTTCTTGAATCAGTCAATCTTTTGAGAGTGTCACGAACTTTTTGAAAGTCAGAATCATTAAGCTTCTTTCTGTGTGGTGCTTCTTTGGTAGCAGACTCAAGTTTCAATTTTTGAAAATTAGCACCATATTCATAAACTGGACCTTTTAAACGAAAGGCTTTTTGTGATCCGTGAATTTTCAGTGAAATGAACTTATCGTTCACTCTGGTGATTTCACCAAAATTTTCCAAGTAATCGCATAATTGTTGTCTGTTGGAAATTTTACCTTGATGAATTTGATAAGCCACATTATCACTAATGTTTTCTTTATCTGGCTTGTTAGCTCTAACCTGTTCTGCAAGTTTTGATTTGGAGTGAGGTAAAACCTTGGCTTCAAATTTTGAATTTGTTGCTTTAAGTGGATCACGAACTACCTGGTCAAATCCAAGCTGATGATTAATGTAGGCGTCAAAAGAATCCTTAAAATCTTCCTTTGCTTTACCGGGTGGAAATGGATTTATTCTTTTGCCAGTGGTTAATTCAGTCAGGGGAATAATGTAGTTCAACTCGATACGGCCTTTATCTTCATGAATATTCCAGTAGTCAACAAAGTTGACTCCATGTTCTAGACCTGCCATGAATGTTTTTCTGAATGCTTCAACCACTGCCAAAAGTTCTTTGTCAGTTGGTCGTTCACTTGGTTCAAAAGCTAATGAACCAGAAACATACTTGTGTTTTCTGTCGATGCTTTCAGCAGCATAGACGCAATCAAGGGCACTGCCTGCAAAGTCTCTTGGCTTCACATTTCTAAAAGCGCCGTTGTGGTCATGGTCACTTTTTAGATAATTAATCGCTTCTTGAATTGAATTCGTGCGATGTCCTTGAACGGCGTTGATCACTAAATTCGCTCTTATTTATTCTTGTGATTGAAAAATTCTTCCTTGATTTCTTCAATGTTTTTAAGAGCCTTATTCAAATCTTTGAGTGCTAATTGAACTTCTTGTTTGGTGAAATCGGTTTTTGAATTTAATTGCTTTGCAATCTGATTCAAATTTTTTCCTTGCCTATTTAACTCAGATAAAAATTTGGCAGCAAGAATTCTGTCATCTCTTTTTTCTTCAAAATGCAAATCAATTTGATGTTCAGTTCCGCCAAATAATCTATATCTAGCAAACTTAGCCATTGAATTAAAGTTAGTTTTTCTCCACTTGTCTTTGAGGTTGTCATATTCAAATGGTGATAAATTTACTTCAAGAACTTTGGTTCTTTTCAATCTGGAATCATCATCAGAACCAGCTTGGCCTGGGTGTAATTTTATTTCTGACGATATGTTTTTAATGTTGCTCATGGGATTTTCTCCTTCTTATTTTTGTAATTTGTACTAGGGGTCTGGGGGAACCCCAGCAAGAGACAAATCCATAAAAAGGAGAACCGTCAGGGTTCTCCTGGTATGGTTTGTTTGTCTTGCTGTTCTGTACTCTTAATTTTACGAAATTAAAAAGTAATGTCCACGATTATGAAAAAACTCGATAGCTGATACTCTCGGAATGGGTCTTGTTTTATCTATCTGATTTCATATGCTTCATAAAAACAGGAGGAACTTTATGAAGGGTTGCAAGAAAAAAACTGCGTTTATTCGCAACGAAGATGCTCAGTGGATTGATGATTACTTGATCACTGCGGGGCAGTCAGATAACTTCGGAATGGTAGTTAGAAATGCAGTGAGTGAATATGTGCAGAAGAAAAAAAAGGCTCGCGCTGCTGTCTATTTCAAGTTCATTGGTGAAGAAAACTGCAAGGCTCTTGAAGAATATGCGATTAAAAATGGAACTAATCTAGAGCAATTGATCAAGGAAACACTGATCCAAAAATCAAAGTATGTTTCAAAAATGGATGCCAATAAAAATGAAAGTTGAGTTCAACTACGACAAAAGCCAACTCACTTCAATTGATGAATTGACTGTTTCAGTGGCAGACTTGAGGGACTTGGTTCAAGCTTTTACTATTGGAAGTGATGCTCAAAAGATT
Organism: Undibacterium sp. Xuan67W; assembly: GCF_049340165.1. Classification (NCBI taxonomy): domain Bacteria; kingdom Pseudomonadati; phylum Pseudomonadota; class Betaproteobacteria; order Burkholderiales; family Oxalobacteraceae; genus Undibacterium; species Undibacterium sp. Xuan67W. The sequence continues at coordinate 287,971 of NZ_JBMPPN010000005.1, forward strand.
CAGGAACTGAAAATAATTCTTGAATCAGTTGTGAGAAAAAATAGACTGCTTCCCGGTGCTGTTGATGTAAATAGCTCTGACTAAACGCACTTGGCTGGTGCCGGCCCCGGCCTCACATATTGGAAGAACGGCGGAGCGTTCCCACTACGTGCGCCAGTTGTAAGAGTGAATTTCATCGACCTGCTTTATTTTGCAACGCATAAATGAAGTAGGTGCTCCCGCAGGGATGGGGAAAAAAATGCAGAAAGAAAAAATGCACTCGTTTAAGTGCTTCTGTTCTATTGCTTCGAAAAATTTATTTGCTAGACTTAATATAAGGCTGGTTGCTTTAGCGATTAACTAATGCATTTTTGATTGATGAGGGCACTACTCTGCAACTAAGCTGCCCACAAATATAAGAGCAATAAAAATATGAAAAAAGATGTGAATGGCGATTTAAAAAATGGTGTCTTTCAAGAAGGTGAATGCGTTTGTATTTACAAGGATGGAAAAATTCACTGTGAAAATGGTCCAGCGAAAATAAATTTTAAAAAAAACGTTGATGGCTCTTTGACTATTCAGCAAAAGAGTTGGTATTTGAATGATGAATTACACCGAGAAGATGGACCTGCTATTGAGTATTCAGATGGCGGCAAGGAGTGGTGGATTAATGGTGAGCGCCATAGGGATGATGGTCCGGCCTGCATTTACAAAGATCCTGATGAAGGTGACTTTTTCTATGAATGGTTTCGCAATGGTGGCCGTGTGACTGAACAAGAAATTGAACAGTTTATTGTTAAGAAAAATCTCAACGAAAAACTTCATGTGACCCTTGCTGAAAAACATAGAGAAAAAAGAGCAAAGATATAAATTCACTTTGTTAGGAGTCTATTTTTGATTTGCCTTTTGAAATTAGACAAATTTTCTCCACGATTCTGACAATGTGGAGTCTATCGGCTCGCTTAACTCCTTGTAAAAGGCTGGCTATGTGTTTGGCCTGGTCATCAGGTTTTGAACTGATGCCAACTAGAAGTTCATCAAGCTCACATTCAAAGATTTCAGCAATCTGAATCAATCTCAGAATGTCCGGTGTGGAAGTGCCTTGCTCATATGCACCATACGACTTGGAAGTGATATTAAGACGTTCAGAAACCTCTTCTTGTGAATAGCCTGTTTTCACTCGCAGCTTCTGCAAGCTTTTACCGATAACCTGCAAACGTTGTATGTCTTTGGGTGACTTTGCCATGTGTAGTATTGACAGTTAAATTCATATGATTTTGACTGACATAGGCGCAGAGATCAACAAAAAAGGCTCCAAATTGGAGCCTTTGTTTTTGGTGCTGCTGAAGCTTAGTGTGCAGGAGCTTTTGCAACCAACTCTTGAAGCATTTTGCGTTCGTGGTTGGTGAAAGACTTCATGATTGAGTCAAAGCTAACATTAACAACCATCGTCATTGAGTTTCTAAAATTCTCGTAGTGCAATTGGCTCATATCAATATCTTGCTGGCGCATTTGAGACAAAGCATCAATCATTTGATAAACGGATAGAAAAGCCTTGATTTTTGATGTTGTGGTGCCTTCAATGGTTTTAATCATTTGAATAGCTTGTTGAGCTGTTGAATCTTGAAGAGCTTCTTCAAGAGTAAAAGCACCGTTAGGGACTGCGATAAGATTAAGTTGTTTCATGATATTTTCCTTTTAAATTTATGTCATATTTAATCCCTCCTTTCCAAGTGAATTATTTCACTGGTAGGTATAAAGTGGGTAGTCGCTACAGTTGATCGCTTTATTTGATTGACTTCTTTGTGTCGCCAACCAATAGAACGAACTGTACGCTTGTCAGTGAAGAAGGTACATGCAGTGGCACGTGAGGTCCTAACGTCTCGCGTTAGGTCGTAAAAAAAGCACCTAGCGGTGCTTTTAGTTTTGTAGCTGTTTGCTGCTAGGTTTGGGGAGATTTCTAAGCAGCATGACAAGGGCGAAAAATGCACTTGAAGCGCAAACTGCACTAAGAATAGGCTGCGGATTCACTATTCCCTGAATTAGACCTGGCAAGTCAATAAGTAGCAAAATGATGGCAAGTCTAAAGTTCAATCCATTCACACCATGTTTTTCCAGTGTGCTCTCATAGATTTCTTTGAAGAAAAACTTCATAACTTGGATATTAAATAGATTGGCAATCCACCCGCCAAAAATTGAAATGATTACTGCGATAGTTGTTTGTGTGTTCAATGAATTCTCCTGTTATGAGTTCAATTTACTTAATGAGCTATAAAAGTCAACTGGAGGCATTGACAAACGATTGAAAGATCGTAGATTTATAAGAGCATAGCTCCATAATTATTCTTGTGCCAATTCAATGAGAAATGCAAAAAAAGGGCGAGTCAATATGACTTGCCCTTTTTTCATTTGTGGATGGTCTGATTTGATATCGTATATCTTGCCTTTTGTTTTTCCTTTGTTAATCTTAAATTACAAGAATAAAAAAAGGAAATTCTATGAAAAAAATTCTATACTCAATCTTGGCGCTTCTAATGCCAAGTGTAGCGTTGGCCACAACAGTGGGGCCATTTGTTCCACCTGATACTGATGTAAGTATGAAAGTGCTTGCCGCACTTTTCGGAAACATTGGAACGTTTGGAGCCTCTGGCTCTGATGCCTTTGGTCCGATCATGCAGATATTGAATAGCGCCATATTAATAATAGGTGGTATTTTTGCTACCTACACAATTTTGGCTGGAACTATAGGAACTGCCCATGATGGTGAGATGCTTGGAAAAAAATTCTCTTCTGTCTGGATTCCAATTCGCTACTCACTATCAACCGCGATGGTGCTTCCAATCATTAATGGTCAATACGCGATCTTCAATTGGATTGTTACTTGGTGTTTGGTTCAAGGTATCGGTTTAGCTGATCTCACTTGGGCTAAATACATGAGTGTTTCTAGTCTTCAAAATCAAATGACTGTTGGTATAACTCCACCACAAGCCACAGCACTGGGCTACAAAGTTTTTGGTTCTCTTGCTTGCATGAGAGGCTATGAAAAGCTTTTGAAGAGCGGGAACAATGCAGGAATGATTGATCCGATTCTTATGCCAAATGAAAAACCACCGGCTGTAGGAATAACTAAAACTCAAACTTGGAATCAAGGTTCAACTATTTATCAGTTCGGCATGACTGAAGCAGGTCTTGGATTTAATCCTAGTAGTTGCGGCACTATGACTGTCAAAAATACTGAAACACCTACTGTAGCAAAAACAGATTCTGCAAGTGTTCTTGGGCTATTAGGTGATCCCAATTTATATCTTCAATCAGCCTATAAATCAGCAGAGCAAAATAAAGAAGCTGCTGCGATCTTGGTAACAAGTTTAGACACTGCTGCAAAAGCATGGATTGATAACACTGCTTCCGATCCAAGTCCTTCTATAGATCAAGCTGTTGCTACCTACCAAAATACAATTAAAACTAATGCTGCGCAAATTACTTCATCCTTCATGAATCTAAAGGAGCTTGAAGAATCAGCTAAACGTGATGGTTGGGCATTCGCTGGCGCTTACTACATGAAAATATCTTACTTGGTAGATTTATCAAGTAGAACCACTGCAACTATACCGACTGCATCAGGAATGAAAGCTGACAGTAATAAATATCTAGGTGCGTTTATGACCCAGTATGGTGAGGGTCTAAAAAATCTAAAAATGGCTGACAAAGAAATTGGTGATTTCTCAATCAATAAAGAAAGTAATACTGGTGGTGAGGAATGGAGTTGGATGGGTTGGCTTTCTTCTGGTTTTGATTTGACCAGACTCATGAAGCACTTCATACAAGGTGTAGGAACATTCGTTCTAGATGATGGCTCCAATCCAATTCTTGAAATGAAAAGACTAGGAAATTGGCTATTGGGTGTAGCAGCAACCATGCAGGCTGGCTATTCAAGTGGTTCATATGCAATTGCAACTGCTGCGCCTGGTGTTGCTGGTCCACTAGCATTGACTCAGTCATTTCAGCCAATGTTCATGACAATATTGCCTCTAATGATTGGAGTAGGTTTCACATTGTCCTTCATACTTCCAATGATGCCATTTATGTTATGGATGGGTGTTTTCATAGGTTGGCTAATAATGGCAGTTGAAGCTATTGTGATTTCAACTATGTGGGGTGTTTATCATCTCCACCCAAATGGTGATGACTTAACAGGAAAAGGATCTAGCGGTTATTCATTACTTTTGAGTTTAATGTTTAGACCAGTCTTTGCTGTTATTGGATTGATCGCCTCAATTAACATCATCTATGTGCTTGGCACCTTGATTAACAAGATATTTTCTTCAGCATTCTTGTTATCACAGACTGATTCCAACATCTTCATAATGATTCTTTCACTAATTGCCTTCCCATTGATTTATTGTGGAATGATGTGGACAATCATTACAAAATGCATGAAAGTAATCTCAAGTATTGCTGACGATGTATTGAAATGGTTTGGTGGTCAAGGTGGTTCTCTTGGTCAATCAGCAAATGAGCTTGGTAGTTCCAATGCTGGATCATTCATAGCAACTGGCATTGCTGCTAAAACTGCTGGTGGTCATTTGGCTGGATCAATGCAGCGTGGTAAAGAACACGCAAGAAGTGAGTTAGAGAAAATTAATGCAGTTGGTGGTTTTGAAAAACACAAAAATGATTTAGATAAAAAATTTGGCGATGGTGCTGGAGATATGAAAGCAACAGCACTAGGTCTAAATACCCCTCAAGACTTTGCAAGGAATCAAGCTGCAAGTTCTGCATATGATGAAGGACTTGAAATTGCAAGTTCTGTCGGTGGTGAAGCTGGTGTTGATTCCTTCCAGCAACAAATGTTAGATGCATCACAAAATGGATTCTCTGAACATGGAAGTGCTCAAAGTGCTGCTAAATCATTTGGACGTGATATTGCTATGAGTGCTGCAACACAGAAAGCTGAAAAGGAATTTGGCCCTGAAGGTGCTGCATATTTACAGCAAGCTTCAATGAGAAAAAATAGTAAAGGTCAAATGGTACCTAGTATTTCTCAAGCCAATAATGCTATGAAGTTCTTAGCTGGCGCTAAAGCAAATCTTGGAGATAACTTCAGTCAGGTTGTTAACACAGCCGTTGAAGAGTCAGATAATCCACAAGATATGCAGCAGTTTATTCAATCAAACTTCAAAAATGAAGAAGTTGTTCAGGAAGAAGTGAAGCAGGAAGTCAAACAAGAAACTGAGGATAAGGGTGGTGAAATCAAAGAAGATTAAATTTCAACGCAAACAAAAAAGCACCCAATTGGGTGCTTTTTTATTCATATTTTGGCTCGTTTGGAAAATTTGGTTTTGAAGGATTCAAATGTCTTTTAATTCTTGCGCTTGCCTTTTTCATTCTTTCAATGAGATGTGCTGCATGGCTTGCAGCAACATGAATATTCCAATCGGTCATAGGTAGCCATTTGGGCTCCTTGCCTTTCTCAATTATTATGATTGAGCCTGTTGATTCATCGAAGTCTATAGAAACAACTTCGTCAATATCAACGACTATTTCAGATCCTTCTTGACCATGTAGAGAGATTTTTCTCAAAAATTTTCCAATCAAGAATTTCAGTCTGTAGAAAATCCAATTTATCCATCTCATATGCTGTTCTCCTGTTTAAGAACAACATATAAAATCAAAGGATAGAGTCAACTAAAAAAGCACCCGAAGGTGCTTTTTAATTATTTCCATTGTTCTTAAATGTGGAGTCTTTTGCTTCGATCTTATTTTTCTTGCTGAAGTAGTTCACAAATAAGCCGTTAAGAAGTGATAGATTTGGTTCGGCATATTTTAGATAAATTTGGATGGGACTCTTTCCAATTGTTAAAATAATGACTGGCTCTCCATTTAAAAAACTAAGTTCTACAGAGGAAATATCTTCCAGTCTAATTTGAATGAAGGTGCCATCTAATTTTTCTAAGTTCATATGAAAAAACTTCCAGTAAAAATTTCTTAGCCATAAATACATTGCTTTCCACCATTTCATAGTCGTTCTCCTAGTTAGAGAAAACATACAAAATGGAAGACTCAAGTCAACTAAAAAGCACCCAATTGGGTGCCTTTATTTTTTCTGCTGTTGAATTTCTTCTTTGTTCTGCTCAATCAGTTTATCCAAAAACTTCTTACTAAGCTCTGAATTCAGAATCTCATCCCAAATGGCCTCGTCATTTGACGAGGGTGGTTTGTTTGTCATGGGAGATTAAGCTTTACCTTGCTTCTTGCGAATGGCAAGAATGGCTGCTGCATGGCGCTCCAACAATGGACTCTCATTGCCATTATTCTCATGTTGGGTCTGATTGGTAAGAACTGCGTTGATACTAGACTGATGAATTTCAGTAAATTCTTCTGGAGTCTTATCAAGTTGAGCGGCAAGAACTTTTGCAGTTTCACGGAAGGCTTTCTGAGAAACAATCCAATTGGCTAGAACTTCATCCTGTGCTTCGACGAGTGTTTCATATGTTTTCTTAAAGCCGCCACTGGCTTGGGCAATTTCTTTCATAGGACGTGAAAGAAGATCTTCGTATTCTTTGACTTTATTCTTTAGGGCAATGATCTCAGAAGCAGTGTTTCTATCTTTATCGTTCTGCGCCCATTCGGCAACTTGTTTACGGGAATTATTTTCCAGCCATTGTGAATGATATTCACTGTCTGCATTTATTTTTTTAACCCAATCAAATTCCATAAATTTCTCCGTTATCTAAAAATAACTATAGCAGAACTATTGACAAAATCAAATTTCTGCGGATGAAATTTAATAGTGTTTGCGATTGCTTTTAAGCCAAGCTCCAAGGTCAATGATGTTGGTTAGCTTTTCAAACTTTGCTGCTTGGTCAGAATAGAAGCTCAATCCTGTTCCATCTGGGTGCTCTATGGCAAGGCCCTTCGTTCTATGCCTGAAGCCAGCTACCCACCACTCCTTAGTGCCATCTGCCCACTCTACAGCAGGACCGTCCAAACGATGCTTAACACCGTACACATACCACATTCTAGCGCCGTCAGGATGTGTGACTGCTGGACCATCTTCACAGTGAGTTAGGCCGTTCTTTCTTTTGATGGTGTTGTTGCTCATACAGATTCCTTATTGGAAAAAGCGCCTTGTGCTTCTTCTTCGGTCATTGGATGAATTTTTCCATCAGTTGTTAGCGAGAAAAAACCATTGCTTCCAGCTTTGTAGTAGAAGTCTTTGCGAAGAACTATTTCCAAGTTTTGAAAGAAATAGATCCCCGGACGTTTTAAATTTATTCTGTAATAGGTCTTGTTTTGAAGAAATTCAAATCGTCCATTCTGGCGATTTTTATTTGCCATGTCTTCCCAGCATTTAAGTTCAATGCAGGTTGGTGATTGACCTGCTGGAAAAGATCCTTGATGTTGCGCAAAGAGTTTGAATGGTAGGTTTGTTCCTGGATATTTTTTAGACTTTGGTTTTTTATTTCCAGTACCACGAAGTAATTTGTTTGCTGCTGCTGTTAATTTTTTCTGCTCGGCGTAGTTCATTCTTTTCCTATATTTCTATTTTGTATTTTTATAGGAAATTTTTTTCATTACGTCAAATTTCGCGCGCTTTCCATTTTTATTTACTATCGTAAATCTCTAGCGAGTTCTTCTTTGCTGAACTGAGTCATCATCATCTTTGCTTGGATGATGATTAATTTATCTTATATAAGAGTACCTAGTCTTTGCGTTTTTCTAAAGAAAAACGGCAAAGCCTTATCCCTAGCAACCTAGCAAAATCTCTTGATTTTTTTGCTAGTGCTATTTCTGCCTTTGCCATGTTTTCATTCAATTGAAAACGGCCCATAAGGTTGTTAGTAACCTTTCCGAATCCTGGTTTCTTTCTACCAATCTAACAGTAGGGTGCAGGGTATCCAGGACGCTCCTTTTACAGAACTAAGCCTAAACCTATATTTGCTCACACCTCCCAACATCTGGCTTATGGCAGATCGGTATGAATAACCTGCCGCTAGTAGTTTTGAAAGAAACTCCACTATCTGCATAGTGGCACTTGTGCTATTGGGCTCGTTCATTTGGCTATTGTTGGTAGGTTCTCACCTCCTACCATTCGGACTTATCTTATGCCGTATCGCTGTAATTTCTTTCGCCAAATTACTATCTTTAATGAGCCATGCTCTTTTCGTCACACAAATGACTAACTGAATACTTCCAAGATTTCTCTTGTCTTCTTCCTAGATTGACCGATGCTGAGTAAAGGGTCTTTTTAATCGCTTGATTACTCAAGCTGCCCAGTGACATATAACACTTCAACCTATCTTTCAGTCGGGCATAAAAAATGCCCTTGTTTTACCAAGAGCAAATAATCAGTTTTGAGTTATTGACAATTAAAAAATATCTAATATGATTAAATTGCATAGTGGTAGTACATATCTAAGATAAATTTTCGAATTGTCAAGAGTGTGCTGTTAGAAACCGGGTGGTGCCGAATCTAACGACAATAAAAAAGGCTAGTCTTAATGACTAGCCTTTTTTTATTTTGCTTTAAATATCATTCATCATCTGTTGGTTCTTCTTCCTTTATGGCGATTTCTTCCAACGTTTGACCAGGGCGATCCAATAGCTCCCATAGGTCAGAATAGAAAAAATGATCAATGGTCTTTATGTGCTGTGAGAGTAAAGCATCTTCTCTCATATTTGGACGAATATCACAGTAATAAACTCCGTCCAATGGATTTAGTTTGACTGTGTATGCCTTGAAATGACCGGGTAAGAACGTGGCACTTACACCATATTCGTTCTCTCTTTTGGTTTTCTTGCGCTGCACATCATTTAGAAAGATTGCTATGTGTGGAAGTGCAGTATCGGTAAGCCGATTGTATAAAAACTTATCCATAAAGACTTTATCAATTCTGTCTTTGCTGGAGGTTTTTACTGAGCCAATTATTTTCAACTCATTTTCTTTGCTTAACAATAAATCGTGTTGATAGCTAGATTTAAAAAGCTCTGTCCCATCAGCATCTTTTACTGGAACCTGCATTGTTCCAGATACACAATCAACGTTCATGGATACGATAAGCAGCCTAATAAGTCGCTCGAATAAATCGCCATTGACTTTTCTAGCTTGGTTAGATTTTCCAGCAGGTAGACCATCTAAAGCAGCACCAACAGATTGTTGGAGCGTATAAATAGTGCGAATTAGGTTTTCGCGTAAATCACCGGATGGCCGCTGTCCATCTCGCAATTGTTCTAGTGTTAAATTGAATTGTTGTGCAGCTTGTTCAAAACTATTCGCGTCGTACATCAATGCTGAATTGATTGGACGTGTAATGTTAAAGCTGCCTTCTTGTTTGTACTGGAAAAACTGGTAGTGACTTTCATTCTGTGAAATGATGCGTGCCTGTAATCCAGTATCTACATATTCCAGATAGCGAGTGCAGAAATCAACATAGTCTTCAATTGAATTGAAGCGTTCTTTATTGGTTGCGTGATTTACTAATTGTGTAAGACTCATCGGATTGACTCCCTTCTTTCTGCGGTTTTTCGATCGTGTGCTATCCACTCTTCTTTTGTCATGCGTCTAACACTTTCAATTCTTTCTACAGCCCATTTGTTGTATTGAGGGTCAAGGTCGCAAGCCATCCATTTACGACCTAGCTGTTCAGCCACAACTGCTGTTGTTCCAGATCCAGAAAATGGGTCAACCACTAAATCTCCTTCATTGGAAGAAGCTAAGATAAATTTACGAACCAATTCTTCAGGTTTTTGGGTTGGATGTGGTGTTTTTTCACCCATGCCATTACAAGTAGTGGGAATGTCAAAAACATCTTTTGGTTTTGCACCCTTTGGATGTGGAGTCCAATTATCTCGCTGCTTATTTACACCTTTGCCGTATGCACTAGATTCAGCTTGTGGATGTGAAGGATACTTGAGGGTATGGGCGCCGTATGGGGTGCGAACATCATCAATGTTTAGTTTCGCTGAATCAGATTTTCTAAAGTGGATGATGCTTTCATGAGAGCGTCCCCATTCACTTCCTAAATTGGCTTTATTTTTATAATGCCAAATCAACCACCTGCAATGCTTGAAATACTTTGAGGCCGGGTGTTTTAAATCAGCAAGAATTTCAGAAAATCCGCATACATATAGTGATCCTGTAGGTTTTAAAACTCGTGAAGCTTGCTTGATCCAAGTAATAGACCATTCAATGTACTTCTCTTGACTTTCAAAGTTATCCCAATCCGCCTTTTTTATGTTGTAAGGTGGATCAGCAAACACCAGATCAACGCTTGAGTCATCTAGTGATTCAAGCCAATCAAATGAATTGCCTTGATAAAGCTTTCCATTTGCATGCTCATACTGAAGTTGAAACCCTGTTGTTACTGGCTCAAAAAGTTGTTCTTTTTTGACAGCGTTTTCTTCGATTGGGGTTGTGGCAAAATCAAAAGACATATTATTCTTTGGTTTTTCCATTGTTCTGCTCATAATAATTTACCCCAATTATTGTTTTTCAACGGGTTCTTTTAAACCCTTGGTTGGGAACTTTTGTTCAAAACGATCTTTCATTTCTTTCTTATTGGCATAGTTGTTCAAGTTCTCTGCCAAAGAAAGCATAGCAGTTGCACGTTCTTCCAAAGACTTGGCAAAAGCTCTGAGCATGAAGATATGGGACAGGTCCTGAACTGGTGCTGTGGACTTGGTTGGCTTCTTCTTGATGGTGATCTGTGGTGCTGGCGCTTCTTCTGGAACTTCTTTAGTTGGTGTGGTTTCACCATTCAAAAGGAAGTTAGCCACGTCATAAACTGAGTAGTAAACAAGTCGTCCAATGTTCTTGAAGGGGATCGGAAAACGGTTTTCTTTTCGCAACTTTGATTGCTGCTTGGAAGTAAGTGGAATTACTTCAGACAGTTGTTCAGGTGACATCAACAACTTGCCTTTGGTCTTTTCCTTCAAATTATCAATAAGTTGTTGACTGACCATCTTGTATATCACTTCTTGTCTAAAGACTCGCACACATGCTACAGTATCGGGCTGATCGTGTGTCCCTGTAGTTCAATGGATAGAACAGGTTCCTCCTAAGAATCAGATCCAGGTTCGATTCCTGGTGGGGACACCACCGATTGACGCCACATAAAAAAACAGGTAGCTACATGCTACCTGTTGTCGTTTCTGGCCCTTACTTTTCCATCTTCGTGTGCCAAATTTGTTCCAAGACTACCTTGGATCAAGGTGGATATCGAGGGATTAGCAGAGCCTGCTTTCCATACAAATCAACAACTTAGCTTTGGTTTGGCACCCTCCCAAGTCGCTTAGGAGGCATGTGCACTATCCATTGTGCTACGGAGAGACTCTATTCGAGCACCAGATACTGCTATGCTCTTTGAAGAGAGCAGCATCTTACCTGAGCGTGGCATAACAAGCAATTGACGGCTTTTGCGATAGAAGGCTCGGGCTCAAGTACAATACTGCCTTTATTCATCCAATTTCAGCGGATTTCGGTTGCTTCAGGCGGTACCTTCAGACCACATTTACGCCTTCTAGCCCATCACCGACACTCCCGGCTTTAGTTAAATCACACCCTCGTTTACCAGGTATTTATGGCAGTCATTTCACTCAGCAATGCCCAATTGGCATTCGGTCACGTCGCCCTGCTCGATCATGCAGAATTTTCTATTGAGTCCGCCGAGCGCGTTGGCCTGATCGGTCGCAATGGGACCGGTAAATCCTCACTACTCAAAATCATTGCCAGCACATCGAAGCTGGACGACGGCTTGCTGGTAATGCAACAAGGCATCAAGATTGCTTATGTTGAGCAAGAGCCACAATTCTCGCCAGATATCAGCGTGTTTGACGCGGTCGCCTCTGGTATGGGTGAGATGGCAGCCTTGCTCGCTGAATACGAAGCGCTGACCGGACAGTTTGGTGGCGATAACGACGACGCGCTGATGGAGCGCATGCATGACATCCAGATCAAACTCGATGCGGCGGATGCATGGAGCCTGACCAACAAAGTTGAAACCACGCTGGATAAACTCAATCTCAGCAAAGACGTCATCATGAGCACCCTGTCAGGTGGTATGAAAAAGCGGGTCGCCCTGGCATGTGCGCTAGTGAGCGCACCGGATGTACTGCTGCTCGATGAACCGACCAACCATCTGGATTTTTCGTCGATCAAATGGCTGGAAGGTTTGCTGCGCGACTTTAAGGGCAGCGTACTGTTCATCACCCATGACCGTAGCTTCCTCGATAACGTGGCGACGCGCATCATTGAATTAGATCGCGGCAAAATCACGTCCTACCCGGGCAACTTCACCACGTATCAAACACGTAAAGAAGAACAACTCGAAAACGAAGAAGTCGAAAACGCCAAGTTTGATAAGTTCCTCGCTCAGGAAGAAATCTGGATACGTAAAGGCGTCAAAGCCCGCCGCGTTCGCGATGAAGGCCGCGTCAAACGTTTAGAAAATTTGCGCCTGCAACGCAGTGCGCGTCGTGATCAGCAGGGTCAGGTCAAGCTCGATGTGACGACAGGAGAGCGCTCCGGCAAGATCGTGGCGGAATTAGAAAACGTCTGCAAATCCTTTGGCGAAAAAGTCATCGTACGCGACTTCTCCAGCATCATTATGCGCGGCGACAAGATCGGTCTGATTGGTCAGAACGGCGCTGGCAAAACCACGCTCCTGAAGCTGATTCTGGGACAAGATGAGCCGGACAGCGGCCTGATCAAACAAGGTAGCAAATTACAGATCGCCTACTTCGATCAGATGCGCGCGCAATTAAATGACGAAATGAGTTTGGCCGATACCATCGCACCAGGTAGCGATTTCGTCGAGATCAATGGACAGCGCAAGCACGTCATGTCCTACCTCGGCGACTTCCTGTTCGCACCAGAACGCGCACGCTCACCGGTTAAATCCTTGTCCGGCGGCGAACGCAATCGGCTGTTGCTGGCACGCTTGTTTGCCAAGCCAGCGAACGTACTGGTACTCGATGAACCGACCAATGATCTGGATATCGATACGCTGGAATTGCTGGAAGAGTTATTGGAAGACTACGACGGCACCGTGTTCCTGGTCAGCCATGACCGCACCTTCCTCGACAACGTCGTTACGCAAGTAATCGTCTCCGAGGGCGATGGTCAATGGGGCGAATTTATCGGTGGTTATTCAGATTGGGAGCGCTATCGCAACTCTACGCCACTAGTCAAAACAAGCACTAAGCCAGACACAAAACCAGAGTCAAAAATAGACGCAAAAACAAGTGCTCCAGCACCAGCCGCGAAACAAAAGAAGCTCAGTTATAAAGAGCAACGCGAGTTAGATGAATTGCCGAATCTGATCGCAGCGATGGAAGCAGAACAAAAAGCGATCACCGAAAAACTCAACGATGTGAATCTCTACAAAAATGGCGCAGATGAAGCCAATAAGCTGAACGCACGCTATGCAGAGCTGGATGAGTTACTCATCGAAGCACTGGATAAATGGGAAAAAATCGCAGGCTAATTTGCGGTGACAATATCGCAGGCACAAAAAAACGGGGCACATAATTGCCCCGTTTTTTTTGAAAAAATCTGCTCAACGCAGAAGATTACTGACACTACCGATTTGCGATTCTGACTCATCTCACATCACAGCTTGATCCCACACCTTAACTCCACAACCCGATCGCGCAATACCAATGCGGCTTTCCAGCCATTATTGGTCTGAAAGGCGCATCCAGTATGCGGTTTGCCTTTCCAGAACTCCCCTAATACGAATTACTTAACCGCTTTACGAAAATCTTTTAAGCGGAATCCCATCGCAAACAAGGCAGAAAAATACGTCAGCATACAAGCCACAATCACACCGCCCAATATCGCAATCCTTGTGGGTTTATGCGGCTTCAATCCTATCCAGTCAACTTGAGCGGATAAGAAAAACGCAACACCACCCATCAAAAGCAAGGCAACCAGCAATTTAAGCAAAAACTTCATCCAGCCAGATTCTGGTGTATAGATGCCACGCTTTCTCAGTCCTGCGTACAAAAACGCCGCATTGATACAAGCGCCCAGGCCAACGGACAAAGCCAAGCCGACATGCCCCATTTTTAAACCACCCAAAAACAGCAGATTCATTAACTGCGTGCAGACCAATACGCCAATCGCGATTTTCACCGGCGTGCGTATATCCTGTTTGGCATAAAAACCTGGAGCGAGAATTTTGACCAGAATCAATCCCATCAGGCCAACACCATACGCACTGACCGCCTGCGACGTCATATGCACCGCATCTGCACCGAATTTACCGTTATGAAATAACGTCGCCGTCAGCGCATCGGGCAACGTCCCCAGCGCGACCGCCGCAGGCATCGCCAACAGACAGGTCAGACGCAAACCCCAGTCAAGCAGCGAGGAATATTCTTTCGTATCCGACTCAAAATTCGCCTTGGATAAACTTGGCAACAAAATCGTCCCCAAAGCCACACCCAGCAAAGCACTGGGGAATTCCATCAAACGATCGGCGGACGCCAGCCACGAAATACTACCGTCCGGCAAATAAGACGCCCAGGTTGAATTAATCAAGATACTGATTTGCGTCGCAGACACCGCCAGAACAGCCGGCCCCATCTGACGCAAGGCCCGCTTCACACCAGGATCGCGCAACGCAAAAAACGGATTCATCCGGAAGCGCGGCAATACGCCCAACTTCATCAAAGCAGGAACTTGAATCACCACCTGCAACACACCACCCACAAATACCGCAATCGCCAATGCATAGACAGGTTGCGCAAGATACGGCGCTAAAAAAATCGACGCCGCAATAAAAGACAAATTCAATAAAACCGGCGTAAAAGCAGGAATTTTAAATTCACGCCAGGTATTCAAAATTCCACTGGATAAAGCTACCAGCGACATGAAGCCAATGTACGGAAACATAATCCGCGTCATCACCACGGTCGCCTCGAACTTCGCTGGGTTTTGGGCGAAACCCGACGAGAACAAATATACCAGCACCGGCGCACCGACCACGCCCAGTATACAAGTCGCCAGCAGCGTCCACGCCAGAACCGTGGCCACATGATCGATCAACTCCTTGGTAACGACATCGCCTTTTTGATTTTTATATTCGGCGAGAATAGGAACGAAAGCTTGGGAAAAAGCCCCCTCAGCAAACAAGCGGCGAAAGAAATTTGGAATCCGGAAAGCCGCGTTATACGCATCCGTCAGCGCCGTCGCACCAAAATAATTATTGATCAGCACATCACGGACTAGCCCCGTAATACGTGACAACATCGTCATGCCACTAATCGTGGCGAGCGTTTTGAGTAGGTTCATGGAGCGGCATTATAACGTTTGCACGCGCTAGCAACCCACCAGAAAATAAGTCGCGACGCAGGCACTGGCAACAGTCAAATTAATACGAGTAGTCAGTGGCACCAGAGCAGACCAAAAACCAAGGCAAAATCGGCTGCGGGAATAAAATATTTGCCGTGAAATCTTTATCTGCTATAATTGCGAGCTTCGCAAATGAGCAACACTGCGAAACTGGAGAGATGGATGAGTGGTTTAAGTCACACGCCTGGAAAGCGTGCGTAGGTTCATAGCCTACCGGGGGTTCGAATCCCCCTTTCTCCGCCAAGGATACATAAGCCCTTGATTTATCAAGGGCTTTTTTCTTTTTGTTTCGCTTATGGTGGCACTCATAGGGGTACCTCTTCACCAGAGGTTACTATGAAAATCGCTTGCAAAATTCGACAATCCCGCCACGGTGTTTTCTACTATCGCCACCAATATTCTATTCAAGGTGTTCGCAAAGAACGCAGAATTTCGTTACAAACTAAAAATCCCAAGCTCGCAAAAGAAAAATCATTGCTCATTTTAGCTATCATAATCACCAAAAAAAGGGATGGTCATATGCACGAAAATGAACAAGATATTTTGAAACGAATCAGCTCGCTCAACCAAAAAGAAATGGACGAGTCGTTACGCAATCTTGAAATTACAATCGCCCCTCCCAACGGCGGCAATATCACAATTAAGGCAGACCCCAACAATCCAGCCGATATTGCAGCCTTGCTTCAAGCAAGCAAAGATTTTTGGGATAGCGATATTGGTCAATCCATGAAATTCAACATGGATCGCACTGAGCTTACCACACCTCAAACTACAGACTCTATTGAAGTAGCTAACACCACTACCCCATCAACTAACCAACAAATAATCGTATCAGGAACACCGCTGCATGAGTTGATTGAGAAGTTTGCCACTCGCAAGAAAAACACACTTGCGCCTAAAACATTGTATGAGTACCGTAGCCATCAACAAATGTTCTCTGATTGGATCGCAGTCAGGAAAAATACGCCAGATTTCCCTATCAAAGGAATCTCTCGCCAAGACATTTCCGATTTCATTGATGAACTTTTGCAAAAAGGATTAACCAATCAAACCATACAGCAAAAGTATTTAAGCTCTATCACGGGCTTATTTGAACTCGCAAAAAACTCAGGATTATGGGAGAACGAAACCGTATTTCCCACTTATGGGCACAAGCTTTTCACAAAATCGACAGCTAAAAAAGTAAAGGCGAAAAATGGTTGGAAAGAATTTTCACAGGACGATCTTCAACATATTTTCAAACCCGCGACTTATCTAGCACAAAAAAATCCTACTGATTTTTGGCTGCCATTATTAGGCTTGCACACAGGTGGACGGATTGGTGAACTATGCCAATTGCGGATTGAAGATATCAATCAAATTGACCAGATATGGGCTATTGCCATTACCGATGAAGATGAATGTCAACGCCTCAAAACACCCGCAGCCAAACGCACCATACCGATTCATCCAAAGTTAATTGAAATAGGTTTCCTGAACTTCGTTGAAGACATGAAGCAGTTTGGTGGCATGCTCTTTCCCTACTTAACACCCAATGCATTTGGCAATTTCAGCGAAACCCCAAGCGAGCGATTTGGGAAATATCTGGATAGTTTACAACTCACTGACTCTAAAAAAGTATTTCACTCATTTCGTTCCACCTCCAATAACGCGCTCAAAAAAGCAGGTGTTTCAGAGGAAACCCGTTGCCAATTTATTGGACACGAGCACGAAACGACAAATTCTAAAGTCTATGCCAGTGAACACTCTGTTGGTTATCTACTAGAGCATGTCGCCAGTAAACTTAACTTCAATTTGCCGTTTGCTCAATTGGTGTATCCACGCCAATTGATTGTAGAGGCCACGAAGAAAAAATTACGCCTCAAAGAGAAATCCCAAAACAACAAATTGGCAAAAGAACTCCACAACACAAATTAAAATCAGTAGCAAATAAACTTATTCCTACAACGTGAAATCTGCATGGACAGCCTGGACGCTTGGACAGGCTGTTTTTATTTACCCAGCGTCCTGATACATTTCACGAATATAGCCTGCAATTGGTTGAACGAATCGTTCGCTCAACGGCTGCTTTAAAATCCCCAACAAAAAATAGTCCGTGTAATTGATTGCTTTAAGGTCTTTACCAGACTGCGCAAGTATCCATAGCGCGACAATTGCCAGCATAGTGCGGCTATCCAGATTTTTAGCCTTGCAGCTCTTTGCAATCGCATTTCTGGTAGGACTAGCCACTAATTTATCTAGGTCCATAGGCGAACCGCACCACGCCTCCTGAAATTGACACTCAACCATATAGTGAAGCAGTGTGTGGCATTTGTCGGTGACGCTTTTTCCTGACTGATACATCTTTGCGTCTGCCAGCAAACTGGATACCGTTCGTTTACAGGCACTTTCGTCTCTGCCTAGTACCTTCCACAGTGGCAACTTATCTACACCAGACATGTAGATTCTTGCCGTACCGCGTAAGACTGTATCTACTTCCTCTACAAAAATCGGTAATGGTTTAGCTGTGGAATTCTTATAGCGATCCCATTTATCACGATTTGTATTGAGTCCGTTGATTGACAAGAATTCCACAAGCGGTTCAACCTTAGTTTGCTTACTTGCCTGCATAACTGCCGCAAACCAAGTATCAACTCGCAATTTATCGACCCCTACTAATTTTCCGTCAACTTTTGAAGTTGTCTTTACCATGCCTGCCGCCTTTTTTGATTGTGATATTTTTTTGCGAAACTATATCAGGGACGCACGTTATGCAAAACATGCGGACTCCATTTTTTAGCAGATTCAGTATGCTTCGGTAATCCCCCCTGCAAACAAGCGTTGAAATGAGTAGAATTTTCTAAATATGATTTTTGAAAGTTCTGCATGAAGCCTTCCCGTTACACCGACAGTCAGATCATCGCCATCCTCAAGCAGGCCGAGG
>NZ_JBMPPN010000006.1:0-200154 GCF_049340165.1 Undibacterium sp. Xuan67W
TGATTACATCGAAGTGTTCTACAATCGCAAACGGCGACATAGTCATTTGAATCAGATGAGTCCCCTAGCTTTCGAGCAACAACAATTTGGAAGTTAAGAGTTGTCTACGAAATTAGGGGAAGTCCAAGTTGTAGACAAAAAAATACCCCGAAAGTTCGGGGTATTTTTTACCGGCGGATAAAACTGGCTTATTTTGAAAACTTATTTAAAAAAACCACTTCAAAAAGTTATTTCAAGAAGCGCTCTCAAGACTCCGCGATGAAATGGGTTACACAACGTACAGCGTTACAGCAACTCACTCCGGGGTTCCTCAATTATTTTGCGCTCATCAATGCCATCGTCGTGTCGAGCATACGATTGGAGAAACCCCATTCGTTATCGTACCAGCTGGATACTTTTACCAGACGGCCGCCATTGACCTTAGTCAGCGTTTCATCGTAAGTCGATGATGCAGGGTTGTGGTTGAAGTCAACGGAGACCAGCGGTGCTGTGTTGTAATCCAGAATGCCTTTCAATGCGCCTTCTGAAGCGGTCTTCAATACTTTGTTAATTTCTTCAACAGTCGTATCGCGAGACGCAATAAAAGTCAGGTCAACAACCGACACATTGATGGTTGGAACACGCATTGCATAGCCATCAAGCTTGCCGTTCAGTTCTGGCAAAACTAGGCCAACTGCCGCTGCTGCGCCAGTTTTAGTCGGGATCATGCTCATGGTAGCCGAACGAGCACGACGCAAGTCTTCGTGCATGACGTCTGTCAACACCTGGTCATTTGTGTAGGCGTGGATAGTCGTCATCAAACCGCTTTCGATACCGATCGCGTCGTTCAATGGCTTTGCTAGTGGTGCCAGGCAATTCGTTGTGCATGAAGCGTTAGAGATAACTGTGTCTGTGGACTTCAGAACATTGTGATTCACACCGTAGACAATTGTTGCATCAACATCCTTGCCGCCTGGTGCGGAGATGATGACTTTTTTCGCGCCGCCAGCCAAGTGAGCAGAGGCTTTTTCTTTTGTAGTAAAGAAGCCTGTGCATTCCAAAACGACGTCTACATTCAATTCACCCCAAGGAATATTCGCCGGATTACGTTCTGCGAAGACTTTGATCTTGTCGCCGTTGACGATCATAGTGTCGCCCTCAACAGATACAGTGCCAGGGAACTTACCATGGGCGGTATCGTAACGTGTCAGGTGAGCGTTGGACTCTGCATTACCAAGGTCGTTGATGGCAACGATCTGGATGTCGTTTTTGAATTTGCCGCCTTCGTAGTGGGCACGCAGAATGTTACGACCGATACGGCCATAGCCGTTGATTGCGACGCGAATCGTCATGGTTTTATCTCCAATAAAAACAGTAAAAAATCTTTATAACTCTTAACCTGTAGAAGCTACTCTTAAACTGAATTACTTCTTCACACTTACATCCTGGTTCAGATGCTTAATAAAAGACTAATGCAAGGTTGGCGCGCTCTCTGCTGATGTCAGATGCAATTCAGTCAGCTCGTTCAGATCCGGCCAGCCGTAAGCGACTTCTTGCAATTCGAGCTCATCCCAGATGAAATCCTGTTCGACCAAAAACTGTCCGCCAAAATTTTCATAAAACTGGCGTGCTGCTTTATTGCCAGTCAAGACCCAGACCAGCATATTACTCGCACCCATCGCCTGCAAAGTACGAGCGACTTTTTGCAATATACGCTGACCGATACCAGAGTTCTGAAATGCCGGACGTAAGTAAATCGCAGTCAGCTCCGAGTGCATACCCTGTTTCTCTTCCTTCAGCAGCATGCCAGACGCAAAACCGATAATCTCATCGTCCGCGATCGCAACAAAGACGCAGACCGCCGGGTTGTCTGCCGTCAATATGCGAGTCCAGATCGCCGCACTGTCATCAAGCTTCATTTCATCGAGATACGCATCGGGCATGATGCCGCGGTACGTAGTGCGCCAGCTTTCGATGCGCACGGCAGCAATCGCCTGCGCATCTGCGACAGTAGCACGACGCAAACTAATTTCTTTGATTACGCTCATGCCAGAGTCGCTTTTACTTTGGCAATAACGTTGTCTACCGTAAAACCAAAGTGTTTAAACAGGACGCCAGCAGGAGCGGACTCGCCGAAGGTATCGACTCCGACAACAGCGCCTTCCAGTCCCACGTATTTGTACCAGAAGTCGGTTACACCGGCCTCGATCGCGATACGTGGCAGGCCTTTACCCAGCACTGCTGCTTTGTATACGGCATCCTGGCGATCAAATACATCGGTTGAAGGCATAGACACGACACGCACCGCGATACCCTGCTCAGCTAAGGCTGCTGCAGATTTCACTGCGAGTTCAATCTCAGAACCTGTTGCAATCAATACGGCTTTGGCGTCGGTGACATCTTGCAATACATAACCACCTCGCGAAATATCCGCGATCTGTTGTGCAGTACGCTCTTGATAAGGCAAATTCTGACGCGAGAAAATCAGGGTCGACGGACCATCATGACGCTTGACTGCAAATGCCCATGCGGCGGCGGATTCAACCGTATCACAAGGACGCCAGTTATCCAGGTTCGGGATCAGACGCATGCTGGAAACGTGCTCGACGGATTGATGGGTCGGACCGTCTTCACCCAGACCGATTGAGTCATGTGTAAACACGAACAGAGTACGGATTTTCATCAGCGCAGCCATGCGAATGGCATTGCGGCTGTAGTCAGAGAAAGTCAGGAAGGTTGCGCCGAAAGGAATGTAGCCACCATGTAGAGCGATACCATTCATCATCGCACTCATACCAAATTCACGCACACCATAATTAATATGATTACCGGCCTGATTGCCACGTACAGCGACGCATTCTTTCCAGTTCGTCAGATTGGAACCGGTCAAATCCGCGGAACCGCCGAGAAATTCTGGCAGTGAAGGAGCGAATGCCTGAATCGCGTTCTGGCTCGCTTTACGCGTAGCGATGTTTTCTTTTTTCTCTACACAAGCAGCAATCGCGCTGGCAACTACTTCATCAAAATTCGCCGGAAGATCGCCGTTCATACGACGTGTCAGCTCGGCAGCCTTGGCCGGATACTGCGCGGCATACGCTACGAATTGAGTGTTCCACTCCGCTTCAGCTTTCGCACCATCTTCCTTCGCATCCCATGCCGCATAGACGTCAGCAGGAATTTCAAAAGGTGCATAGTCCCAACCGATATTGGCACGAACTGCAGCAACTTCTTTATCACCGAGCGCTGCGCCGTGAACATTGTGGGTGCCCTCCATATTCGGCGAACCTTTACCGATTACGGTTTTGCAGCAGATCAATGTTGGCTTGCTTGATGTCTTGGCTAACTCAATCGCCTTGGATACCGCGGCAGCGTCATGCCCGTCAACAGCACGAATCACATTCCACCCATAGGCCTCAAAACGTTTTGGCGTATCGTCAGTGAACCAACCTTCAACATGACCGTCAATCGAGATGCCATTATCATCCCAGAACGCAATCAACTTATTCAGTTGCAACGTACCCGCCAGTGAGCAGGCTTCGTGCGAAATACCTTCCATCAAGCAGCCGTCGCCCATGAACGCATAGGTGTGATGATCGACCACGTTCAAACCAGGCTGATTAAACTCGGCGGCGAGCAATTTTTCTGCCAGGGCCATACCGACTGCATTCGTGATGCCCTGACCCAGCGGACCTGTCGTAGTTTCAACGCCAGGCGTAACATGCACTTCAGGATGACCGGCGGTCTTGGAATGCATTTGACGGAAGTTACGGATCTCATCCATCGACAAGTCGTAACCAGTCAGATGCAGCAAGGAATAATGCAACATCGAGCCATGGCCGTTCGACAAAACGAAGCGGTCGCGGTTAATCCATTGAGGATTGCCCGGATTGTGGCGGTAATGTGTTTTCCACAAAGCCACGGCAATATCGGCCATCCCCATAGGAGCGCCCGGGTGACCGGAGTTAGCTTTTTGAACGGCATCCATGGACAAAGCGCGGATCGCATTGGCCATTTTGGTGATTGTTGCTGGCTGGAGGGAAGAAGTCATAGCGTCTATTTGAGCTGATTAGGCAAATGTAGTCTGAGAAAAGCTGGTCGGTGAAGCAAGGCAGCAACAATATGTAACGGACATCATGTTCTGCAAAGTCCGTTATTTTACCAGAGCGCGACAACAGAACACCCGGTCGCGACTAAGTGATGCGTAAAACTTCAGCGTTTTTTACAGCACAGGAAGGCAATTTGCGCTTATTTTCATGGAAAATGGTGATTTTCCTGGTGACAAATAGAAAATGATCCATAAAGAGCCTTTCTGAACGACACTCCGTCAATCCCAAGCGATACAATTGCGATAATTTCAATAATTCGCTCAAGCAAGTCTTGGCAGATAACACAGAATATGGAAGGTTTACACCTGACCGCAGATTGCTTTGATTGCCAATGCCCGTCTCCCTTGATGCTGGATATACAGTATCTGCGCTCAAACGCTATCAAAGCAACTGAACAAGCCGGGCTCAGCATCGTGGGAGAGAAATTCCATGCTTTCTCTACACATGCCGGTGATCCGGCCGGCATTACTGGCACCTTGCTGTTAGCTGAATCCCATCTGGCTATCCACACATGGCCAGAGCGTAACGCCGTCACGCTGGATGTCTACGTCTGCAACTTCAATGCGGACAACAGTATGAAAGCGCGCAGGTTAATGGATAGGCTGATCAATCAATTCCGGCCTAAAAATTCAAACAGGCAAGAACTGATGAGAGGCGCACCGGAACTGACTGAAACTTTAAGCGGCACAGCAGGCGACACAACGGGCGACATAGTAATAGAATATTTAACGCCTGATACGATGTACGGCACCCGTCTCGGCGCGACGATTGCCAGCGTACAAAGCGCATTTCAGCAAATTGATATCCTGCATAGCCCGGATTTTGGCAAGATCATGCGTATTGACGGCGCGTACATGACTTCGGAAAAAGATGAATTCTTTTATCATGAATGCCTAGTACATCCTGTTGCCGTTGCTCACCCCGCTCTACAGTCCGCACTGATCATCGGCGGCGGCGACGGCGGATCGACTGAGGAACTCTTAAAACATCCGGGTATCCAGCACATAGACTTGTGTGAAATTGATGCCAGCGTCATCGAACTGGCGCGCGCGCATCTCAAGCCGATACACCGGGGTGCGCTTGACGATTATCGGGTCAAGCATATCCATGAAGACGGCTTTGCTTTTATCAAAAACACTGACCGTCAATACGATGTGATTTTTCTGGATTTAACTGATCCAATCAGCCCGAACGGCACGGAACTGGCAGCCAGTTGTATGACTGCCGATTTTTTCGTCGCATGCAAGCGTCGTCTTGCAAAAAATGGTGCGCTGGTGATGCATCTCGGGAGCCCTTTCTACCATCCGCAACGGGTTGCAGATACCTATGCAGCACTAGCGAAAATTTTTACTACCGTACGACCCTATACGGTATCCATACCATTGTATGGAGCGTTATGGGGTATGGCGATTACAAGCGATAATCTGGATCCCATTGCAATGACAAAGCAAGAAATTGGTGATCGCATGGCGCAAAGAAAGCTAACGGATCTGCAGTATTACAACATCGACATCCATCATGCACTGTTCGCATTGCCCACCTTCGTGCAAAATATAGTCACCAAGGAGATCCAATGACGACGCTCAAAAAAATTCGCAGGAGCCGTACCGTTCCCCTCGTTTTTGCCACCGCCGCCGCGGTCACAGCGTGCGGCAACAACGTACAAGAAACGACGTCACTCAGAGATGAATATAAAAATCTCGAAGACTGCACCAAGGATTGGGGCAGCATAGACCCCTGCAGTCCGGAAGTCGCACAACAGGGAAACACGCTGCTAGGCAGCGGCCATGGCAGCACCTACACCGGTCACTATTTTGGCCCATCCTACGCTGAAGGCAACCGTGAGCAGGCGCAACGGGGCTACAACCCGAACATCTTCTCCAGCAATAATAACAATACCACCGCTGGCGTTGGCACCAGCAATTTCAACAGCACTAATAGCGCTAATGGCACTAATACCAGCAACGATCATGCTATCGGACGCTCGGTCATGAGCCGTGGTGGCTTTGGCGGGACAGCACACGGTTTTTCCGGAGGCGGCTAATGATACGGGAATCACGCCGTCCACGCGCCAACTGGCAAGCTCAGTTTGAAGCGCTGGGGTTTAACTACCATTCAATCGATGGCCTGTATTGGGATGAACGTTACGCTTACCGTTTTAGCAGCGATCAGATTGATACGCTGGAACAGGCAACGATTGACCTTCATCAAATGGCGTTGCAGGCGGTAGATCATGTCATTCGTCATGAGCGGCTGGCACAGTTTGCGATCCCTCAGAGTTTTTGGCCTCTTGTTGAGCAAAGTTGGCACGATAAAGAATTTTCTTTGTACGGACGCTTTGATCTAAGCTGGGATGGAACCGGTCACCCGAAAATGCTGGAATATAACGCCGATACACCGACAGGATTAGTCGAATCCAGCGTAGCGCAATGGTATTGGCTGCAAGACGTATTACCCCTTGCAGATCAATTTAATTCGTTGCACGAAAAACTCATCGCCCAGTGGAAAACATTTCCGGCCAAAGGCATGCTGCATTTTGTATGCGCCGGTGGTAATGAGGAAGACGAAGGTAATTTATCGTATCTGCGCGACACGGCAATCCAGGCAGGCTGCGCCACCAAACAATGTGCGATCGAAGATATCGGCTGGGATCCTTCGCAAGCCGCCTTTGTCGACGCAATGGATGTCCGTATCGACAATGTGTTTAAACTCTACCCATGGGAATGGTTATCCCGCGAAACGTTTGCCACTCACTTGTTAGCCAAGCCGATGCGCATCATCGAACCCGCATGGAAAATGATTTTATCCAATAAAGCCATTCTGCCAGTGATGTGGGAATTATTTCCGCATCATCCGAACCTCTTGCCTGCGTTTTTTGATGCATGGCGAATACAAGGCGATTTCGTCAAAAAACCCCTGTATTCACGTGAAGGAGAAAATATCTCCATCTATGCAAACGGTACTGCACTGCATACACCCGGACAATACGGCGCAGAAGGATTTATCTATCAAGCCTATGCACCACAACCGAAATTTGATGACGGTATTACGCCCGCATTTACTTCTATCGGCTCCTGGGTCATCGGCGATGATGCTGCAGGCATAGGCATACGCGAAGACGAGAGTCTGATTACAAAAAATACCAGCCGCTTCATACCGCATTACTTTGAGTAATATCGATACCAACAAAAAACAAACCGACAAACACCAACAGCACCAAAAAAAGCAAAAAGGATCACTATGAGTGAGCACATTATGAACACCGGCATCCCCGCCTTCCTCAGTCATTTTGGTTTGTCGCTATTATTACTGGCAAGCTTCATCGCCTGCTACGTAGCCATCACACCCTACCGGGAAATCCAGCTAATCCGCGCTGGCAATCACGCAGCCGCCGCAAGCTTGTCCGGTGCGGTACTCGGCTATTGTGTCGCCCTGGCTTCCGCCATTGCCAATAGCATCAACCTCATCGACATGCTGTGCTGGGGCGCCATTGCATTGGCAGTACAATTGCTCGCGTTTGGCGTGGTCCGTCTGCTGCTCCCCGGGCTGGTTGCCGACATACCAGACAATAAAATCGCCTCAGGTGTATTTCTCGGCTCAGTTAGTCTGGGTCTAGGTTTATTAAATGCAGCTTGTTTAACGTACTGAGGTATTGATGAGGAACGGCGCACTCATGATAAGTGCGTCCGGCTCACATTCCGCTTACCCTATATCGCAAGCCATATTTAGCAAGTCATATTTATAATCCTCGCATCACCCTAGTTCTGCGACAATGTGAACTACGCATCAATTCTCCTCTACACATACGATATGCCACGTTTTTATTGCCATCTTCCGCTCGCTGTTGGCGCTTCTATTGATTTGCCGCCTGACGTCGCTCATCACGTTTTTGTTTTACGACTGATAGCGAACGATCATATTTGTATCTTCAACGGTGAAGGCGGGAGCTATATTGCGACGCTGACGTCGGTTGCGAAGAAAAACGTTAGCGCTGATGTCAAAGTATTTTTACCGGAAGAATGCGAATTACCGTATGCCCTGACGCTGGCGCAGGCCTTGCCAGAGGCATCCAAGATGGACTGGATCATTGAAAAAGCGATTGAGCTTGGTGTCACGACGATACAACCTCTTTCGTCACAACGATGCGTAGTCCGTTTATCTGCCGAACGTGCTGAAAAAAAACTCGCGCACTGGCAAGGCATCATCATCGCCGCAGCCGAGCAATGCGGACGCAATCGTCTCGCTCATTTGTCGCCAGTCATGGATTTACCTAAATGGCTGGCACAACAAGACATTCATAAACGTATCTTACTTTCGCCAAGAGCAAATCAATCGCTTGCAGACTGGGCTCGTCATCACCCTGCGCAATCAGTCAGTCTGATGATCGGTCCTGAGGGTGGCTTTTCTGAAGAGGAAGAAATGCTCGCGATCAGGCAAGGTGTATTGACACTAAGCATGGGGCCGCGCATCTTACGCACGGAGACTGCGGGTCTGGCAGCCATTGCGACTCTGAACGCCGCATGGGGTGGCATGTAGGTCGACAGGTTGGGATTTGTTTTCCCTGAAAATGAACTTAGCCTCAGTCTGCAATTAGCGATTTAATTAATTTCAAATCAGCTTAATCACAAGCCAGCGCTTTTGCCGCTGCCGTTTTTTTGAAAAAACGCGCGTAGCCACATGCATTTTCTCCGTACAAATCTAGTTTCGCTTGATCAGCACCAGATTCCAGCAAAAACCGGATTGACGGCAACTGATCATATTGTGCGGCAACCATCAGCGGGGTAGAGCCACGCGCTTCGCTAAACGGCGCATCAATCTCGGCACCATGTTCTTGCAAAACACGCATACTGCGCACAGCGCCGACAAAGGCAGCGTAATGCATCGGCGTCCAGACCTGATTGCTGGCCAGCCTCACATCAGCACCCGCATCGAGCAAGATAGTTACCACCTCAACTGCGTCGTTATTAATGGCGTCGAATAACGCGCTACGATTTCCCAACCGATAACCTGCGGCATCAACGACAACAGGCGTCACATCGTCAACCCGTGCGCCACTTGCCAGCAATAATTGCACCTTGCCTACATCCGCCTCCTTCGCTGCGCGCATCAAGCGGGTCAGCCCACCTTCATCACGCTGATTTGGATCGCCACCCTCAGCTAGCTGCGCCTGCAGCTGTGCATACGTCTCGACTGGCACAGGAGCTCTTTCTGAGAAAGTTGAGAGCGCTTCGTGATTGACAGAATCAAACATCGGCAACACAAAAAAGACGATTGTGCCCCATCCCGTAACCGCAAGGAAAGAGAATAAAACGACGAGGCCTAGCCACGATTTTTTGCTTTCGATTGCCATTGTCACAGGCGCTGATTTTGCCAACTCTGCCATATCAAGGGGATATAAGCGCTTGGGCTCATGCAACAGCACCTGCCAGTCAATCTTTTCAGACGCAACCAACGCAGAACCGACGGGCAACAGAAAAATTACATCATCGCCCATTACCTTGACGCTCAATTTCCAGATAATTTTTTTATTCTTACCGTCTGCATCACCCGATGCCGGCAAATTCGAAGGAAAATCAATGACAAAACTGGTCTGCACAGTCGCATGAGCGAGTTGAATATCGCTCACAAGGTACGACCACAGCGTGGTGGTACTGGTATCTTCGCCACTACTGTCTTCATAATCGCATTGACATTCAATCCTTACCGGATAGGCAGGCTGACGCGTACCTAACAGACCTGTACGCTCTCCAAGCGGTGGGATAAAACGTACGCTGCACGCCCATTCACTCAACCCGATTTGCGGTGCTCTGGCCATGACTAACACTGGCCTTCCAATACGCTTTCTTACCAACCATAATTTCACTGTAAAAAAGATCATCCCCAAACCAACCAAAGGAAAAATCACTACTACAAGGATCAGTGGATTTTTGACAAAATTAGAGGATATGAGTGCCACGCCAGAAATCGGCCACGCTAACAGATTCCAGAACACAGCAAAGAAGCCCAACGGCAGCGCGCCGCTTTGTTCCGGCAGGATAATTAGGTTAGAAAGTGGTACTTGATAATGCTGCGCAAATTCCGCGGTAACAGCAGGGATCGTAGGAGTCACAGGCTCAGCTGATGGCCGCCAGATCTGCCAGAGTGCCCAGCAAGCGCCAATCCCCACCGCCGGAAATAGCAAGGCGAATGGCAACAGAAACAATAGCCGCATCCAGCGTATTGTGCGGTCATAGACGGCAAAGTCAGGATCACCGGGATCGACCCAAAGCGTGACGGACTGCTCTTGGTCTTTGGCGTGCTGTAATTCGCCATAAATATCTCGTTGGTAGCTGCCAATATTATCGCTAGTATCTCCGCCGATATTAATGCGCTGGCTGCGATGGTACTGAGCGTTGTAGCTATAACTAAATTCTGCTTTTACCTGATATATCCTGGTCTCACCATCATGTTCATCAAGCGAGAGTTTTTCGATATGCGCCTGTACCGCCACCAGATTCTGCGCCTTCCAGCAGCCCATAATTTGCTTCGCTAGAGGCATCACGCCTACTGCTATTCCACCCGCCGTAAAGCTGACTGCAAATATCAGAGCGAATAAACTTGAACCTATTTTTGAACCAATTGTTTTTATTTTTTTCATGCTGCAAATGTAGCAGAGCGCAGGCTGGCAAGGCCACAGGTAACGTTGCAAAATTGCCTCTCGTTAAGCAAAATAACAAACGAGATGATCGTTCTCACCGATAGTACAGTTAGCTCGTCCATGAAAAGAATAGTTTCACGCCGTTGTCCGGATTTTTAGTTGGCAGTGAAAACAAAAAATGCCGGCCGGCACTATTCATACAAAGTTCACAATTACATTAATCTTTTAGTATTAAGATGGCGGCTATTACTGTTGTAAGGTAATTCATCCACCACCTCAGAAAGGGATTGTATGGGACTTCTAGACGCAGCATTAGGTATGTTGGGCGGCAACGCGGATCAGGGCAATGATCCTAAAGCCATGTTGATACAAGCGGCGCTGGGCATGCTGACCAATAATCAATCGGGAGGCTCAGGAGGAACAGGAGGCCTGACTGGTCTGATCAGCGCTTTTCAAAATTCGGGCATGAGTGACATCGTCAATTCATGGGTCGGCACAGGACATAATTTGCCAATCTCGGCGGAGCAAATTCAGAGCGCACTCGGTAATGGGCAGTTAGCACATTTGGCAGCATCCGCTGGGCTATCACAAGATGGTGCAGCAGGACATCTGGCAGAGATATTGCCGGGTCTGGTAGACAAACTCACCCCACACGGTGAAGTGTCTGAATCAGGTTTTGGCGATCTTGGCAGCATCCTGCAACAAGTATCCGGCGCCTTCCTGAACAAAAACTAATACTTCACGATGCCGGATAAACACTGATCTGGCATCGCCTTTCCAGCAACAACGTTGTAACCCGGGCGACGGTGAGATTTTCGCCATCTTCCGGCCGTAACCACATTTATAACTATCTTCATAATCACATTCAATCTCCTCAGGCGTTATCCATATACTAGATGGGAGTACATGCATTTTTATGCCTTAATCCGTTGTGATTACAAGGTAATTTAAATATACTCCCCTATGTTTTCATTTATCTTAGCCAGAATACCCCGTCAGCACAGTCAGCCGCCGTAAGCTACGCACAACACAGCTTCACACCGCACCGGCTCGTCACAATCAATAGAGGCCGCAGGCAATCTCGGTTACACTCTGCGCTTTATTGCAAGTGAGCTGGCCATGAGTGACTTCCCCGTAATTAGCTGGATTGAAAACGATCAGCCCTATCAGGCTCGCTGGCATTCTGAAAGCGGTGCTCCTGCACCAAAACGCGTGCAGATCGCCGATGACCGCATGACTGCCGAATCGGCCTACAGGCTTGCTTGCGAAGGTACGGGATTACTCTGGCGCGGTGACTACCAAAATGCACGACAACTGCTGCAAGCACTGGCACGCAGGATCGATAAAAAACCGGCTAAATCACGCAAAACCGAGAAAACACCTGCGACGCTGACCGAGGCATTTCATTTACATCGTCAGTCACAATCGCAGCGCGCTCGCGTACTGGCGATGCTACTGATTCCGTTCAATGCTGACTACAGCATCCCATTGCGACGTGCGCCCGATGTCAGTCTGGCATGTAGTGAAGCTTATGGCCCGGCAGATCATGACAGCACCGCATTCGTTGCGTCTCTCAGAGAATTACTTGGGCTCGTCGGTGCACACGAGTGGCGAAAAAATGGTGTCGACATACCCGCATTAGGTCAGCGTATCCATCCATATTACGGCGTTTTCTCACCTGTACGCGGCGAGTATCTGGACCTGCTAGCCAAAGCACCGCTACCCGGAAAACAACTAGCATTTGATATCGGCACCGGCACTGGCGTCATCTCAGCCGTCCTTGCACAACGTGGCGTGCAACGCATCGTCGCTACCGACCAGGACGATCGTGCACTCAGTTGCGCACGCGACAATCTGCAACGATTGGGCATGTCCGATCAGGTTGAAGTGATCAAAACCAATTTATTCCCACCCGGCCGCGCAGCACTGGTCGTCTGCAATCCACCATGGGTTCCCGCACGCCCTAATTCGCCGATAGAACACGCTGTTTACGATCAGGACAGCAGCATGTTGCGCGGCTTTTTATCTGGTGTCGCAGAACATCTGGAACCTGGAGGAGAAGCCTGGCTGATCATGTCCGATCTGGCGGAGCATCTGGGATTACGCACGGCTGAAGAGTTGTGGTCGTGGATAGACGCCGGCGGCCTCGAAGTCGCCGGTAAAATGGACATTAAACCACGGCACGGCAAAGCCACTGACATCACCGACCCTTTGCACGCGGCACG
This sequence comes from Undibacterium sp. Xuan67W, assembly GCF_049340165.1. Lineage (NCBI taxonomy): Bacteria > Pseudomonadati > Pseudomonadota > Betaproteobacteria > Burkholderiales > Oxalobacteraceae > Undibacterium > Undibacterium sp. Xuan67W. Next base: position 12,948 of record NZ_JBMPPN010000006.1, read on the forward strand.
CTCTGCTGAAATCACCTCATTGTGGCGTTTGAAAACGAAAACAGCAAAATAAGCTAGAGTAGAGCCAATAAATGTAATCACCTTTCAACGCAACATGCCGTTTGCAGTCAACCGCATGCTGCGCCACCCTACCGAATTCAAGATGCGACGTCGCCCAATAAGCCTGATGGTGAACCACATAGTTAGATGTGCGATCGCAATCAGCTCACTCGTTTCGGCTAGCTCCTACGGCACAGATCGCTACGTCATCGATCCCGAACATACTTTTTCAGTCTTTGAATACAGTCACTGGGGTTTGTCCTTGCAGCGCGGGCGATTTGACAAAAACAGCGGTGTAATTGAACTCGATTTGATGAATAAAACCGGCTCTGTACAAATCGATATTGATGCCAGTTCTGTCAGTACCGGGGTCGCCTTATTCGACAATAATCTGCGCTCAACGAGTTTTTTCGATACAGCCCAGTTTCCGAAGATTGCCTTCAAATCTACTAACTTACGTTTTGACGACAATGCTAGGCTGACTGGCATCGATGGAGAGCTCACTATTAAAGGCGTGACACGTCCCGCCAAATTCGAGCTGACGCAATTCAATTGCCGCTTTATAGTCCTGTATCTGAAATCAGCATGTGGCGCAAATGGCTCCACGAAAATCCTCCGCAGCGATTTCAACGTGGGTCGTTATGTCCCATTCGTCAGTGATGAAGTGACTTTGTATTTCAGTGTCGAGGCGATTAAAGAGTAATACGTGCCAGCTTGCTTAATTTGGTACAAACTAATCGCAGAATAAGTAACGAAAAAGTAGCAAATAAGCAATAAATAAGTGCAAAAAAATGCAGCAAATCTGCTGGTGTTTTTTGCAAAACACGCTTAATTGCTCCCGTATTCTGTGATGCCGACGTCATTTCAGTGTCAGCAAAATGACTCTACCCTGCCGCGCAGTAAAGATATGGAAGTCCCCTGTATGCCAACCACCAATGGCTTAGTGATCGCCTCGCCTCTGGTTTTGCGCGATTTTTTGCGCATCTTACTGACTATTCGGTGCTGAAAGCCCTTGTTTCCTCAGCCATAAGGCAAAACCATTTGAGAAAGCATTTATAATCGAAGGTTTTTGCAGCAGTTTTCCTCACACAATATGAAGGTATTTCGCGGACTCCCCAATGCTGCCTCACGTGCGCCCTGCGCACTGGCGATAGGCAACTTTGATGGCGTACATCTTGGGCATCAGGTTTTGTTGTCCCATTTGCGCGCGGCCGCTACGCGCCTAAAGGTCGATGCGGCGGTCATGACGTTTGAGCCGCATCCGCGCGCTTTTTTTGCTCAACTGTCGGGCGACCTCAGCAAAGCGCCAACGCGCATCGCCAATCTGCGCGACAACATGGCGTCGCTGGACGACGCCGGCATTGATCGCGTGATTGTGGAACATTTCAATGCCCACTTCGCATCTTTGTCACCGCAAGATTTTATTGAGAAAATTCTGGTGCAAGGCCTGCATGTCAAATGGCTCATGGTAGGCGAAGATTTTCGTTATGGCGCCAAACGCGCAGGCGATATCGATATGCTCATTGAGGCCGGCAAGCTACACGGTTTTGAGGTCGTCACTCTGCCCGCGGTACAACACAAGGGCGAGCGCATTTCCTCCTCCGCAGTACGTTCTGCGCTGGCGGCGGGGAAATTTGAGGAATCAACACATCTGCTCGGCCGTCCTTACCGTATCTCAGGCCATGTCGTGCATGGGCAAAAGTTAGGCCGGACAATTGGCTTCCCTACCTTGAATGTACGGATTGCACATCACCGCCCTGCTTTGCAAGGTATCTTTATCGTGCAGGTACATGGTCTGTCTGAGCAAGCTTTGCCTGCCGTCGCCAGCCTCGGTGTGCGTCCTACCGTCGATGACAGCGGCCGCGTACTGCTGGAAACTCATGTATTTGATTACAGCGGCAATGCCTATGGCAAATTAGTTCAGGTCGAGTTCCTGCAAAAGCTGCGTGACGAAGAAAAATATATCGATCTGCCGACTCTGACCGAAGCTATCGAACGTGATGCCGAACAAGCCAGAGCCTATTTTCGCAATCGCGCCACAGGTGCCATCTCTGCTACCGACCGAATTTGAAGATCACGCCCCGCCATTCGATTCACCTGCACTTGAATTGATTTGCATTGTGTAGTCTTTACAATATCGTCAAAAAATACCAAAGAATATCCAACTTAAAGAAAATCATGTCCAACGAAAAGTCAGCAAAAGTCGCCAGCAAATACCCGGTCAATATGACGGAAACCTCATTCCCGATGCGCGGCGATCTCGCCAAACGCGAGCCGCAATGGGTGAAGCAATGGCAAGACAAAAAAATCTATCAGCGTATCCGCAAGGCTTCGGCTAGTCGTCCAAAATTTATCCTGCATGATGGCCCTCCGTATGCCAACGGTGACATCCACATCGGTCACGCCGTCAACAAGATCCTGAAAGACATGATCGTCAAAGCACGCAACATGGCGGGCTTTGACGCACAGTACGTGCCAGGCTGGGATTGTCACGGTATGCCAATCGAAATCCAGATCGAAAAACTGTACGGTAAAAATCTGCCCGTGGCCGAAGTACAGGCGAAAGCACGTGCGTATGCGAATGAACAAATCGAACGCCAAAAAGCAGACTTTATCCGCCTCGGCGTTCTGGGTGAATGGGACAATCCTTACAAAACCATGAACTTCGGCAATGAAGCCGACGAAATCCGTGCACTCGGCAAATTGCTTGAAAAAGGTTACGTGTATCGCGGTCTGAAGCCGGTCAACTGGTGTTTTGATTGCGGCTCTGCACTAGCCGAAGCAGAAGTGGAATACGAAAACAAACGCGATCCGTCCATCGATGTCGGCTTCCCGTTTGCGGAGCACGATAAGATCGCTGCAGCGTTTAAACTCGCCAGGCTGCCTATCGACAAAGGCTATTGCGTGATCTGGACCACGACGCCGTGGACCATTCCATCCAATCAAGCATTGAACATGCATCCGGAAATCACTTACGCATTAGTCGAAACCGTGCGTGAGGGCGAACCGACCTTGCTGATTCTGGCCAACGACCTGGTGGAAGCATCGCTGACCAATTACGGTCTTGAGGGTAAAGTCATCGGAACCTGTCTCGGCGCAGACCTTTCAGAAATCAAATTCAAACATCCGATGGCCCAATTGGATGCGGGCTACGACCGTTTTTCTCCTGTCTATATGGGCGACTACGTTACGCTCGATAGCGGCACAGGCGTGGTTCATTCCGCACCAGCTTACGGTATTGAAGATTTCCAATCCTGTAAAGCACACGGCATGAAGGATGATGCAATCATCGCGCCAGTGATGGGTGACGGAAAATTTGCCTCCTCACTGCCTTTCTTCGCAGGCATGACGATCTGGGAGGCGTCCAAACCGATCTGTGACAAACTCAAAGAAGCTGGCGCCTTGTTCTCGCTAAAGATGTTTGATCACAGCTACATGCACTGCTGGCGTCATAAAACGCCGATCATCTACCGCGCCACATCGCAGTGGTTTGCGAGCATGGACAATACGCCGAAAGATGGTGGCAACAGCCTGCGCCAAACTGCATTGAAAGCAATCGACGAAACCGCATTTTTTCCGGCGTGGGGCAAAGCGCGTCTACATGGCATGATTGCCAATCGTCCGGACTGGACATTGTCACGTCAGCGTCAATGGGGCGTGCCGATGGCGTTTTTCTTGCACAAAGAAACGGGGCAACTACATCCGCGTACACCAGAATTGCTGGAGCAAATCGCCAAGCGTGTAGAAACGGAAGGCATCGAAGCATGGCAAAAAATCGAAGTTGCCGATTTGCTTGGTGACGAAGCCGATATGTACGTCAAAAACCGCGATACGCTGGATGTCTGGTTTGATTCCGGCACTACGCACTACACAGTTTTGCGCGGTTCGCACAAAGAGCATTCGCAATTCCCTGCCGACTTGTATCTGGAAGGTTCGGATCAGCATCGTGGCTGGTTCCATTCATCTTTGCTGACGGCATCGATGCTGGACGGCCGTGCGCCATATAAAGCCTTGCTGACACACGGTTTTGTCGTCGATGGCGAAGGCAAGAAAATGTCTAAGTCCAAAGGTAACGTTGTAGCGCCACAAAAAATCTCGGACACTTTGGGTGCAGATATCTTGCGTTTATGGGTTGCTGCGACCGATTATTCCGGCGAGCTGTCCATCTCTGACGAAATCTTGAAACGTGTAACGGAATCTTATCGCCGTATCCGCAACACCCTGCGCTTCCTACTGGCAAACACGTCTGACTTCAATCCTGCAACGGATGCGGTGGCATTGAGCGAGATGCTGGAAATCGACCGTTATGCGATCGCAAATATGGCTGCTTTGCAAGCCGATATTCTCGCGCATTATGAGCAGTTTGAATTCCATCCGGTGGTCGCAAAATTGCAGTCATTCTGCTCGGAAGATCTGGGAGGTTTCTATCTCGACATCCTGAAAGACCGTCTGTACACAAGCGGCACAACATCCGCAGCACGCCGCTCTGCACAGACCGCGATCTGGCATATCACGCAAAGTTTGCTGCGTCTGATGGCACCTATTTTATCTTTCACGGCCGAAGAGGCATGGGCAAGCTTTGCTAGTAAAGAAGCCTATGCAGACAGTGATGAAACTATCTTCACGCAACTGTATTATGCTTTACCCGTAATCGACAATGCAGCTGCACTGATGGAAAAATATACAGCCTTGCGTACGATACGCACAGACGTCACCAAGCAATTGGAAGAAGTTCGTGTTGCCGGTGGCATCGGCGCCTCATTACAAGCGGAGGTGACGATTAAAGCAAGCGGTGCAAAATTCGATTTGCTGCAAAGCTTTGCAGATGACCTGCGCTTCGTGTTGATTACCTCGGCTGCAACGGTAGAGCGGGTAGCGTCAGAGGACGAAGAAGCCGTGATCGTGACTCCATCAGCAAATCAAAAATGTGAGCGCTGCTGGCACTATCGTGCGGACGTTGGCACGCATGCGGAGCACACAGGCTTGTGCGGTCGCTGTGTCAGTAATTTGTTCGGTACAGGCGAAGCACGTCAATTTGCGTGATACTGGGAGATTACTGTTTCAAGATCATCGCTCCAAGGTTTTTAGCTCCCTCTCTCGCAACAGCGACAGAGGGCTGGGATAAGGGACTTGCGTAACAATATGCCTGCGCATTTTCCTTGCCGAAATACATTTCATCTCACTCTATGGCAACTAAAAAACGTAACTCGTTTTCTACCGTCTCCAAATCTTCTGGCAGCGCACTAGTGCCGTGGCTCGGCCTGGCAAGCATCATTATCTTGCTTGATCAACTCAGCAAAATTACGATCACCAAGTTATTTACTTTGGGCGAAGCGCTGCCGCTGACTTCTTTTTTTAATCTGGTGCTTGCTTATAACAAAGGGGCCGCATTCAGCTTTCTGGCTGCTGAATCTGGCTGGCAGCGCTACCTGTTCACGGCGATCGGAGTCGTTGCAGCTCTGGTGATTACTTATCTGATCAGACAAAATGCGGGACAACGTTTATTTTGCTGGGCACTGTCATTGATTATGGGTGGTGCACTAGGCAATGTGATCGACCGCTTGATGTATGGTCATGTGATTGATTTTCTTGACTTTCACTACAAAGAAATTTATCACTTCCCTGCTTTTAATATTGCGGACAGTGCTATCTGTATCGGTGCTGCCTTGTTTATTCTCGATGAATTACGCCGCGTCAAAAAATAAGGAACCATCATGCGACTCGCTGGCAAAAAAATTGTCCTAGGCTTAACCGGCGGTATTGCCTGCTACAAAGTCGCAGAGCTGACGCGTGGCCTCACCAAGGCTGGCGCATCCGTGCACATCGTCATGACACAGAGCGCCACACAATTTATTACGCCGGTAACGATGCAGGCCCTGTCTGGCAATACCGTCTATACCGACCAATGGGATGCACGCATCCCTAACAATATGCCGCATATCGACCTGACACGCGGTGCTGATGCGATTGTGATTGCGCCCTGTAGTACAAATTTTATTGCGAAGCTGGCGCACGGTGCATGCGACGATTTGCTGTCCACCTTGTGTGTCGCCAGACCACATCATGTTCCCCTCCTGATTGCGCCAGCAATGAACGTAGAAATGTGGCTCAATCCTGCAACCCAGCGCAATGTCATGCAAGTCAAAGCAGACGGCATCAAGGTTTTGGGGCCAGCCGCCGGTGAGCAAGCCTGTGGCGAAGTCGGCATGGGACGCATGCTGGAGGCAGATCAACTGCTGACTGAAATTATTGCATCGTTTCAAGCAAAAACATTGGCAGGAAAATCTGTTCTGATCACTGCGGGGCCTACATTTGAACCGATTGATCCAGTGAGAGGAATCACTAACCTGTCCTCGGGGAAAATGGGTTACGCGATTGCACAGGCTGCGCGGGAGGCTGGCGCTGACGTCACGTTAATTTCTGGCCCAACCGCCTTAGATGCGCCGTATGGCGTGCGCAGAGTGCAGACACAGACTGCGCAGCAAATGCATGACGCTGTGATGGCCGAGCTTGCGGCGCATCACCAGCACGTGTTCATTGCCGTTGCCGCCGTCGCCGACTGGCGAGTAGCCAATGCCAGCTCTCAAAAAATTAAAAAAAACAGTGACAGCGATACGCCGCAACTACAATTCGCACAAAATCCCGATATTCTCGCCAGCGTCGCTGCCCTTGCTGAGCCGCCATATTGTGTCGGCTTTGCAGCAGAATCAGAAAATCTGCTGGAATATGGCGCAGTAAAGCGGGCAAAGAAAAACGTACCGCTGCTAGTCGGCAATATTGGTCATCACACGTTCGGCAAAGACGAAAATGAATTAGTTTTATTCGACGTACACGGCCACAAAGCCTTACCACGTGCGGATAAGCACACTCTCGCGTTTCAGGTAATTCAAGAAATCGCTCAAAGAATATCGAAGTAAATCGCAACATCTGAATGATCAAATCAAACAAACACTTTACGCAGAAATAACAGAATGAAAAATATCGACCTCAAAGTTCTCGACGCCCGCATGAAAGACCAATTGCCAGCTTATGGCACACCTGGCAGCGCTGGCCTCGACCTGCGCGCTTGCATCGACGCACCCATCACGATTAAACCAGGCGAGACCGTATTAATTCCCACTGGTCTGGCGATTCATATCGGTGATCCCGGCTACGCAGCAATGATATTGCCACGCAGCGGAATGGGCCACAAAAACGGCATCGTACTGGGCAATCTGGTTGGTCTGATCGATTCCGATTATCAGGGACAACTCATGGTATCAACCTGGAATCGCGGACAAAATGAATTCACCTTGCAACCAATGGAAAGACTCGCACAACTTATCATCGTTCCGGTATTACAAGTCGGCTTTAATATTGTCGAAGAATTCGGCGACAGCGAGCGTGGCGACGGTGGGTTTGGCAGCACGGGGAAGCATTAAAACTGGTTGAGAAACAATATTTTCCTCGTTGACATCCGAGTCTGTGGGTACACAGATACAAAAAAGCCCAGCATATGCCGGGCTTTTTTTAAATATTTATTTTTTCATCTTACGACTACGACCAGCAGATTCACGCAATATGGTGTAATTCCATTCATCGTTATGCAAGCCTGACTCGGTGTTGACACTCACCCTGAAAGTATCATCCACATCTTTGAGTCTCTGTCCTAAGGCAACGTGCTTCTTCGACACATCATGTCGCTCGTAGACATCGACTTCAACCTGACTGCCCTCTAACGCAGCTTGTGACAGTACCGAATCTATTGTCTTCGCTGTGTATTCCAGTACGTACGTTGGTAGCGTGAGACCGCCCATATTTTTCTCCTTAGCACAAATAATTTTAATTGTTGCTACACCAAAACCAGGTAAATCTCACTGCCGGAACATAGAACAAAAACTAACTTATTCGACTTCTACCACTTCCTGAGATGCGGCAGGCGGAGTTGCATCGCCTTCGGAAAATTCAAGTTTGATCTGATCTTTATCATCCAGATCAACGATAACACGACCACCACTGACGAGCTTACCAAACAATAACTCGTCCGCCAATGCCTTGCGTATCAGATCCTGTATCAGACGTGCCATTGGTCTTGCACCCATCAATGGGTCAAATCCTTTTTTACCAAGGAATTTACGTAAATTTTCGGTGAAAGTTGCTTCGACTTTTTTCTCATGCAATTGCTCTTCCAACTGCATCAGGAACTTATCGACGACACGCAGGATAATCTCTTCATCGAGTGCACGGAAGCTGATTATCGCATCCAGACGATTACGGAACTCTGGCGTGAACATACGTTTGATATCGGCCATCTCATCGCCAGCTTCTTTGCTGTCGTTGAAGCCGATAGAACGCTTCTGCAAGCTCTCCGCACCCGCATTGGTAGTCATAATGATGATCACATTGCGGAAGTCTGCTTTACGACCATTGTTATCGGTCAGAGTACCGTGATCCATGACCTGCAAAAGGATGTTGAATACATCCGGATGCGCTTTCTCAATCTCATCGAGCAACAGAACAGAATGCGGTTTTTTATTGATCGCCTCAGTCAGCAGGCCACCCTGATCAAAACCGACATAACCCGGCGGCGCGCCGATCAAACGACTGACTGCGTGGCGCTCCATGTATTCCGACATGTCGAAACGGATCAGTTCAATACCAAGCGTGAATGCCAGTTGCTTGGCGACCTCTGTTTTACCGACACCAGTCGGACCAGAGAACAGGAAGGAGCCAATCGGTTTATCTGTTTTACCCAGACCCGCACGTGCCATTTTGATCGCTGACGACAAGGCATCGATCGCAGGCTCCTGGCCAAATACAACATTTTTCAGGTCACGGTCAATCGTCTGCAATTTGCTGCGATCATCCTGATTCACCGTTTGTGGCGGGATACGGGCGATCTTGGCAATAATGTCTTCGATATCAGCCTTGCCGATCGTTTTCTTTTGCTTCGATTTTGGCAATATGCGCTGTGCTGCACCCGCTTCATCAATCACATCAATTGCTTTATCAGGCAAATGACGATCATTGATAAAGCGTGCTGACAATTCTGCTGCCGTTGTCAGTGCGGATGCTGAATATTTAACGTTGTGATGTTCTTCGAACTTCGATTTGAGGCCGCGCAAAATCTGCACGGTTTGCTCCACCGTCGGTTCATTGACATCGATTTTTTGGAAGCGACGGGACAGTGCGTGGTCTTTTTCAAAGACACCGCGATATTCAGTGTATGTAGTCGCACCGATACATTTTAACTGGCCGTTCGACAAGGCCGGTTTTAGTAAATTGGACGCGTCTAAGGTACCGCCAGAAGCAGAGCCCGCACCGATAATAGTGTGAATCTCGTCGATGAAGAGAATGCCGTTGGGCGTATCTTTCAACTGTTTGAGCACTCCTTTGAGGCGCAACTCAAAATCGCCACGGTATTTGGTACCGGCCAGCAACGCACCCATATCAAGCGAATAAACAACAGCATTTTGCAACACGTCAGGAACATCGCTTTGCGTAATTCGCCATGCCAAGCCTTCAGCAATCGCGGTTTTACCCACGCCAGCCTCACCGACCAGCAAAGGATTATTTTTACGGCGCCGACACAGGATCTGAATCACGCGCTCAACTTCGCTGTCGCGACCAATCAGTGGATCGATACGACCTTCAGCTGCTGCCTTGTTTAAATTCTGAGTGAACTGATCGAGGGGATTTTCTTTTGGCTGACCTTCTGCCTGTGCCTCTTCACTGCCCTCTGGCGCTTTTTGCGGCTCAGCCTGCTGATCCTTGCGCACTCCGTGGGAAATGAAATTGACGACGTCCAGACGTGTCACGCCCTGCTGATGCAGGTAGTACACCGCATGCGAATCCTTCTCACCAAAAATAGCGACAAGGACATTTGCACCAGTCACTTCTTTTTTTCCATTGGACGCAGACTGAACATGCATAATCGCACGTTGAATCACGCGCTGGAAACCTAAGGTAGGCTGCGTGTCCACCTCGCTCGTGCCAGGCACGGTCGGCGTGTTATCGCTGATAAAGTTGCTGAGAGATTTGCGCAGATCTTCAATGTTCACGGCGCAAGCTCGCATTACTTCGGCAGCGGAAGGATTATCCAGCAAGGCAAGCAGCAAGTGCTCCACCGTGATGAACTCATAACGAGCCTGCCTGGCTTCTACAAATGCCATGTGCAGGCTGACTTCCAGTTCTTGCGCAATCATACTTCCTCCATCACACATTGCAGGGGGTGCCCTGCCTTACGAGCGTGCGTTAACACGAGTTCCACTTTGGTTAAAGCGATATCCTTCGAATACACTCCGCATATCCCTTTACCATCTCGATGTACCTTGAGCATGATCTGCATCGCGGTTTCGCGGTCTTTATTAAAGTACTCCTGAATGATGGCCACGACAAATTCCATTGGCGTGTAGTCATCATTGAGCAGTGTTACCTGGTACATGGAGGGCGGCTTGAGCTTTTGCTCCTGCTTCTCCAATAAAGTACCGTTTCCTTGCTTGTTTCCCATACGTCTATTCTAGTACGTTGATCTGGTCGAGAGTCAAATAATAAACGAATAAAAAGAGGCTTAATTGATCAATGAGACATGATTAAGTCTGATTCTTCTCAGATGTTACGCGTTTTCAGTGTTTTTCGCAGATGGTGCCTAAAATCAATTACTCAAGCCCGAGTTATATCGTAATTCATTGACCCGAAAAAAAAGCGTACCTTTTTCGGGCGAAGTCCGAGTATTTTGCTGCACCGCACTCTTTGAGTGAGCAAATTTATTAAAGTCCTGTCAATTTTTGTAGCTTTTTACAGCAAGCTTATGCAAACCGGAGATTGCCTCAGATTATTGTCATTAAATAAAAAAACAACAGTGTTACATATAGCAACAAAATCTCTTGACTTTACTTTTTTTTCCGCCAAGAATGATATTTATTGACAAGACAACGTAGTAATTAGTCAATAGAAGTGAGCAAGTTTAGGAGGAGGCGGCATTACGCTAGGTTTCTTGCTTTTACGGCTCGTGTGATTAGTTTATATTTGAAAGATGCATTATGGCAACAGGTACCGTCAAGTGGTTCAATGATTCCAAAGGCTTCGGCTTTATCACTCCGGATGACGGCGGTGAGGATTTGTTCGCCCACTTTTCCGCAATCCAAATGAACGGCTTCAAGACCCTCAAAGAAGGTCAAAAAGTACAGTTCGAAGTCACGCAAGGCCCTAAAGGCAAGCAAGCTTCCAACATCCAAAATCCTTAATCTCACTGATTAAGCTTTTGATAAAAAGCCCCGCTTCGGCGGGGCTTTTTTTTTGGCAAATTATTCTAAGTACATCTCAATACCATTCAATACCATTTTTGAGCGGCTAAAAAGTAAGCGACTTGACGCCCTCAGAAGTCCCCAGCAAACATACATTCGCCCCCTGCTTCGCGAACAGCCCCACCGTCACCACACCGACAATATTGTTCATCTCAGCTTCCATCGCGACTGGATCGGCAATTTGCAGTCCATGCACATCGATGATCACATTGCCGTTATCTGTCAATAAAGGCTGGCCATCTTTTAAACGCAAACGCGCTTCGCCACCAATGGCATTCAGTTTGCGCATGACGACGGATTGCGCCATCGGGATGACCTCAACCGGCAAGGGGAATTTACCCAGCAGATCAACCAGTTTCGAACCGTCGGCAATACAGATAAACTTATCAGCGACCGACGCCACGATTTTTTCACGGGTGAGCGCTGCGCCACCACCTTTAATCATGGCACCTTGCGGCGTGATTTCGTCTGCGCCATCAATATATACGGGCATAGAACTGACGTCATTCAGATCGAATACGCTGATTCCATGAGCGCGCAAGCGTGCTGCGGTAGCTTCTGAGGAAGCAACAGCACCTTTAATCTTGTGTTTGATACTGGCCAGTTCATCGATGAAAAAATTGGCGGTAGAACCGGTACCGACGCCGACAATGCTGCCTTCGACGACGTAATGAATGGCGGCCTTGGCAACGGCTAGTTTGAGTTCGTCCTGAGTCATGATGCGCATTTCAAAAGTAAGGGAATGTCAGCATTTTAACGGATCACACTCTCGTGATTAACATACGCTGGCAGAAAATCTGCACGATCACTCGATATCCGCCTCAAACCACCAATGGCGGTTCATCCATCAAGGCGACCTGCTCTCGCAGCTCCAATATCCGGTCTTGCCAGTAACGCTGGGTGTTAAACCACGGGAAGGCTTGCTTGAAAGCAGGGTCATCCCAGCGCTGTGCCAGCCAGGCGGAATAATGCAACATACGCAAGCTGCGCAGAGCCTCGATCAGATGCAACTGACGCGGCTGGAACTCGGCGAAATCTTCGTAACCAAACAAAATATCGCTGAACTGTGCAGTCATCTCGGCGCGTGTACCCGACAACAGCAACCATAAGTCCTGAATCGCCGGCCCCATACGACTATCGTCAAAATCGACAAAATGCGGACCGGCGTCGGTCCACAACACATTCCCCAGATGGCAATCGCCATGCAAGCGAATCATCGCCACCTCGCCTGCACGCTCGTAGCAACGTGCCACGCCATCCAACACCAGACCACTGACACTTGTATAAGCTGCCACCAGATCCGCCGGAATACACTGCTGCGCCAGCAAATAAGCACGCGGCTCATGCCCGAAGCTATGGATATCGAGATTGGCCCGGTGCTGGTAACACTGTTGTGCACCTGCCGCATGAATGCGACCGATAAAGCGCCCCAGCCATTCACGGGTATCGGCCTGATCAAGCTCCGGTGCACGGCCGCCCTGCCTTGGGAAAACCGCAAAGCGAAAGCTCTGATGCGCCAGCAGGCTGCGACCTTCCGCAGATACCTGGGCGGGAACCACCGGGATCTCCAGCGCATGCAACTCACTTACGAAGGCATGCTCCTCAAGAATCGCCTCATCTGTCCAGCGATGCGGCCGGTAAAATTTGGCGATCACCGGCGGGCCGTCGTCCATGCCAAGCTGATAGACACGGTTCTCATAGCTGTTCAGCGCCAATAAACGGCCATCGCAGTGAAAACCCGCTTCATGCATCGCGTCCAGCACACATTCCGGCGTCAAGCCTGCAAATGCGTGGGGCGACGAATCCGGAGCGGCACTGTCTAAAGCGCCTGCGGATATACCCTCTGTCGTAGCGAGGTTAATTTCAGGTGTAGTCATAGAGCGCATTGTACGTTCAAACTCCCCACGAACATGGGACAAAGCGCTACACTTCCGGTATTTCCACATTCACGACTCTAGCCATGCATCTCGACGAACCTCTCAGCGATAAAGAATTTAACGAACTGGACAAATTTTTGATGTCTGACCGCGTCGGCGATGACGGTATGACCATGGACGCGCTGCACGGCTACCTGACGGCGATTGCGATCGGGCCAGAGATGATTCCGATGACCGAATGGCTGCCGCTGGTCTGGGGCTTGCCAGATCAGGCTGAACCAAAATTCAAGACGCCCAAAGAAATGGAGCGCATCACCACGCTGATCGCCCGTTTTATGAATGAAATCCAGATCACATTTGAAGTCGCGCCGCAAGAATTTGAGCCTCTGTTCTGCGTGATGGAGCAAGATGGCAAAGAACTCATCGATGGCGAAACATGGGCATGGGGCTTCTGGGAAGGCATGCAGCTGCGTGACGAACAGTGGGAACCAATCTACGAGTCAGCGATTGCACCGCTATTGCGCCCGATTTACCTGTTAGGCGCGGAAGAAATCGAAGAAGAGGAAGTGACGCTGGTCGACACGCCACAAAAATGTCATCAGCTTGCGATCGAACTTGAAGCAGCGATCCCAGAAATCCGACGATTCTGGGCGCCATTACGCAAATCCGGCGTTGCCACCATCAAACGCGATGGCCCGAAAGTCGGTCGTAACGATCCCTGCCCATGCGGCAGCGGCAAAAAATACAAAGCCTGCTGCGGTGCTGAACCGACTATTCATTAGTTTGAGCTGACTTGAATCGACTTGAACTGTCAGTAATTGAGCGAAAGCGGCCTTAGGGCGGCTTTCGCAGAGAGCAAATACTCGAACGCATAATCACACACCCACGTTCAGATTCACGCTTAAGCACTCAGCGGCCAGATCAAAACATCAGCCAAGCAAATTGTCACTTCAGACTTCCCAAAACACCCACGGTTGACGTCCGAAGATTCCCTCTAGGGATCTGCTTTGGCGGGTAGGCCGAGTATGCTATTTTGCTGTTTCCGATTCATCCCACAGGAGTAGCGTATGAGCCTGCAAGACCAATTCACTCAAGCCTTAACTGATTCAAAAAACCTGCCAGAGCGCCCTGACAATATGACGCTGCTAAAAATCTATGCCCTATTTAAACAAGGCAGTGCCGGTGATGCAACGGGTGACCGTCCAGGCATTACCGACTTCGTTGGCCGCGCCAAATTCGATGCATGGGCTGCGCTGACAGGAACCACAAAAGAAGCGGCGATGCAAGATTATGTCGACCTGATTAATGGTTTGAAAGACTAAGCAAAAAACAGGAATATAGAGGAGTATTTTTTATACACGCCGTTAATATTGCGCAATATGGCATGAAAATGACTATACTCCTACCCTGTACCTGTTTGGAATTATGACTTCGGCCAGAGTTCCGGATTCAGCAGATTAGGCGGACGCTCGCCGCCCAAGGCAGCGATCAGATTCGCCGCAGCACATCCTGCCATCGCCCGCCTGGTCGCCTCAGATGCGCTGGCAATATGCGGTGTCAGCACGACATTCTCCAGACTTAAAAAATCCGGATGAAATTTCGGTTCATTCTCGAACACATCCAGACCTGCTGCTGCAATCGTCTTCGCCCGCAATGCCGCGATCAAGGCCACATCATCCACAATTCCGCCACGCGCCAGATTGACCAGAGTCGCCGTCGGCTTCATCATCGCAAGCTCATCGGCACCTATCGTATGGTGCGATGCTGCTGAATAAGGCAAGACCAGCACAACGTGATCTGCCGTACGCAGCAACTCGTCTTTACTGACATACCTAGCCTTATTCGCACGTGCCTCCTGCTCAGGATCTAAGCGCGAGCGATTGTGATAGACGACCTTCATATCAAAGCCCATCGAGCGCCGCGCAATCGCCTGACCGATACGTCCCATCCCGATCACGCCCAAGGTCGAGCCATGCAGATCAGCACCGAGAAAGCCGTTATACGACCATTTCTTCCACTGCCCTGCGCGCAGCCAATGTTCAGCCTCGGTGATACGGCGCGCAGTCGCCATCAATAATGCCCAGCCGAAGTCGGCGGTCGTCTCATTCAAGACATCCGGCGTATTGCTCGCCATCACCCGATGAGCCGAGCAAGCTGCAACATCAATATTGTCGTAACCAACCGCCATTTGGGCGATCATTTTCAGATCAGGTAATTGCTGCAACAGCTCGGCATTAAAACGAGCGCTCGCAGTTGTGAACACGCCCTGTTTGCCCTGTAATTTCGTCACCAGTTCCGGCGGTGAAAAAATCACATCCTCCTGATTCGACTCCACCTGAAAATGTTGCGATAGCAATTGCAAAATCTCTGGAAAAACAGCGCGCGTTACTAAGATAGCGGGTTTCATTGTCGTCCTAAAAAAAGAGGAAAGTCATCAAAGCGAACAAAGGCAGCAAGATGCCACAAGACCAGGCCATATACGCAAAAAAACTAGGCATCACAATCCCGCGTTGCTCGGCAATCGCCTTCACCATCATGTTAGGGGCATTGCCAATATAACTATTTGCACCCATAAACACCGAGCCGCAAGAGATCGCTGCGAGCGTACCGGCGAGCGGCCCCATCAACGCCACCGGATCCCCTCCTGCCGTATTAAAGAACACCAAATAGGTTGGCGCATTATCCAGGAACGATGACAGCAAGCCGCTGGCCCAAAAATACATCGCATTGACTGGCTTTCCCTGCGCATCGGACACGGCATGAATCACCGCTGAAAAAGCGCCTGCTTCGCCTGCTTTAAGCATGGTAATTACTGGCACGATGGTGATAAAAATAGCGGCAAATATTTTTGCAACCTCTGCCATCGGCGCCCAGGAAAATTCATTTCCCAGACGTGCACTGGCGGGGGTCAGTTTCAGCGACGCGACGAGCAACAACAATAATCCTGCATCCCGCACTATGTTTTCCAGCGCAATGGAAACACCGAGAACCAAGATATTGACTCCGGATTTCCACAAGCCGCTGATCAGGACGAAAGCGACCACGCCAAACAGTAATAAAAAATTGAATTTGCCATCAATCGACAAAGGCGAATCCGGCGTCGGATCGAGCTGTAACGGGCGTTCTTCCTCGCGATTATGATAGTAGTGGCGATCAACCAGGTAGAAGATCACCAGCAAACTCAGGCACAAAAACAAGGTAGGCTGTGCCAGATGTTTCAGCGTCCACAAAAAATCCACTCCTTGCAAAAAACCGAGGAACAAAGGCGGATCCCCCAGCGGCGTCAGAGCACCACCGGCATTCGCCACCAGAAAAATAAAAAACACCATGACATGCTTCACATGCCGGCGATTATCGTTGGCCCTGATCAGCGGACGCACCAGCAACATCGCAGCACCAGTCGTGCCCATGACGCTCGCCAGCAAGGTGCCGAGGATCAGCAGGCCTGCATTCAATTCCGGGGTGCCATGCAGATTACCGTTCAGACAAATACCGCCAGCAATCACAAACAAACTACTCAATAAAATCATGAACGGCAGGTATTCAGCAAACAGCGTATGTACAACACTGCCCGAGGCCACATCCGCACCAAACACATAGGCACAAGGCAGCAGAAAGGCCAGCGACCAACCAGCAACAATTTTGCCGAAATGCGCATGCCAGATCGCCGGAATCAGCATAGGAGCGAAGGCAATCGAGATCAGCACACCAGCAAAAGGGACGCTCCACAATGCCGACAAAGAAGAACCCTGCAAATCACCCGCAAAGCTCAGCGCGGGGAGCAACAGAAAAAACAAAGCAAATAAATAAACAAATCCTGCCGGGCGGATAACGTGTGTTTGTCTCATTAAGATATTTTTTATTGTCATGATGAACCGCAGAGAGTAGCTAACAGAAACGAGATTTACGGGATACGCATGGTAGCCGGAAATAAGAGATAAAATTTTGCCAATTACAACAATTTCGCAGCAATCAACAAATTTCATCCGACAGTCCGGCTTTTAAATCCAGATAGACACAACTAGATGCATATCAAACACTCGGTTCGACGATTTGCTAGCATCTTATCAGTTGACTCTGGCAGGACAAGCAATGCGGGCAACGTATTTGCTTATTCGTAATTTATCTAAGCCTAATTTGTGAGTTAGTTGAAATTGCCTTAAAATACAAGGCTTTGCAGCCATAGCACTTGATGGTTGTGCCTTAATACCCCCGAATACTTAAAGAAGGACTGTTATGACCCACGTTGTGACCGAATCCTGCATCCGTTGCCGCTATACCGATTGCGTGGATGTATGCCCGGTGGACTGCTTCCGCGCAGGTCCCAATTTCCTGGTAATTGATCCAGACGAATGCATCGACTGCGCTGTTTGCGTCGCTGAATGTCCGGTCAATGCAATCTATGCCGAGGAAGATGTACCAGCGGATCAACAACAGTTCATCAAGATCAATGCTGATCTGATCCGTAGCTGGCCATCTATTACCAAAACAATCAGCCCATTGGCAGATGCCGATGACTGGAAAGATGTTAAAGATAAATTGCAGTATCTGGAACGTTAATCGGTTATCGCGGTAAGTGCGCTGCAATGCGCTTATCGACTCACTTATTCTCGCTCGCAAGAAAATCAGGAAATACCAAGTCGTATGGAAAACAATAAAACAAATCCAGTCAATGCAGTGATCGAGGCAGATGCCGTAATCATTGGCGCTGGTCCGGTCGGGCTGTTTCAGGTCTTTGAACTAGGTCTGCTGGAAATCAAAGCACACGTCATCGATTCACTCGCCGTCGTTGGTGGTCAGTGCGTTGAGCTGTATCCGGATAAACCGATCTACGACATCCCAGCTGTGCCCGTCTGCACGGGACAAGAGTTGACCGACAATCTACTGAAACAGATCGAGCCGTTTGAACCGACCTTCCATCTGGGTCAGGAAGTGACGCTGGTTGCACGTCGTGAAGATGGCCGCTTTGATCTGGAAACGTCGACAGGTACCCGCTTCATTACCAAAACGATTTTTATCGCTGCTGGCGTTGGCTCCTTCCAGCCACGCACATTGAAAGTAGAAGGCATTGAAGCCTTTGACAATAAACAAGTCTTCTATCGCGTCAAAGATCCTAGTCAGTTCCACGGCAAAAATCTGGTTATCTGCGGCGGTGGTGACTCTGCGCTTGACTGGGCATTAAATCTGGTCGGCAAGGCTGAGTCCGTCGTGCTGCTGCATCGGCGCGACGATTTCCGTGCGGCACCAGCTTCAGTTGCGAAGATGAAAGAGCTGTGCGAGAACTTTGAGATGCAATTGACGATTGGTCAGGTCACCGGTATTGAAACCAAAGACGATCTGCTGTCCGAGATCAAAGTCACCGGCGCTGATGGTGTGACGCGTCGCATGCCTTTGGACAATTTGCTGGTGTTCTTCGGTTTGTCGCCAAAACTCGGCCCTATCGCTGAATGGGGCCTCGACATCGAGCGTAAGCAATTGAAAGTCGTCAATACTGAGAAGTTTGAAACCAACGTGCCTGGTATTTTCGCAGTCGGTGACATCAATACTTATCCAGGTAAAAAGAAACTGATTCTGTCAGGATTCCATGAGGCAGCGCTGGCGGCGTTCGGTGCGGCACCGTATATTTTCCCTGAAAAGAAAATCCACATGCAATACACGACGACGTCACCAAAACTGCACAAGATCTTGGGTGTAGAAACACCGGTCTTCGACTAAGTCTGACATCTTCATCAAAAACCGCAGCCTGTGCTGCGGTTTTTTTATGTCCGGAAAGTGTCTAAACCAAGCTCTGCACGGTGGATTGAATTGATATCTGACTATCTACCTAAATATCCACCTGAACAAAATTGAAGACGTCTGAACATGTCTGAATATTTCTCATCACTCATTTGGAGAAATTCTGAGATGCTGTCGCACAACAAGACTAGCTAGCAGGGAAAAATATTTCCTTGTTTTAAGATTAAAGATTTAACAGTAATTTACATCGTGGCAACAGCGATTTGGCTACAGCTGCGACAAAGTTTTAAATCTGGTTTATGATGCATTGCAACAAGCTAGACTACTTTTTCTAATCTTGAATTGATACACCTATCCGAAAGACACGATTATGCTCTATCAACTTCATGAACTGAACCGCGCTTTTCTGAACCCGATGACTCAATGGGCAGAAGCATCATCGAAGCTATTTACCAATCCTGTTTCTCCTCTGGCGCACTCTCCTTATGCACAGCGTATCGCTGCGGGTTATGAGTTGCTGTTCCGCCTCGGTAAAGATTACGAAAAACCAGAATTCGGCATCACCACAACCACCGTCGACAAACAAACGGTAGAAGTTGTGCAAAGTACTGCTGTGATCAAGCCATTTTGCAAACTGCTGCATTTCAAAAAGAATTTGCCTGAAAAAGAGCTGAGCAAACTCAAGCAACCAACTGTCTTGCTGGTTGCGCCGCTGTCTGGCCATCATTCAACATTGCTGCGCGACACCGTACGCGGACTGTTGCCGCAACATGATGTGTATATTACCGACTGGACAGACGCGCGGATGGTGCCGCTTAGCGAGGGCACCTTTCATTTGCATGATTACATCTACTATGTTCAAGATTTTATTCGCTTGCTCGGCCCAGATGTACACGTCATTTCTGTATGCCAGCCAACGGTACCGGTACTTGCCGCGATCTCTTTGATGGCAACCGCCAAAGACCCGAAATTGCCAAAAACGATGACCATGATGGGTGGTCCGATTGATCCACGTAAATCACCGACACAAGTCAATAATCTTGCCACCGAAAAGAAATTTTCATGGTTTGAAAATACCGTCATCTACAGCGTGCCAGCCAATTACCCAGGCTATGGCCGCAAAGTATATCCAGGCTTCTTGCAACACACCGGCTTCGTCGCCATGAACCCTGATCGCCATGCGCAAAGTCACTGGGATTTTTACCAGCATCTGGTACAAGGTGATGACGAATCAGCGGAGCAGCATCGTAAATTCTACGATGAATACAATGCAGTTCTCGATATGCCAGCAGACTACTATCTGGAAACGATTAAAACCGTCTTTCAGGAATTTAATCTGCCTAAAGGCACATGGGAAGTCGAAGGCAAATTAGTGCGCCCACAAGACATTAAAACCGTTGCCCTATTCACTGTCGAAGGCGAACTCGATGACATCTCAGGTGCTGGACAAACGCAGGCCGCACATGATCTGTGCAGCGGCATACCGGCCAAGATGAAACAGGATTTCGTCGCACCTGGTTGTGGTCACTATGGGATTTTCTCCGGTCGCCGCTGGCGCGAAATTATTGCACCGAAAATCGGCGCGTTCATTCAGGAACACCGTTAATCTTCCACTTCAGCCAATGATGCTCGGAAATTAGCTTGCGATGCTCTGATTCACCGCAAGCACTCACAAAAAAACCGCTTAAGCCTAAGCGGTTTTTTTATTTAGTGGATCAAATACTGTTATTTGCCAGCACGCCCTCTGAGTGGATCAACCTTTTTTGCGACGTTTGCCAACCAATGCCAGCACGCCCAGACCCAGGCCGAATAACAATGGTGTTGCAGGCAAAGGAATTGCCTGCGCATTACTGACATTGGTGAACACGAAGTTTTCGTCATGGTAGTTGTAATCGCCACCGTTTCTCAAATCCTCAAAAGCCACATAAACACCTGCCGGTATCGCGATATCTCCAGCGTAAGAACTCGAGTAAATATGATTGACGCCATCAGAGTTCAGTGATTTTTGTGAGAACCAGGTATCGCCGTTATTCAAGACATTCAGACGGAACACCAGACTATCGCCTGCATTCACCGTGCCGAAGTTCAGCATTTGCCCATATACCGACGTGTGATTATTCAAACCGCTAATACCTGTATCAACACCATTCACCAGTAAGCTCAAGGTATTCGTGTAACCTGCGGTCGAATCAGCAAAATAAGCTAAGACATCGCCAGTCGTAGTAGCAACGAAACTATAGAGTGTTGGATTTGGCGTACCGCTGGCACCATATGCCGTTGGTACGGCAGATGCGCTAGAAGCAACACCTAGACTGATGACTAAGGCAGCAAACAAAGACTTGAGATTCATGTGATTTCCTTTAAGGAATTGGCGAAAAATTGAGTGAACAGCACTACATGCATTCACGTATTGCAAATTCCATTCCATATTCCCTCCGAAATCATTATTACCACTCCTCACTGAAAACGACCGTTCTCCATCTAATCCGATAGCCTAGTTTCAAACACGCCATCAATGACATCGCCAAAATACTGACAATCGCTTAAAACTCAACACTGGCATGCCTTAGCACACGATGAGCATCATTTATTGGCGATTACCAAGACAGCATTTATTCATATTTTTTAAATTGTGTTTGATTAAAAAACACGTATCTTTTTCTGTACAGCAACGATCGAGCAGCGCCAGCCAAGACATAAAAATATTGCTTTAAAGAGAGTAGTCTGACTGACTGTAAATAAATCCGACAGCCGCTCATCCTCCGGCTCAACTTAAGACCCAACAGAGTAAGTGCCGCTCGACTGTCCTCACAGCAACAGCAATACTGCCCGACAAGTTGCTGTTTCAAGGATAATAGGCATCTTCGCTATTCCATAGAAAAAGCACGTGTTACCCACCCTCGCAGACCAATTAGAAAATTTGCTACCGCAAACGCAGTGCACCAAATGCGGCTATCCTGCCTGCCGTCCCTATGCCGAGGCAATTGCTGAGGGTAACGCGAATTACAACCAATGCCCCCCTGGTGGGCAAGAGGGCGTCAATCGCCTCGCGCTGCTCTTGGGCAAACCCAGTATTCCTCTCGATATCAGTCACGGCCTGGAACGCGTCCGACCCGTCGCGGTAATCGATGAAGCGTACTGCATAGGGTGCACGCTGTGTATTCAAGCATGTCCCGTTGACGCAATACTTGGCGCGGCAAAGCAAATGCACACCGTATTGCCGTCACTCTGCACTGGCTGCGACCTCTGCGTCGCCCCCTGCCCGGTCGACTGCATTAGCATGGTCGATGTCACACCGGGTAAAACGGGCTGGAATGCGTGGACTCCAGATCAGGCGGATCAGGCTCGTCAGCAATTTCACACACGTGAATTGCGATTAAAAAGAGAAGCTCAAGAAAATGATGACAGGCTCGCCGCCAAAGCGGTAGCAAAACTGGCTGCCTTAGACGACGAGCCTGAGTTAACCGCCGCATTAAGCGCCGCAGAAATTGCAGAGCGCGATCGCAAAAAAGCGATCATCGCCGCTGCCATCGAGCGCGCCCGTCTAAAAAAACTTGATGCCGACACGGATAAGAACAAGCCATGAACAAACTAAAACGCCATGAAATTTTTAGTCGCTTGCAAGCGCAAAATCCGCATCCGACTACCGAGCTGGAATACACAAGTCCGTTCGAATTATTGATTGCCGTATTGTTGTCCGCACAAGCCACCGACGTCTCCGTCAACAAAGCAACACGCAAACTCTATCCGGTTGCCAATACACCGGAAAAAATCCTGGCACTCGATGTAGACGGGCTGATTCCGTATATTCAAACGATAGGATTATTTCGCACCAAAGCAAAAAATGTGATTGCTACCTGCAAGATCCTGATTGATCAGCACGGCAGTGAAGTACCGAAGGACCGCGAGGCATTAGAAGCACTGCCCGGTGTCGGCAGAAAAACCGCGAATGTCGTCCTGAACACCGCCTTTGGCGAGCCAACGATTGCGGTAGATACACACATCTTCCGCGTCTCTAACCGCACAGGAATTGCACCCGGTAAAAACGTCGATATCGTCGAAGAGAAGCTGCTCAAGTTTGTGCCTGATGAATTTAAACTTGATGCCCATCACTGGCTGATTCTGCATGGTCGCTATACCTGCCTTGCGCGCACCCCCAAATGCTGGAACTGCATGATCGCCGATCTCTGCGAATACAAACAAAAAACGCCCTTACCAAAGGGCGCTTAAAACTAAATTGTATTTAATTTAATTTGGCGTAACACCACACAACACCATATCCCATTTACAACAGCAGAATGTGCCCGGCTAATGCGGGCACAGCGATCCGTCAGACGATCTTACATGCCTCATCAAAACTCAAGCGTGGCGAGCGCGGAAATACTTTGTCTGCATCCCCATAACCGATATTGCAAATGAAATTCACCTTCACTGATGTACCGGTAAAGAATGTCCCATTCAGTTTTTCCGGATCAAAGCCAGACATAGGGCCGCAATCAAGCCCAATCGCACGCGCAGCCAGCATCAGATATGCGCCTTGCAACGACGAATTACGGAAAGCCGTCGCATCGATCAAAGGCTGGTTACCGACAAACCAGGAACGTGCATCTGCATGCGGAAAAATTTTTGGTAACTGCTCGTAAAATTCCATGTCCATACCAATGATCGCCGTCACTGGAGCTGTCTTGGTTTTTTCCACATTACCCGGTGCCATGCAGTCGAGCAATTTAGCTTTTTCTGCGGCACCTTTCACAAAAATCACGCGGGCCGGAGAGCAGTTCGCCGAGGTAGAACCCCACTTCATCAAATCATACATCTGCTGTAATTGCGCATCGCTGACAGGCTTATCCTGCCAAGCATTATGCGTACGTGCAGTGGTGAACAAAGTATCCAGATGTTATTGAGTCAGCATGATGAAATCTCCAGGTGGGGTTAAGCTGCGGATCATACCTGAAACTGTCAATGCGTTCACAAACTCGCCTACCGGTGAGAGTAACTCAAGGTGGACTATCGGGACACGAATGGGCGGCTATTTGCAGAGCCGAGTACAATACGCGCATCCCGGATTTTGAGTTTTACCATGTTCACACCTAGCCAACACGATGTACGCCGCTTCTTCTGCGAAACCTACCGCAAATCGACTGCCAGAGAAATCCTGACACCATTAGAAAGCATCGCTGCCGACTGGTTGAATCAACATCCCGAATACCATTCGATTCTGGGCGACCTTGATGCCGCACTAGCCGCCGATTACAGCGTTGATCAAGGGCAAACTAATCCTTTCCTGCATCTGTCCATGCATCTGACGATTAGCGAACAGATCTCGGTGGACCAACCTGCCGGCATACGTTTCGCGTTTCAGCGCTTGACACAAAAAACCAACTCAGAACACGAAGCCCATCACCAGATCATGGAATGTCTCGGTGAAATGATCTGGACCTCGCAACGTACTGGCCTGCCGCCAGATGGCGCAGCCTATATTGACGCTCTCAACCTGCGGGCACGCTGATACGGTTCACAAAAAAGCAGTTCCCACATACACCGCTAAAACTCGCCCGACCAGCGCGCCAAAGCCCTGTAAAAATCCTCAAAAAAATGCCGTTAATTAAGCGGCATTTTTTATTTTATTGAGCGTCGTAAGCAATAAAAAAGCCACGACTTCTCGTGGCTTTTTTAATACTGACAACTCAATCTGCAATCTGTTCAATCACACTAAACGAACAGACGAGATAATTGCAATTACTTACGCATGACGATGCTGCCTGGCAAACTATTCAGGTACGCTGCGATATTTTCGATATCGGCGTTTGACAAGGCTTTTGCCTGTGCGCCCATGATCGCGTTACCACGACCGTTTGGCGCATCAGCACCGTGTTGATAAGCTTTCAGCGCGTGAGCGATGTAGTCCTTGTGTTGACCAGCCAGTTTTGGGTAGCTAGGATCAATAGGGGAATTGTAGTCTTTACCGTGGCAAGAGAAACAAGCGGCTTTTTCTGCGGCGGCTTTACCTGCTTCGATGTTTCCGCCAGCGACAGCGGTCAAGGACACTGCCGACAAAGTCGTCAACAATAAGGCCAGTAATGTGTTCTTTTTCATGATTGCTCCTGTTCTTATTTTTGTAGGCTTATTTCTGCTGAGCATAGTAAGCAGCCAGATCAGCGATATCCTGATCAGACAAGCTACCAGCAATGCCACGCATCGTCGGGTGTTTGCGATCGCCCTTTTGGTAGGCTTTCAACGCGCTTTCGATGTACTTGGCAGATTGACCACCAATCATCGGCACTTGAAATACCTCAGGATAAGTTGCTTTGTAACCAGCGATGGCGTGGCAACCAATACACATGGCAACTTTGTTTTCAGCAGCCTTGGCATTGCCAACCACATCTGCCGCAGCGGCAACCTGGGTAACGCTCACCAGGGCGAGAAGTGCGAACAATTTTTTCATAATAGCGAGGATAGAATTATCGAAAGGGCGGTTTGATCCAACACAGTATTTTAGCTGATTACAATCAAATTTACCTAAAATAGCTGTCCTGCATGACCGAAAGTCCGTCTTTTTTTATGCTTTAGCACAACAACCCCGCGTCAAACACAGAGCAACACCGTCAAAATAGCACAGCCGTTCACAAGACCTCCCGTTCTGGCTTATACTCAATCCCAGTGCAATCCGCTATTTCATCTGCTCAATATACATTCACATCTGACCCCCAATCACACCATGACACAAGCAACCCGCTTTGACGGCGCACAAAACTATGTCGCGACCGATGATTTGAAACTGGCAGTCAACGCCGCCCTTAAACTGCAACGCCCGCTGCTGATCAAAGGCGAACCCGGCACCGGCAAAACTATGCTGGCCGAAGAAGTCGCCGCCGCGCTGAATATGCCATTGCTGCAATGGCACATCAAATCCACAACCAAAGCCCAGCAAGGCTTGTACGAATACGACGCCGTATCACGCCTGCGCGACTCGCAGCTCGGTGACGAGCGCGTCAAGGACATTCACAACTACATCGTCAAAGGCGTGTTGTGGCAAGCCTTCACAGCCAATGAGCCGGTCGTGCTGCTGATTGATGAAATCGACAAAGCCGATATTGAATTTCCTAACGATTTGCTGCGCGAACTTGATCGCATGGAATTCTACGTCTATGAAACCCGCGAAATGGTGCGTGCCGTACATCGTCCGCTAGTGATCATCACCTCGAACAATGAAAAAGAATTGCCAGACGCCTTCCTGCGCCGCTGCTTTTTCCATTACATCAAGTTCCCGGAAAAAGAGACGATGCAAAAAATCGTTGACGTGCATTTCCCTAAACTCAAAAGCGACCTGCTCGCCGCTGCCCTGCAAACCTTTTACGAAGTCCGCGAAGTCAATGGTCTCAAGAAAAAACCATCGACATCCGAACTCATCGACTGGCTCAAGCTCTTGCTCGCCGAAGATATTCCACTCGAAGCTCTGCGTAGCAAAGACAACAAACTTGCCGTGCCACCGCTGCATGGCGCCTTGCTGAAGAATGAGCAGGACGTGCATCTGTTTGAACGTCTGGTATTTATGTCCCGCACCAATCGCTGATCGCTGGTATCTCAACATATAAAAAATGCCGCTAATTCAGCGGCATTTTTTATTTGATAATTTTTTTCTTCATCAGGACTTACGCAAAACAACAAGCTGCTTAGCAGTTACAAAGCAACACGCAGGCTGGATGCGGCTTCCAAAGGTTTTTCGTGCCAACAGGCTCATCCAGCCTGCGGATTCGTTTGTGGAACTTCTAAAAACCCATTAATCGATATCTCATGACACCGCTTACTCCTGCCTTTTCTCTGTGACTCGGTGCCTCGGTGTTGCCGTGGTGAGAGAGTTTGGTTTTGCGTCAGTCCTGTTTAGGTAGCGCTCAATGCTGATGTCCTACCTCTTGCTTCCCCTGAACATCCAGCATCGGCGCCGGTGCTTTTAAGTCTTTTTTGCTTTGACCTTCCTTCGGGATTTCTACCCAATCCCAGCGTCCCTGCTCACACAACTGCGTGA
This sequence comes from Undibacterium sp. Xuan67W, assembly GCF_049340165.1. Lineage (NCBI taxonomy): Bacteria > Pseudomonadati > Pseudomonadota > Betaproteobacteria > Burkholderiales > Oxalobacteraceae > Undibacterium > Undibacterium sp. Xuan67W. Next base: position 39,911 of record NZ_JBMPPN010000006.1, read on the forward strand.
CCTTAAAATACAACTTACCCGGCGTATCCGGCAATTTCACCTGTACTGAAAACTCATCATAATGCGCGTCCGGCAATAGTCCCTCAGACCAGCTCACCTCACGCACATCTTTGCTGATCGTTTTACCGTGAGACTGATATGGTGTCGCCAGGTCCTCAACTTGGGTCGTCAGCTTCCAGCCCGCTTTGGGCATGGGTTTGGCGCCCATCACACCATCGGGCAATGTAACTTTCACGGTATGCGTGCCACTGCCCTCACAGCCATGACCAATCTTAAATGTCAGCTTTTGATAAGCACCTGTAGATGCGGTCATTTGCTCCATCGTGACATGAGCGTTCGCCAGTGGCGACGCCGTGCCTGCCAAAGCCGCCAACGCTACCAGCATCAGCGGGACGTACTTAATGTGCTTAGTGTTTTTAGTATGTTCAACATTTGTTATCTGTGTCATTTGCTTCATATGAATTCTCTTTTTAGTGAGGTTGTAGCCGGTTTCATGGGTAGGTTTGGTTTGTTCCCTGTCGCAGCGTGATTCGCTTGGTTCATTAACTGAAATTCAATCACCGGTGACGGCGGACTATGGCGCAAGGACTGGCTCAGATAAAACGCATAAGCATGCCAGATACCCAGAGCACAAATCGCCGCCACGTTAAAACAACGTAAGGTACTCAATGTCAACGAGGCAGTCGCACGTGCCGATGTCTCAGCATGTTGAGAGGTGGTGGTAATCGCTTGCATGATCTACTCCTGTCGATAAAAAGGCTAATGATGCGTCGCGCTGCTCGCCGCCTGATTCAGCGGTTTTGCAGTGGCCTTGATCTCGATCGTCGTGCGCTTTTTATCCTTACCCTCGACTACCAGAGTCAGAGGAATCAGATCCCCCTCTTTGACCTGCGATTTCAGATCAATCAGCATCACGTGATATCCACCCGGATTCAGCTCAACAGCTTTCCCGGCTGGCAAATCCAGTGCAGGAACAGCCCGCATTTTCATCACGTTGTCGACCATCTCCATCTTATGCAATTCCACCGTCGCAGCGGCAGATGAGCGCACCTCGATCAAACGCACATCTTGCGCCGAAGTCATTTGCATAAAAGCGCCAGTCACCTTTTGCTGGCTGACGGTAGAGCGTACCCAAGCATCTTTGACGGTGACTTGCGCCTGCGCTGATATCGCAGCAACGCTGAGTACGCTTGCGCCAACCAAACTAAAGAGACGGCTTTGGGAAAAAGTAAATGTGTTGGTGACTGTATTGGTGGCTGTATTGGTGGTTATATTGATGATTGTGTTCATGCTCATTTTCATAATGTGATCCTTCATTAAATAGTGTGAGACGCCATCAGGCTGCGCATATCCTGCGCACACTGACTGGCAGTTTGTTCATGTTTGAGTGCGAGACGGATGCGCCCTTCGGTGTCAAATACATAGGTGATCGCGGTGTGATCCATGGTGTAAGAACTGCCGCTAGGAATTTTTTTATAAAAAATTCTGAACTCCTTCGCCGCCTCTTCCGTTTCAGACAAAGAACCGCTCAATCCCAAAAACCCGGGGTCAAACGCCGCCGTGTATTGCCGCAGCAATTCAGGCGTGTCGCGCTCAGGATCAATCGTCACAAACACGACCTGAATGTTGTCGCCATCAGCACCAAGCAATTTGCGCACATCAACCGCCCGCGCCAAGGCTGTCGGGCAAACATCGGGACATTGAGTGAAGCCAAAGAACAACATCACATAGCGTCCTTTAAAGCTATCCAACGTGCGAACAACGCCATCAGGACTACGCAAATGAAGCACCTTGCCGAAGTCCGCCCCCGTAATATCGAGTCCGGTAAACACAGGCGCAGAACGCGAGCAACCAGCGACGATGCCGCCACCGATAGTCGCCATCACGGCAGTGACTGTACCGAATTGGAGTAAGGCACGACGTGAGGTCATAGCGCCACCTCGCACAATCTGAAGAGCAATGTGGCAGACAAACAGCGATCCGCCGCAGCGCACTGCCATGCGGCGGAGATTTTTAAATAGTCAGACATAAATTTCCTGAATGAATACAGCAAAACATCATGCAAAGCGAACTCAGCTAGGCATGCAGCGTCAGAGATTCAGGACAAGACAGGCGGCGCACGCGGATTGGCGCTCGCCCAGGAAAACAGTGGTTGAGGGGATTGATAAAATAGCGCAGGAAAAGTCTGCGTCAAACGCGGCACTACCGAAGCAGCAGTGACAGATGGTAAAAACAACTGATCATCGCTATGCAACAGACACAGAGCGCAATGCGACGATGCATGCTGCGAACCGGAGTCCGGTGTGAGTCCAGATGCAGCGCCGGTACTCTTGCCTGCCGGGGCTGACGTGACTTTCACGACTTGACCAGTAACACGGTCAACCCACTTATTCCCGACCGCACTACAAATTTCGATCAACGCGCCGCTCTGGCTGCGCACCGGCATCGCCATCGACGGCACGAGCACATTCAACAGCAATGCGCAGCACGCAAGCCAGATAGTGAAGGTTCGAAGTCGGAAAGAAAGTCGCATGCGCAGATTATAACCAATCGACTCATGTCCTGATAGCGGATACATCGTCGGAAGAAGCTGTAGAAAATGGCACCCGCAAATAGCAGGCTCACATGCTGGAGCAAATGTAAAATCCCTGACTCCCCGGACAACATCCCCTCCCCAGCTCATGGAAGAGAGGCGTCCGCACCACATCCGACAAAAGTCGCACCAAAATCGCACCAACATCATCCCAAATAAAATTCATCCAAACCCACCCACGCCAAGATAAGCGCCCGTCTAATTCCCTTGAAAAAATATTTTCAAAAAAAACATCTTTTTCGGCAGGTTTTCAGACAAAATAATGCGGCAAAGCTTGTGCGACGCCGCTTATGTCCCGTATTGCCAGTGCGTATTGCCATTACGCATCACCAACTCGCGAACAACGCTGCCAGGCGCATTCCTTACTCAGACAGAGACATCCCGACTTACAACAACCAGACAAACCGACAACCAGCCATGAAAAAATCTCTCCAGCGCAGCATCCTCTCCCTCGCGATTGCCTTCACCCTGCCCGCCTTTGCCCACGCAGAGACCGACGCCGACCGCTGGAATCTAAAAGACCTCTACGCCACCAGCGCCGATTGGGACAAAGATGCCGCCAGGCTCGATGCGCAATTAAAAGAATTCAATACCTGCAAAGGTCAGATCGGCAGCTCGGTCAAACGCTTTAAAGCCTGTATGGACCTGAATCAGGATTTGCAAAAACGTCTGGCGCGACTCGCCAACTATGCGTCCTTCCTGCATGATCAGAACACTGGCGACAGCGCGGGTCTCGACATCAACCAGCGTGCCGAAATCCTGATGAGCAAGGTCGAAGAAGCCAGCTCGTTTCTGCGTCCGGAGATCCTGCGCATCGGCGCACCGAAGATCCAAGGATTCCTGAAGCAAGACGCCTCGCTCAAAATCTATGCGCATCCGATGGACGACATCCTGCGCACCGCCAGCCACACGCTCGACAACAAAGGAGAAGACATCGTCGCCGCCTTTGGTCTGACAGCCAATGCTGCGCAAGCCGTGCATTCCACCCTGTCTAATTCCGATACGCAGTGGCCAAAGATTAGCGTCGAAGGTAAAGAAGTCACGCTCGACCAGTCCGCCTACACCAAGTACCGCACCAGCGGCGACCGCAGTATGCGCAAGCAAGTGTTCGATCAATATTGGTCCACATGGAAATCGTATGAACAGACCTACGGCGTCACCTTCTACGAGATGCTGAAAAAAGATTCGGTCTATGCCAAAGTCCGCAACTACCCCGACTCGCTGACCCAGGCACTCGACGGCAACAAACTGCCACGCGCCGTCTACGACACCCTGATCGAACAAACCCGCGCCAACCTGCCGACCTTGCATCGCTACTTCAAATTGCGCAGCAAACTCATGGGCATCCCCGACCTGCACTACTACGACATCTACCCGCCGATGATCACTGCTCAGGACAAGGCCGCGCTGAATTTCCCGATTGCGCAAGGTGTTAACCTGATGCTCGCCGCAGTCAAACCACTCGGGGACGACTATGTCAAAGCGCTGGGCAAAGCCGTGACTGAACGCTGGATGGACGTCTACCCGCGTCCGAAAAAACGTTCCGGCGCCTACATGCAAGGCACCTCCTACGACGTGCACCCGTACATCCTGCTCAATCACAACGATGATTACGAATCCGTCTCCACCCTCGCACACGAATGGGGTCACGGCATGCACTCGTATCTCGCGAATAAATCGCAGCCCTTCATCACCTCCGACTACCCGATCTTCACCGCAGAAATCGCCTCCACCACCAATCAGGTGCTGCTGCAAGATCACATGCTCAAGATCGCCAAAACCGATGAAGAACGCCTCGCCTATCTAGGCTCAGAACTCGAAGGCATCCGTGGCACCTTCTTCCGCCAAGCCATGTTCGCCGACTTCGAACGCACCGTACACGCCAAGGTCGACAAAGGCGAATCCCTGACCGGCGAAGCCCTGACCAAAATCTACGGCGACATCCTCAAGACCTACCACGGCAACGCACAAAACATCCTGAAGATCGACGACCAGTACGCAATCGAATGGGCCGCCATCCCGCATTTTTATAACCGCTTCTATGTCTTCCAATACGCCACCTCAATCGCCGCCGGCACCATGTTCGCCGACGACATCCTCAAGGGCAAACTCGGCGCACGCGACAACTACCTCAACATCCTCAAGGCAGGCGGATCGCAATATCCGTATGAGCTAGTCAAAGCAGCAGGCGTCGACCTCGCCACGCCAACACCGTACAAAGCCATTGTGGCGCGCATGAATAGCATCATGGATCAGATTGAGGGGATTGTTGCGAAGAGGAAGTAGGTTTTATTTGGTGTTGTTCGTGTTTTTATTGAAGGTGCGAATTCAATTTCGAAGGACAACACCATGTTGGTGCACTAATAGACCTCCGAATCAGTAAGATTTTTTTTAACCGTTACCTTTTTTCTGCCGAGGAATAAATGCCTCTACATCTCCAGACAACAGTTTAGATTTCAACTGCAATTTAAAAATATTGATCTGCGTAGGATTAATTTCATCATCCAGATTTTTTTTTGAAAATATGAGATCCTCAAAACTATCGAAACATCTATCCTGCACAGCACATGCCAAAGCTACCTCAAATCGTGTTGTCCCACATGGAAAGCCAAAGTCACAAGATAAAAGATAAGAAGCTAATCTCAAGTTCTTAGCTTCCTTGCCAAATAACCACCTTCCGTCAAAAAATACAAATTCGTTTACAGCATCTTCAGATTTGCCGTAAAGCAATGAAGTACTTTCGACAGCTAGCATCAATGGATCAAGATGCTTGGTAAGTATTTCGAATGCTTCAGTATGATTTCCAGATCTCATTGCTTTATTTCTCAAGTCCCAAGCTTGTATTCTCGGGTCTCCAAGTTGTCGTCCCTCTTTTCGCAATGCTTCAATTTCAGTTTGACTATTTGAGACGCCTTCACATTGATTTAACACGACGTGATATGCAACGGTTCGCCTTAATGAATTTGATGGATTGCTAGATGTTTGAATTTCTGAAAGCTTTGGCAGCGGATAATTAGTCAGCATGAACTTAAATTGAGCGCAAAGTTCAATGGCGTACTCAGCAACCCAGTATCCTCCAATTTGAGGATTTTTTTTTGCTTCAGCAATGAATTCTCTCGTCGCACCATAGCTCGAGAAAACAAGTGTCGTAGATGGTTTGGCAACTTTCGAAATAATATTCACTGATGACAAAAGCGTCGTAGATTTTCCGACACTTGTGATCTTGATTCTATTATCAGCTATTTTTTCGGATTCAATAAATACGGCAAAGAAGATTAACACACATAAAACAAACGCTCTAGAAAAAGAGCGTTTGGATAATTTGCATAAATATGACATCAAATTCACTTCAAAAACATTGGAAGCTACTTTCGCATGATTGCTTACAATCGTATCCGTTCTTGCCGACGGCAGCACCACAGGCAGCGGCAACAAAAACACCCACAGGCCCTGATACAAGTGCAACAGCGCCGCCCACTAGAGCACAATATCCTGCGTCTTTTGATGCGATATCACCGCAAATATCGCGGCAGCGAGTACGTTCGACTGAGCAATTTCTTGCGACAGGATTTATTGACGAATAAAAATCATTCATCATGTAACCATTTACTTCCAAAAGCACCTCCTGCCAATACGCAGGCTGACGATACATATTATTGTTCCAATCATCAGTCAGTTCTCCTCCGTCGTCCATAGGCGAAACCTCCCCCCCACCAGCTAACAGCGACGAGCGACTTACTGTATTAACATTTTTACTAAAATTTTTCAGCGACTGAATGGTTCTGGCTTTTGCAATTGGATCGATGACTACAGCTTCAGAGACTAACTGTACTTGTCCGTCCTCATTTACAAATCCTATAGCTTTATTTGGCTGCGAGGAATCATAGGCAATTTTTGTTTTTTGCCCTGCAACGAATACCTCTTGTAATCGACCATTTTTGTCATAAATAAAGTACATGTCGCCAACTTTGGATGAGTATCTTTTTTTTACGTTACCAATCTTGTCGGTCTCAACACTTTTTAACTGAACACCGTTGGATCTTAGAATCGCGGAGGGAGTCGTGTTATTCGAAACCTGTGCTTGAGCAATGCTTGCAATAGCACAAAATAATGTAACAATTAAAGGCTAACTACCTTCATTTTTTTCGTCCTTTATATGTTTCACTTCTTTGGCGTCTACGTAGGTTGTCAAGTTATCACTGATGCGCAATCCAATAAATATAACTCCTACTGTCTCGACTAAAAGAATCAAGTCGGGCAAGTAATCAATCGTTGAATTCGCGTACATCATTATTAGAGCTGGTACTATTACAAGTACGGTTTTGGGCGTGTAAGTAGATTTTAGAGACGCGCCACAACAAGGACACTCGACCCTACCAAAGAAATATTTTATTGAATAAGCTGGGAAGAACTTTTTTGAGTTCCCACAAGCAGTACAAGAAAATTGACTCATATTGACTCCAATTTGACTCCAATTAAAATACAAGTAAGTGAAAACCAGATATTAATTAAATCACAATTATTTTTTATTATCAATAAAGCTAATCATAATGTCATTTATTTACCACAGGGAACGATAAATTGGCGTTAAAAATAATAAAATCAATTTTTCCTGAGTTTCGATACGGTAAATTAATTTTTCATTTTAAAAAAACGTAAACAGCCAACGGAATATCCTCAGCGTCGTCTGGTCGCCACATACAGCGACACCTGTGAACAAGCCTGCGGTATCGATCAATCCGGTGGAGAAGAAGTAAGCTCATCGAAGCTAATTTACTAAAGGTCGCTTCGTTTGGCTTCGATGGACACTGTGAACATGCAGCTAGCCCTTAGGACGCGCCATGCGCACCGCTTCGCGTTTGCGTTGACCGTAACGACTATCCTTCTGCATCACTGGTGCGCATGGTGCACCCTACTCTCCGCTAATTTATCGATCCGAATAAATAGAGCGCATCAATAAAAATAGATCCTATCCGTGCACGCTCTATCATCAAGGCAGGCAACCAGACTGCCTGATAACCTCTGCAAACTGTTCCCTGAATTCTGCAGTTTGTCGCAATGCGCTTGTTTGCGATGCGGGGTGACGATACTGTCCTCTTCATCGACAACTCTTATTCTCTCGGGCCTCATTCAGACTTGATCCAAGTCTTGCTGATACCAGACAAATCACATCATGACTACCAATGACACCTCGATATCTGCGCCAGTTGCAAGCACGATTGCAGACATCTTGACAGTACCTTCGGCAAGCACACCAGTGATCTCACTAGGGCGGCGTATTCTCGATTTTCCGCTTACACGTATTGTGCTGGCTGTGTTGTGCTTTCTGGTGCCATTCTTGTTAATTCAGGCGGCTTCGTCAAAAATTTTTGATGAAAAGTTGTACACCAAAATCGGTCAGTTATGCGGTGCCTTCGTCGGGTATGGATGTTATCTCTGGTATGTGCGCAAAGTTGAGAAACGCCCGGCGACTGAATTGTCGTTGAAGGGAATCTTGAGTGAATTCAGCGCAGGCTTTGTGCTTGGCGGGGCGATGGTCTGTGCGACAGTGGGCGTGATTGCCTTGCTGGGTGGGTTTCAAATCACGGCCAAATCACCCTTGAATGTGATCATGATCCCGTTGCTGATGCACCTGACCATCGGCATGGTCGAGGAGATACTGTTGCGCGGGGTGTTTTTCCGCATAGTGCAGCAGTCGCTGGGGAGCTGGCTGGCATTGCTGACATCAGCGGTGGTGTTCGGTGCGATGCATCTGGTGAATGACAATATTACTGCCCTTGGCTTTGCCAGCATCACAGCAGCCGGATTGTTGCTGGCGGCGGCGTTCATGGTGACGGGCAGACTGTGGTTATGCGTTGCGATGCATGCGGCATGGAATTTTTTTCAGGATGGTATTTTCTCGGTCTCGGTATCGGGACATCCGGCACGCAATGGCTTGTATATCGGCAAAATGAATGGACCTGACTGGCTGACCGGCGGTGCATTTGGTATCGAGGGATCAGCGATTGCGCTGGCTGTGGTGGTGCTCGTAACGCTGGCATTGCTGGCAATGGCAAAACGCAATGGCCGGATTGTTCGTCCATTCTGGCAGCGCGTTGACAGCTAAAAAATTTAAGATATTTAGAGTTTCTCAACCTTGAAAAAGAGAGAGACTTCTCTTATTTGTAGAATTTTCCCTACACTCTACAAGACTACCCGCAATCCCCATGCGGCCTGCGAGCCAGAATTGGTCTGAGATCCGCATGGGGATTGCGTATTGAGTTTGTACTTTACGACTTTATTTACTGCGCTACTACCTCACTACACTACTTCGCTATGTCTGAGCCTCTATGTTTATTCGCCGCGATACGCTTGCTCTAACGCGGCAATATCGATCTTGCTCATTGCCATCATCGCCTGCATCACACGGGATGATTTGGCGGCGTCGGGGTCATTCAGCATGGCGATCAGCGGGCGCGGAACGATCTGCCATGAGAGGCCGAATCTGTCCTTGAGCCAGTCGCAGGCACCCGGGCTGCCGCCTTCGCTGAGCTTGCTCCACATCGTGTCGACTTCTTCCTGATCCTGACAATCCACGCTGAGTGAAATCGCCTCAGTGAACGGAAATTGCGGCCCGGCATTGAGGGCAATAAATTCCTGTCCCTCCAGCTCAAAACGCATGGTCAGCACTTTGCCGGCAAGCGCAGGCATGGCGTCGCCATAGCGAGATACTTCGTGAATTTTTGCGTTACTAAAAATACTGAGGTAATGGCTGACGGCTTCCTCAGCATTAAAGTTGAACCAAAGGCAGGGTGTGATTTTTTTCATGGATGGTCCTCAATTTTTATAAGGTCTTGGCTGACTAATTGGATTGCCGGTTGGATTACCAGCTAGTCATGCTGCCGCTGAAACACATGGAGTCAATCACTGTGCCTGAAGCGACGCATATGTATATGTATATGCAGCGTCTTGAAGCTTACTGCGACTTATAGATTAACCAGAACTTCAAATCCGCCAAAGATCATGCGCTTGCCATCAAAGGGCATGGGAGTGACCGCAGGATCGAAGCGCGGGTCTTTCATGAGTTGGTCCCAGCGGCGTCACGGACTTCTTTGGATGGCCATGTCATCCATGAGAACACGACCGTTTCATCGGGCTTGCATTGGACTGCCATCGGGAACGAGGTCAGCTTGCCGTCCGGTACGTCGACGCCCCAGGTTTCAACGTAATGGAGGACGCCTGCTTCTTTAAAAATTGCGGCAAATCCTTCGGAATATTTTTTATATGCGTCGCGATTGGCCGTAGGTACCGCGGCGACAAATCCATCTACATAATGCATCTTTATCTCCTGAGTCGTTATTCGTATTTTGCTATGCTGCAAAATCTGACTGACACCGTTTGGCACCGTTGAGCCCTGTCTATTGAGCCCTGTCTATCGCGGCATAGGAAATGGAATACTACGCCTTAATCAGAGCGTCGCCAACTGAGGAGCAGAGGCAAAACAGGACCGCTATGCACTTGCACGACGGTCCTGTTATGCATCAGATAGCCAGGATTAACGGCCGGTCTCTTTCAGATAATCTGCGCGAGCAGCCAGTGCCGTGTCGGCGAAATCTGAAAACATCCCATCCACGCCGAGGCGGAAAAACTGCATGTATTCGGCCTTAGGATCGCCGTTGTAGTTCGCGGCGAGACGACGCTTTTCGTTGCGGAAGGTGTAAGGATGCAGCAGCAGACCTGCTTTGTGCGCGTCGCTGACCAGTGTGCTTGGTGCGAGAGTTGTGGTGTCGGCGTCATTGATTTTGCCGTCGCCATTGACGTCAACAATTTTGCCATCGGCGCCTACCGTGCCCTTGACGCTGACGATGTATCGCTTCCACGGACCGATGCCATCTGCATAGGTTTTAATCTCGGCCAGACCGGCTGGCGTCACCATATCGCTGAACATTCTTTTATCGCCGGACAAAGCCCAGTCATACGGACGATCATATGGTGCCGCATAGGTCAGCGCGCCGGTCTTGAGATCGACATCATCGGCATCGATCAGTTGAATCAGCTTGGTGTTCAAGCCTTTTTTACGCATCTCTTTCAGGCTGCCAGGCTCAAAAGACTGTACATAGATCGGTGCAGTTTTATCGTTCCAGCCAGCCTTGTTGATCAGGTCGATGAGTTTGTCTTCCAGTGGCAAACCCAGAGCGCGGTGATAGCTGGGGTTCTTGGTTTCTGGATAGACGGCAATCGTGCGACCTGTGTCTTTGCTCTTGGCTTTGACCAGATCAATAATCTCCTGAAAGCTGACAATTTTGTACAGGCCATTGAATTGCTGCGGACGCTCTGCATCAGTAGAGATGCCGCCCAAGGTCTTGATCTCTGCAAACGTAAAATCACTGGCGAACCAGCCTGTCTGCACTTCACCATCGACACTCATGGTTTTTTTACGTGCGGCGAATTCCGGATGTTTGTCGACGTCAGTGCTGTACGCCAGATTAGGATCATGGCGGGCGATCAGCACGCCGTCTTTGGTCGATACCAGATCCGGCTCAATCGCATCAGCGCCGAGCTCAATCGCTTTGACATAGGCTTCGTAAGTCTCTTCGGGCAGATAACCCGAAGCACCGCGATGCGCCACCACAATCGGTTTGTCACCGTTAAGTGTGAGCAAAGGCGCAGGACTAGAGCCGCCACATGCAGCGAGCAAGACCGCGGCAGAACAGGCTAAGGACAAAGGCAAATAAGACGACAAGGAACGTGAAGGCAACATGGGAATCTCTCAGTTGAATGGAACTGCGAAGATATAAGTTGTGTATGACGGGGTGATGACAAAAAATACACATCATCTTATGTTCGCGAATAAACTGTCGGTATAAAATGAACCACACATAATTTTAACAAGATAAAAATGATTCACTTTTTAACGCGAAAATATTCAGCCAGTGCACTACTTCTACTTTTTATTCTTTGTCTGAATTTAACTGAAATAGAGCACGCATACGCAACAGAACAAAAAGCTGAAATAGCGACAGAGCTGATCTCAATGTTCCAACAAGATCAAGCTGTTCGCAAAAATCTCATCACTGACAATCCAAGTACGATAGAAAAAATGCTCTCTACAGATCATTACAATGCTGAACGACTGAATGAGATTATTCAAATGATTGGCTGGCCTTCAGCAAATAAAGTCGGAGCAGACGCAAGCAAAGCTGCTTTTTTCATTGCTCAGCATGCCATCAATAACCGTCCATTAATGGAACTAGCTTTAGTGAACTTGGAGCGCAGTTTTAATTCAGGGGAGCAGTCAGGAAAATATTTTGCGATGATGTACGACAGATTGAAATTATTAGACGGTGAACCGCAAAAATATGGCACGCAAATCATACGTAACAAAAACTCCTGCAGCGTATATTTATTACTAGATAAAGAAAAAGTTAATGTATACCGAGAAGAAAAGGGTTTCCAGCAAGACTTAGATTCTTACCAAAAAGAAGTATGCGAGCGCCCCGAGTAATTGACTTTTCAGGAAGTAATAACCACGTGCGATTAGTTAGCGGCGAGATGCTGTTGCTTACGCAAAGTCGCCAGCGCCTCAACACGCTTTAATAATTCCCTGTCGTTCCAGGGTTTTTTAAAGATGCCATACAGGCCCTGGGTACTCATGCACCCTCGCCTGCAACTCGTCGTGGCCTGTGATCGCAATGATGGGCATGTCCTCAGTGTCGATACCACCCAACACGGCGGCGATGAGCTCCAGACCGTTCATGTTAGGCATTTCTAAATCCGTGATCAGCACCGCGAAAAAATCTTGCGCCATTTTATGCATCGCCTCGACACCATCGACCGCAAGTTCGACTTTGTAGCCAGCGTTATCAAATAGTTTGCCTAGTTTGGCGCGGGCGACTGCGGAGTCATCGACAATCAGGATGCGGGTACGGGTGTCCTGAGGCGGCGTCTCTGGTTCTGGTAAAGAAATCGCCAAAGCGGGCTCGTAGTTTTTGCCACGGCCAAACACGATCAGCACGACGAATAGCACTAATGCGATAGCAATACCCAGCGGCAAAAAATAATCGCTCAAGACGTGATACACCTGCGCGCTCAAGTTGACCAAAGGCGAGAGAGTGGTGCTCATACGGCGTGCATTTTAAAAAGAGACGTCAGCATAGAGGTGACAATTCAGCAAAATAAGGGAGAAATCTTATTCTAATGTTATTTTTTGACTTGACCGTGATTCTTTTACCAAACACGCCACAAATAGTGCGCTTGGTGCGAATGAGCAAGATTGACCTGGATAAACACCTTGCGATCGTCGGGCTGAAATAGGGTAAAAAAAACTGCGCTGCGCCATATCCGGCAGCCTGAAGAGTCAATGCAAAGACAATTCGGTTATCCGCATAAGGAATGCATTTATATGATACTCCCACCTAGTATATTTTTTATCCGCAATAGAAGAAAGCGAATAAAGGCATATTTTACTTATAAATAGGGGGAGTATATGTCTATCACTCTTAACATTCATCAAGTCGACCATCACACTCCCCAGCGAGGATGCTTGAACTTTGAGGACATCAAGCGGAACTGGTGCTGGCACAACTCTTAGTCAGTTACCGGACTGGAACTGGTTTTGGGCGTTGTCGATTTCAATCCGTCTTTAAACGCCTTGGTCCATTTTTCTGTTTCTTTTTTGACGATGTCGTGACGGTGTGTCGAGACGCGCAGGAGTTCGGCTATGCAGATCGTGGCGTCAGGCGTGGCGGATTGGTTTAGTGATTGGCTCAGCGACTGGTTCAGGGATAGCTGCAGCCAGTGCAAGCTAAACTCTTCGCGTAAGCGCTCCAGTTCTTGCTGTGCGAGCACAAACCGCATCCAGGCTTCGGCATGACCATAAAGTTTTTCATAGGCGTACAAACTTGCGGTCAAGGAGATGAATACCGACGTCCAAAAGGGAGAAATCGTCCATCGGTCCGATATTGCCATCTGCGAGAATGACGGCGTAATCGTCGCCAGCCCACCGCAGACGATCATCGCTACACGCAGCCAGCGGGCGCGCCAGCCGCGGGATTCGCTTTCTTTTTGGTACCAGTCGATGGATGCATTGAGTTCTGCCATCAATTGGCGCTTCGCATCCTCTATCCGGCTTTCGGCACTTTTATTGATGTCGATAGCAGTCAGTTTATTCGCTGAATTATCCATCGTCTCCCCTATCTGTTATGTCTATTTTTACGCTATCAGTCTGACTACAATGCTTGAATATATGACTATTCAAATGTGAGGACGCGTAAATGCACCACTCTATGCCAACAGCGGTCAGCGCTGCATGCTTTCCCACACCTTCTGCAAACGTTTTACGGATACCGGCATTGGCGTGCGTAATTCTTGCGCGAATAAGGACACACGCAACTCTTCCAGCAGCCAGCGGAATTCCGTCAACTTAGGATCAGCATCGTTTCCAGTTTTACGCGGTGTGCGTTGCCATGGCTGTGCGACGCTATTCCATTCCGCCAGTAATTTCGCATCACGCGCCGGATCGGCACGTAATTTTTCCAGACGCACGGTAATCGCTTTCAGATAACGGGGGAAATGCGATAACTGAGTAAAGTCATTCTCCGCGATAAAGCGTTTGCCGATCAGTTGTTGCAACTGGGTTTGTATATCGCGCTCTGCTGCGGCATGGGCTTTAATGCCTTGAAGTTTTTTCGGCAGGCCATAATACTCGCCCAGAATCTGCGCGGCGAGACGGGCGATTTCGTTCGCCAGCAGATTTAATCTGCCCTTGCCTTCTTCGCGACGCTTATTAAATTCACCGGAATTGGTTGGCAGCGGATGTTGCAAACAAGCGCGCTCCAGCGCAGTCTGAATGATCTGATCACGTAGCTCTTCCTGCGAGCCGAGGGCCATAAATTGCATGCCCATTTGCTGCAAGCCGGGGATATTTTTTTCCAGGAACTTGACTTGCTCTTTCAACTGTAAAGCAAACAGGCGCCGCATCCCGATGCGATGTACACGGGCAGCTTCATCAGGATCATCGAAGACCTCGATATGACAATGCGTGAGTTTGTCGACCAATGCCGGATAACCGATCAGCGTTTGTTTGCCTTGCTGCACTTCTAGCAGTTCTGGCAATTCATCAAAGGTCCAGGCAGTCAGATTCTCTTGCAGCTTCGCCTGCTGTGATGCGGATTGCGTGACAGCAGCGCGATTTGATGCCGGATTACGAGACGTATCTGAAGAATGAGACTTGGCATTGGTCTGCTGATTTGCCTGTTCATTTGTGTGCTTACCTGTCTGCTTACTGGTTTGTCCGGCAGTTTGCTTTGCTATTTGACTCGCAAGTTGCGCCCCGGAGTCAAGCAACGCCAATTTTTCGGCTGAAGCGATCCGTTGAAAACTCTCTCTGGCCTGTCCGCCGAATTCGGCACGCAAGCTTGACAGATTGCGTCCCATATCAAGCTGTCGACCGTGCTCGTCAACGACTTTAAAATTCATCGTCAGATGGACGGGCAGCGTCTCAAACTTGAAGTCCGTGGTCTTACAGAGCAATCCCGTTTGTTCGCGGATATCGGCAATCACGACGTCCAGCAAATTCCCTGTACTGAACTCATTGCGCTCACAAAAACCTGCGGCATACTCCGGCAACGGTACGCAGTGGCGTCGGATTTTTTGTGGCAAGGACTTGATCAGCAAATGCACTTTTTCTTTCAACATGCCTGGCACTAGCCATTCGCTGCGCTCTGCCGACACCTGATTCAGTGAAAAAAGCGGAACGCTGAGCGTGACACCATCACGCGGGCTGCCGGGTTCGAAGTGATAACTGAGTTGCAATGCGACGCCGCTGACTTGCATGGTTTTCGGGAACAGATCTGTGGTGATACCGGCCGCTTCGTGGCGCATCAATTCGTCTTTGTTCAGGTACAGCAGCTTAGGATTTTCCTTGACGGCGTCCTTATGCCATTGTTCCAGCAAGACCGCGTTATAGACGTCAGCGGGGATATGCTTATCGTAAAACGCGGCAATCAATTCATCATCGACCAGCACATCGAGGCGACGCGACTTGTGCTCCAGATTTTCAATCTCACGCACCAGCTTTTGGTTATGGGCAAAAAACGCCAAGCGGGTATCCAGCTCACCGCCGACCAGTGCATCACGGATAAAAATTTCACGCGCTTCGGCTGGGTGTGTCAAACCATATTGAATACGGCGCTGGCTATACACCACAAGGCCATACAAAGTTGCTCGCTCGAACGCAGAGACTTGTCCTGTGCGTTTTTCCCAGCGTGGCTCACCATAGGATTTTTTGAGTAAATGAGCACCGATTTTTTCCAGCCATTCTGGTTGCAACTGGGCGATGCAGCGGCCATACAAACGTGTGGTATCCACCAGCTCTGCGGCCATCACCCAGCGTCCTGCTTTTTTGGCTAAAGTGGAGCCAGGCCAGATATAAAACTTGATCGCGCGTGCGCCAAGATAATGGGCTTCTTCATCGGATTTATAGCCGATATTGCCGAGTAAGCCCGTGAGCAATGCCGTGTGCAATTGTTCATAGGTGGCTGGTGCTTCATTCATGCGCCAGCCCTGCTCCTTGACGATTGTCAGCAACTGGCTATGCACATCGCGCCACTCACGCAGACGCATTTGCGAGAGGAAGTTCGCACGACAGTTGTCTTGCAACTGGCGATTAGTTTTTTTGTGCTCTATCGCATCTTCAAACCATTTCCAGATTTTGAGATACGAAGTGAACTCGGATTTTTCATCGGCGAATTTTTTGTGCGCGAGATCGGCAGCGGCTTGCGCTTCCATCGGGCGATCACGCGGATCTTGCACCGACAAAGCGGCTGCGATGATCAGCACTTCAATCAGTGCCTGATTGTCACGTGCCGCCAGAATCATGCGCCCGACACGCGGATCGAGGGGCAGTTTAGCGAGCTGCTTACCGGTCGGCGTGAGTTGATTACCCTCATCCATCGCACCCAACTCTTGCAGCAACTGATAGCCATCAGCAATCGCCCGACCGGGTGGTGGCTCGATAAACGGGAAGCTTTCTACATCCGTCAAATGCAGGGACTTCATCCTCAGAATAACGGCAGCTAAGGACGAGCGCAGAATTTCTGGTTCGGTAAATTTTGGTCGCTGAATGTAATCGGTTTCTTCATACAAGCGTATGCACACACCCGCAGCGACGCGGCCACAACGACCAGCACGCTGATTCGCGGCTGACTGCGCAACGGGTTCGATCTGCAATTGTTCTACTTTGTTGCGATAGCTGTAGCGCTTGACGCGTGCCAGGCCGGTATCGACCACGTAACGAATACCCGGTACTGTCAGCGATGTCTCTGCGACGTTTGTCGCCAGCACGATGCGACGCGCATTGCTGACCTTGAATACGCGCTCTTGCTCTTGCGCCGACAGGCGGGCGAATAGCGGCAAAATCTCGACATGATCGGGATGATGCTTGCGCAATGCTTCGGCAGCGTCACGAATCTCGCGCTCACCCGGCAGAAATACCAGCACATCGCCAGACCCGACACGACACAACTCATCGACCGCATCCGTGATCGCCGTCATCAGGTCGCGGTCTTTATCCTTTTCATCTTCTTGCACAGGGCGATAGCGCACCTCAACCGGATACAGGCGACCGGATACTTCAATCACCGGTGCTGGCTTGGGCTCTGAACCGCCAGAATTGGCAGAATCGTCTGCAAAATGATTGGCAAAACGTTGTGCATCAATCGTCGCCGAGGTGATGACAATTTTCAGGTCACGACGCTTGGGTAATAGCTGCTTGAGGTAACCGAGCAGGAAATCGATGTTCAAACTGCGCTCATGCGCCTCATCGATGATGATGGTGTCATATTGCCTGAGCAGCGGATCGGTCTGCGTCTCTGCCAGCAGAATACCGTCCGTCATGAGTTTGACCGACGCGCCTTTGGTCAAGGTATCGGTAAAACGCACCTTGAAACCGACATGTTCACCGAGCGGCGAATTCAGCTCTTGTGCAATCCGTTTAGCAGTCGATGAAGCGGCAATACGGCGCGGCTGCGTGTGCCCGATCAGACCCTTCTGACCACGCCCCAGCTCCAGACAAATCTTTGGTAACTGGGTCGTCTTGCCTGAGCCGGTCTCACCGCAAACAATAATGACCTGATGCTTTTGCAAAGCCTCGGCGATTTCGGCACGCTTGCCCGATACCGGCAATTCTTCGGGATAAGTAATCACAGGCGGCGGATTGCGAAACGGTAGCGCACGTTCAGACGGGGCATTTGTCCCGATTTGCGCAGATTTTTCGGCCGCCATTGCCACTGGTCTCGTTGAGCTGACAGGCTGACGCGCCTTGTCAGGCGGGCCACCTGGCGCGGCCACAGCGGGCTTTTTTGCCTCCTCTGCCTTGACTTGTTGCGCCTGACGCAGGCTATCACGCAATTGACGTAAATCAGTCGTGGCTTTTTTGGGAGAATTTTTGGATGAATTATTAGCAGACATAGCGGAGCGCATTATAATCTGCCCATGGAAAATCCTGTTCAATTCGTTCAATGGCTGCGCTCGGTCGCGCCGTACATTCACGCCTTCCGCGGTAAAACCTTCGTGGTGGCCTTTCCCGGCGAACTGGTCATGGCAGGTGCCTTGCCGGTACTGGCGCAAGATCTGTCGCTGTTACATGCTCTGGGCATCAAGATTGTGATCGTGCACGGCTCACGCCCGCAGGTCGCAGAACAACTGGCTTTGCGCAATGTCGAGGGTAGTTTTCACAATGGCGTCAGGATTACGGATACGGCAGCGCTCGAATGCTCGAAGGAGGCCGCCGGCGAATTACGGCTCGATATTGAGGCTGCATTTAGCCAGGGCTTACCGAACACGCCCATGGCGCATTCGGCGATCAGGATTATTTCAGGCAATTTTGTGACTGCAAAACCAATCGGCATCGTGAATGGCGTAGATTTTGGTCTGACAGGTATTGCACGCAAGGTCGCCTATGAAACGATTCATGCGATCCTGAGCGCTGGCAGCCTGGTCTTGCTGGGGCCGCTGGGTTTCTCACCAACGGGTGAAGCGTTCAATCTGACGATGGAGGACGTGGCGGTCGCTACGGCAACCTCATTACGCGCCGATAAATTGATTTTCATCAGCGAGACACCGATGATGGTGGATCAGGATAACGATGAAATACGCGAGTTGTCCTCGGTTCAGGCAGAGCAAGAGATTAAGGCAAATTATCTGCCGCCGGATTCGGCGTTTTACCTCGAACACGCGATCAAGGCGTCACGCGCCGGCGTGCCTCGTGTGCATATCGTGCCGTACCAAATGGATGGCTCAGCGCTGCTGGAATTATTTACCCATGATGGCGTCGGCACCATGGTCAGCCACGAAAACCTCGAAAGCCTGCGCGAGGCAACGATTGAGGACGTCGGCGGTATTATTAAACTGATCGAACCACTGGAAGCCGATGGTACGCTGGTCAAGCGCGGCCGTGAACTGATTGAGCGCGAGATCAACTATTTCTCCGTCATTGAGCATGATGGGGTGATCTTTGGCTGCGCGGCGCTTTACCCTTTCCCGTTTGAAAAAATGGCTGAGATGGCCTGTCTGACCGTCAATCCTGATGTACAGAGCCAGGGAGATGGTGAGCGTATTCTCAAGCATATGGAAAAACGTGCACGGCGCGCGGGCTATCATTCGCTGTTTGTGTTGACGACCCGTACTGAGCACTGGTTTCTGAAACGCGGCTTCGTCAAGGCATCCGTCGATGATCTGCCAAAAGACCGGCAAAAAATGTACAACTGGCAGCGTAAATCGCTGGTCTTGATTAAGCAGTTATAATCTGGGACGTTATTTCAAAGATTGATAGGAGTTTTACCATGGCCCGTACGGTCCACTGCATTAAGTTAGATAAAGAAGCTGAAGGTTTAGATTTTCCTCCGTATCCGGGTGAACTCGGCAAGAGAATTTATGAGAGCGTGTCCAAAGAAGCCTGGGCAGGCTGGCTGAAACACCAGACGATGCTGGTCAACGAAAATCGACTGAATCTGGCGGATACACGTGCCCGTAAATATCTGGCAACGCAAATGGAAAAACATTTCTTTGGCGATGGTGCAGATGCAGCCTCCGGCTACGTGCCACCAACCGAATAATGGAATACCTGACGTAAAGCGATACAAGCAAGAAAAGAAAGCCTCGTCCGTCACGAGGCTTTTTCATTTTTTAATAACCGCTCTGACTTTCATTCTACTCACACAGAAACACGCACTAGCCACATGAAGCTGCGCTATAAAATCATCATGTTTGCGATCATCCCGCTGCTGTTATCGTTTGCGGCGATTGCACTTGCGGTTTTTTATCAGACCAGCCTGCTTGCGCAACAGCAGCGCAATACGGTCGAGCAAGCCTATCTGGCAAGTAAAGAAACTGAGCTGAAGCATTATGTGAACCTAGGCGTGGCGGCAATCTCTCATCTGTATAACGCCCCCTTACAAAATGCAGCAACACAAGAAGAAGCTAAAGCCATTTTAGCCAAACTCGATTTCGGCGACGACGGCTATTTCTATTTGTATGACATGCAGGGAAAAAATCTGATGCATCCGCGGCAAAGCGATCTGGTCGGTAAAGATCTCTGGAATTTGACCGATCCCGAAGGCAATTTCACCATTCGCAGACTGATTGCGAAGGCGAAAGAAGGCGGCGGTGCCGTACGCTATTTATGGGAAAAACCATCGACGCATAAGGTGGCACCTAAGCTAGGGTATGTCGTTGCGCTGGATCGCTGGGGCTGGATGCTGGGCACCGGCATTTATCTTGATGACGTCGATAATGCCTTGAATAAAATCGATGCCCAGAATACCAAGAACAGCCAGAGTACGATGTTCTGGATTACCAGTATCGCGGTGATCAGCGCCTTGTTGATCGCGGTCTCTGGGCTGGTATTAAACATCAGTGAATCACGCGTAGCGGAGGCCAAGCTAAAAGCCCTGGCACAAAGCGTTGTGCGCTCACAAGAAGATGAACGCGCGCGCCTGTCACGCGATCTGCATGACGGAATCAGTCAGTTGCTTGTATCGATCAAACTGCAAATCGAATCTGGCATTGCCAAATTAGGCTTGCCTAAAACCGAGACAGAATCAGCCCGTGTATCCTTCACTCGTGCTACCTCACAACTAAATGAAACATTGGGAGAGGTACGACGGATTTCCCACGATTTACGCCCTGCCATGCTAGACGATCTAGGGCTGGCAGTCGCATTCGAGCACCTCGCGGAAGAGTTCATGGAAGACACCGGCCTACCAGTACGGCTGCAAATCACGGGAGACATTAGCGGCCTCCATGATGTCAGCAACACGGTACTGTTCCGTATCGCTCAGGAAGCCTTAACCAATATTCACAAACATGCACGCAATGCCTCGCAAGTCGATATCGACTTATCGGGTGATCAGCGCATGGTGAATCTCATCATTAGCGACAACGGTGGCGGATTTGACGTGCCCGGTATCGCCAGCCACCCGAAACATGGTATTGGCCTGAGCAATATGCGCGAACGTCTCGCCACCGTGAATGGTCAACTAGCCGTGCATTCGGATGCCAGCGGCACCCGGGTCAGCGCCCTGATTCCAAGGAGTAGGTAATGAATATGCAGCAAACAACGGTGCCTCGCGTAATTAATTTATTACTTGTCGACGATCATCCTTTAGTCCGCGATGGACTCAAAGCGCGTTTGGAAACTATTTCTCATTTTCATATCGTAGGCGAAGCGGGCAATGCAGAGGATGCGCTTAGTCTTGCCGCAAAACTAAAAATTGATTTGATTCTGATGGATATTAACTTGGGGAATGTAAACGGCATCACACTGACCTCACGCTTTGCCAAGGAATATCCGGGTATTTCAGTCATTATGTTATCGATGCACGAAAAGGCAGAATACGTATCTCAGTCCATCCAGGCCGGAGCAAAAGGCTATGTACTGAAAGGAGCGCCAGCAGAAGAAATTATTACCGCGATTGAAAGCGTCATGTCCGGTAAAAATTATTTCAGTTCAGGACTGCAAAATCAGGCAACAGCGGCAAGTCCCTTGCAAACTCTGACGCAAAGAGAGCAATGTATTTTAAAAAGTATTGCGACCGGAAAGTCGAATAAGCATATTGCACGCGAGCTCGGCCTGAGCGTCCGCACAGTAGAAACGCATCGGCTGAATATCAAACGTAAACTGCATATCGAAGGACAGGCAGATTTAATACGCTTCGCGCTGAATCAGACCGTGCTGTGATCGGTAAATAAAAAAGCCGATTCAGCGTAAGCGAACCGGCTTTTATCACAGAACAAGCAAAGATATTACTATTACATGTTCTCGATCATGACATCACCAAAACCTGAGCAAGACACTTGTGTAGCACCTTCCATCAGACGGGCGAAATCGTAGGTCACTTTCTTGACTGTAATGGCTTTTTCTGTCGCGCTGATCAGCAGATCAGCGGCTTCCAACCAACCCATGTGACGCAACATCATTTCAGCGGACAAGATCAATGAACCTGGGTTCACATAATCCTTACCAGCGTACTTCGGCGCTGTACCGTGAGTTGCTTCGAACATAGCGATAGAATCGGATAAGTTAGCACCAGGAGCAATGCCGATACCACCAACTTGCGCTGCCAGCGCGTCGGAGATGTAATCGCCGTTCAGGTTCAGTGTCGCAATGACGCTGTACTCATTTGGACGCAACAGGATTTGCTGCAAGAAAGCATCGGCGATAGAATCCTTAACAGTGATTTCTTTACCTGTTTTTGGATTCTTGAATTTGCACCATGGACCGCCATCGATCAATTCTGCGCCGAATTCTTTTTGGGCCAATGCATAAGCCCAGTCACGGAAGCCACCTTCGGTGTACTTCATGATGTTACCTTTGTGAACGATGGTCACGGATGGCTTGTCATTGTCGATTGCGTACTGGATTGCTTTACGTACCAGACGCTCTGTACCTTGACGGGATACCGGTTTCACACCGATACCGGAAGTATCAGGGAAACGGATTTTTTTCACGCCCATTTCGTCTTGCAGGAACTTGATCAATTTTTTGACTTGATCAGAGCCTTCTGCGAATTCGATACCGGCATAGATGTCTTCTGAGTTTTCACGGAAGATGACCATGTCAGTTTTTTCTGGCTCACGCACTGGCGAAGGGACGCCTTTGAAATAACGTACCGGGCGCAAGCAGACATACAGATCCAGCTCTTGGCGCAAAGCGACGTTCAGGGAGCGGATACCACCACCGACTGGTGTCGTCAATGGGCCTTTGATAGAAACGACGTAGTCTTTCAGGACTTTCAGCGTTTCTTCCGGCAACCAGACGTCTGGGCCGTATACTTTGGTCGATTTTTCGCCAGCATAGATTTCCATCCAGCTGATTTTGCGCTTGCCGCCGTATGCTTTAGCTACGGCTGCATCCACCACTTTGATCATAACTGGGCTGATATCAACGCCGGTACCATCGCCTTCGATGAAAGGGATGATTGGATTGTCTGGAACGTTCAATGAGAAATCAGCATTGACGGTAATTTGTTTACCTTCAGCGGGAACTTTAATATGTTGATACATCTTTTTCTCCGTAGATTTGGGCGATTTAGCGGGTCGCGCTTCGCTCATAACAAGTCTTGTCTGCCTCTATATAAATACAGGTAAATTTACTCTTATATAAGACACAAGACTACCATTTCGTATTATGCACTAGTATTTTACTAGATGCCATAACTTTACAGTACCGGGATCTACACCTTCCGGACAACGCAGATTATCATAGCGCCATGAATTTGATATTACTCAACAAACCTTATAACGTGATGTGCCAGTTTTCTGCGCATCCCTCTCGCCAGACACTGGCTGACTATGTGGATGTGCCAGGGGTTTACCCCGCTGGTCGCCTCGATGCAGATAGTGAAGGACTTGTATTATTGACGGATGACGGTAAATTGCAGCACGCGATCAGCCATCCAGATCTGAAACAGGCTAAAACCTATTTAGTTCAGGTCGAGGGCAAACCGGATGCCGCCGCTTTGGAGAGATTGCGCGACCCACTAGATCTGGGCGACTTTATTACCAAGCCATGTGAGGTGAAGCATATTTATCCACCGGAATGGATCTGGGACAGGGACCCGCCAATACGCCACAGGGAAGATATTCCAACCAGCTGGTTATCTATCAGCTTAACCGAAGGCAAAAACCGCCAGGTCAGGCGCATGACTGCTGCGGTAGGTTTGCCCACACTGAGATTAGTACGCAGTGCCATAGGCGGTTTTTCTCTGGAAAATCACCCGCTAATGCCCGGCTCATGGATCAAAGTAGATCCAAATGCACTAAAACAAGACAAAACCGGTAAATAATTTTGAGTATTTCTGGACAAATTAAAAATATCTGTCAACCTTGCCTTGGAACACTGCGTTGTTCACCATGATTCGATTGTATCGCTACCCCAAACTAAAATATTGAAGGATGTACAAAATGAAAAAATTGATCGCCGCTCTCGTTGCTGGTCTGTTTGCTTCTGCTGCTTTTGCTCAAGCACCAGCTCCTTCTGCTAAAGCGTCTGCGCCAGCTGCATCTGCAGCCGCATCGGGTGATGCCTCTGCCAAACCAGCAAAAAAACATAAGAAACATAAAAAAGCTAGCGGTAGCGCAATGGCGTCCGGCGAAGCCTCTACTTCTAAATAATATTTACAGCTCTCAAAAAGGCAGGATTTCCTGCCTTTTTTTGTTTCTAAAGTGTATCTGCAAAAAAAGAATATCTGTCTGCGTAGTACACTAACACTTTCAAAAACGCAGCCGCTTCCTTACTTGCTCTGTAAGACACCAGATGTTCGGCTCAATATTTCTCATACTCTATTCGTGTTTTGACACTTTTATGACAATCTCCAGCCTGCGCAAATTTACTGTTCTGACCTTATTCTCCTTGACTAGCGCTTACGCTAGCGCACAAACCAGACTCCCGATTAAACAATTATCGATTGGCATTAATGTGATTCAGGCAGAAGTCGCTGCAACCGATGCGGATCGCCAGCAAGGCTTGATGAATAGAACCCGGATGGGTGCGAGCGAAGGGATGGTATTTGATTTTGGCGCTCCGGCGGGCGTCTGCATGTGGATGAAAAACACCTTGATACCGCTTTCCGTTGCCTTTATTGATAGCGAAGGCAAAATAGTGAATATCGAAGACATGCAACCAGAAACAACTGATTCCCATTGCGCAAAAAAGACCGTACGCTACGCACTGGAAATGAATCAGGGATGGTTTAAACAGAAAAACGTAAAGCCAGGCACCAAAATAGACGGACTACCCTTGCAATAACACGATATGGCGGTGAGTCCGCCAATCTGTTTACAAACGCCACGTATTGAGTATTCCATGCATTAAATGCAATAAACATTCATAATCTGGAATAGAAAAAAAAAACCGCAATACATGATTGCGGTTTTTTACTCACTGCTTTTTAATGTGCCCTTGATCAGGTCACAAGAAACTTAACTAATTAAGCCAAAGCTTTCAAAGCGGAAGCCAGACGGCTTTTATGACGTGCTGCTTTGTTTTTGTGAATGATGTTTTTGTCAGCAATGCGGTCAATCGTTGAAACTGATGATTGAAAGATTGTTGCAGCAGCAGCTTTATCACCTGCTTCAATCGCTTTGCGAACAGCTTTGATTGCTGTACGCAGCGTTGAACGCTGGCTGGAGTTGTGTGCATTTTGTTTTACTGCTTGACGAGCACGCTTGCGTGCTTGTGCGGTATTTGCCATGAGATTTCCTAAACGTGGTCAAGAGCGACGGGTTCAAAGTGACCTCACAAGATTGCCACGCCGCATAATTCTGTACAGCTTTGCAGTATAACTGCTTTTTTTTTAGTTAGCAAGTATTGTACAAAACGGTTATGTTAATTTGCTAAAATCATTTCCAGGCAGCAAAAATACAGCGAACTTGTTGTATTCCTCACCATAATCAAGGATTGTATCTGTTCCCATGCCAAAAATATCGGAACACTAGAAGCTGTTACTAAAGACCGCTTACACCATCAAGGACTTCTATATATGCAACCCAGCTCATTCACTCTGCAAGACCAGCACGTTAGCCTGGAACCTTTGTCCCAGCAGCATCTGCCGGAAATTCAGATGGCTGCCGCCGATGGCGAATTATGGAAGCTCTTTTTCACCTCAGTTCCTCATCCTGACAATGCACAAAATTGGTTGAATATCGCCTTGGAAATGCAGGAGCAAAGCAAAGCTATTCCGTTTGCGATCCGAGAAAATGCGACGGGTCAGATTGTCGGCTCCACGCGCTACTGCAATATCGATCATAATAATAAACGCTTGGAAATCGGCTATACCTGGTACGCACAACGTGTACAGCGTAGCGCAATTAATACCGAGTGCAAACTGCTACTACTGACGCATGCCTTCGAACAGTTTGGCTGCATCGCCGTAGAATTCCGTACTGACTGGTTCAATCATCGCTCACAAGCAGCAATTGAGCGCCTCGGGGCAAAGCGCGACGCTATTTTACGTAATCATATGATCTTGCCAGACGGACGGGTCAGAGATACGGTGGTGTACAGCATCATTGAAAACGAGTGGCCAGGTGTAAAACAGAATTTGCAGTACATGCGCGACAAATACAAAGCGAAGTAACCGCTGACAATAAACTTATTTGCAGGAGCAAGCCGTGCTGATCGATTTTTTTTATACGCTGAAAGATGCAAAAATTCCTGTCTCGATCAAGGAATTTCTAATGCTGCTAGAAGCTCTGGACAAAGGTTTGATCAGCATGTCCATGGATGACTTCTACTTTCTCTCACGTACCATTATGGTCAAGGACGAAGCGCACTACGACAAATTCGACAGGGCCTTTGGTCTCTACTTCAAGGGGATCGATACTATCTTTGAGAAGCATCCGGAAATTCCGCTGGAATGGCTGACCAAGCGTATGGAGCGCGAACTCAGCGATGAGCAGAAAGCTGCGCTGGAAAAATTTGGCTACGACAAACTGATGGACCGGCTGCAGGAACTGCTCAAGGAGCAAAAAGAACGTCACGAAGGCGGCAGCAAATGGATAGGCACTGGCGGTACATCGCCCTTCGGCAATGGCGGTCAGAACCCAGAAGGCATACGCATCGGCGGCAAAGGCGGCAATCGCACGGCAGTCAAGGCATGGGAGGCCCGCACCTTCCGCGATTATGACGATGAACGGGAACTCGGCACCCGCAATATCAAAGTTGCCTTGCGTCGCCTGCGTAAGTTTGCCCGTTACGGTGCCGAAGATAAACTGGCACTGGATGCCACAATTAAAGCGACGGCAAATAATGCCGGCTATCTCGACATCAAAATGCAGCCCGAACGCAAAAATAATATCAAGGTGCTGATGTTGCTAGATGTCGGCGGCACGATGGACGATCATATTGCACGTACTGAAGAATTATTTTCCGCAGCGAAAACCGAATTCAAGAATATGGAATTCTTTTATTTCCATAACTGCGTGTATGACTATCTATGGAAAAACAACCGCCGTCGCAATGCAGAAAAATTCCCGACCTGGGATGTGTTACGCAAATACACGCCCGATACCAAAGTCATCTTCGTCGGCGATGCGACCATGAGCCCGTATGAGATTTTGCAGGCTGGCGGCTCAGTTGAATATAACAATGACGAAGCCGGTGCACAGTGGCTACAACGTTTTACCTCGACCTTCCCTAAATTTATCTGGCTGAATCCAGAACCGGAAGGCTTATGGCAGTACCGTCAATCCGTATCAATCATCAAGCAATTAATGAACAACCGCATGTTTCCGGTCACAATAGAGGGCTTGGAAAGAGGTATGCGCTTGTTGAGCAAATAAGTGCATAAAGGATCACAAAAAGTAACTCCGCCTGAGTGCTATGGGAGCCTACATCAGGCGCAGAAATTTTTTGATCGTTGATAAGACCAGTGTGCGAGATAAGGGTTTATTTAAAAAACCGTCGCAATTCACGCTGAGCGCAAAATCCTGGTTGTAAACATAAGTCTTATCGATCAGGAAAATGACGCTGGTTCTGCGGTCATGATTCTGCTCCTTGAGCGAACGGCACAAGCCATAAGGATCAATATCCGGCGTTGACGTATTAATCATCGTCATCGCATATTTATACTCGGCATCCAGCGCCAGCGCATTCTCCGCATCATTGGTCATACCGACAGGTATGCGATAACGATCCATGATGCCGGCGACATAATCGCGAAAACGCATGTCCTTGTCGATGATCAGGATACCGCCCTTAGGAGGGGCGGTACTGCGCATTTTTTTGTATACCTCGGGATCGGTCAGATCGAAATCGAGACGCTCGCGGCGACGGCGCTCAGGAACGGCGACCTCACCATAGGCGCTCAGGGTCGTCAGCAATAACTGACGCTCGTCAACCAGCTCATCGAGGACATCAAATAATTTGCGCCAACGGATAGGGCGAGGCATGACGGCATACGGTAAGCTCACCTTGGTTTTGCCAATTAACAAGACTGGCTGTGCATTCCCCGGATTAATGTCCGACAAGGTCGCCAGCGCCTTAATATCCTCGGCATTCACGATAAACAGGTCGGGATCTTGCAGGCTACCGTCCTTGAGGCACAAATAGCGATATCCCTTCTCGCGCAGAACCGCAAGAACGCTGGAAAAAGTATCTTCTTCTTTGGGTAAAAATCCAATCAGTCGAATAGCGATCGTAGGAGATTTTTGTGACATCGTTTATCCATCAACACATTGCAGCTACAATAGCCGCAAATGAACAATCAGGGTAAGTAGCTTTACGGCAGCATCTTGCATCTGTTGTTCAAAAAAATGATTGCCAGAATACAGTGAAATCTTACAAACACATGTAAATTTTGCGAAATAATACCTAATTTCCAACACAAGCCACAACTCAAACGTATTTATTGCATGGCCACTAAGAAAAACACCACACCTTCCGACTACAGCGAATCATCCATCCGCGTTCTTAAAGGACTGGAACCGGTCAAACAAAGACCGGGTATGTACACCCGCACTGAAAACCCTTTGCATATCATTCAGGAGGTGATCGACAATGCGTCGGATGAAGCACTGGGTGGCCATTGTAAAAACATCGTTGTAACACTTAACGCTGACAACAGTGTGACGGTCGAAGACGACGGTCGCGGCATTCCTGTAGGTTTGCACCCCGAAGAACAGGTGCCGACGGTAGAAATCGTCTTTACCCGTCTGCACGCCGGCGGCAAGTTCGACAAAGGCAGTGGCGGCGCATATGCGTTCTCCGGCGGCCTGCACGGTGTCGGTGTTTCTGTCACCAATGCGCTCTCTACCCGCCTGGAGATCACAGTCTGGCGCGAAGCGGGCTTGCATAAACTGACTTTTGCCCATGGCGATGTGATAGAACCGCTGACATCCGAGCCTATTGGTCGCGGCGACAAAAAAAGCGGTACCCGTGTCTCGATCTGGCCTGATGCCAAATATTTTGACTCACCGAACATCTCGCAAACAGAATTGCAGCGTTTGCTGCGCTCCAAGGCAGTATTACTGCCAGGCGTCAAAGTCACCCTGATCAATACCAAGACCGGCGACACGCAGACCTGGCAATACGATCAGGGTCTGCGCGGCTACCTGACCGAAGCCTTAACGCAATCCTCCCACGCAGAACCGTTAATCCCTTTATTTGAGGGCGAACAATTCGCAGGTAAAGACGCTGACGGATTTGCCGAAGGCGAAGGCGCATCCTGGGTCGTCGCATGGACAGAAGAAGGCGTACCGGTACGCGAATCCTACGTAAATCTGATCCCGACACCGGCTGGCGGCACCCACGAATCCGGGTTACGCGAAGGCTTATTCGGTGCGGTAAAAAGCTTTGCCGAAATGCACTCGCTGTTACCGAAAGGCGTGAAATTATTGCCTGAGGACGTATTTGCCCGCGTCTCTTTCGTACTGTCTGCGAAAGTACTCGATCCACAATTTCAAGGTCAGATCAAAGAACGTTTGAACTCACGTGACGCCGTGCGTCTGGTGTCCTCATTTACCAAACCACCGCTGGAACTGTGGCTGAATTCACATGTCGATCTCGGTAAAAAACTTGCTGAACTCGTCATCAAGCAAGCGCAGTCGCGCCTGCGTTCAGCACAAAAAGTTGAAAAGAAAAAATCTTCCGGCGTTGCCGTACTACCCGGCAAACTGACCGATTGCGAATCGAACGACATCACCCGCAATGAACTGTTTCTGGTCGAAGGTGACTCTGCTGGCGGTTCCGCAAAAATGGGCCGCGACAAAGAATTCCAGGCAATTTTGCCTCTGCGCGGCAAGGTACTGAATTCCTGGGAATCCGAGCGCGATCGTCTGTTTGCCAATAATGAGATTCATGATATTGCGGTCGCTGTCGGTGTTGATCCGCACGGCCCTAACGACAATCCAGACCTATCGAATCTGCGTTATGGCAAGATCTGTATTCTGTCAGATGCGGACGTTGATGGCTCGCATATTCA
Organism: Undibacterium sp. Xuan67W; assembly: GCF_049340165.1. NCBI lineage: Bacteria > Pseudomonadati > Pseudomonadota > Betaproteobacteria > Burkholderiales > Oxalobacteraceae > Undibacterium > Undibacterium sp. Xuan67W. The sequence continues at coordinate 69,962 of NZ_JBMPPN010000006.1, forward strand.
GGTATTGCTGCTGACACTATTCTTCAGACACTTCCCGAAATTGATAGCACGCGGTCACGTCTGCATTGCTCGCCCTCCCCTGTTCCGTGTCGATGCACCGGCGCGCGGCAAAAAGCCTATTCAGAAGATTTATGCACTCGATGCGGGCGAATTAATTGCGATTGAAGACAAGCTGCGTAAAGACGGTGTGAAAGATGGTGCCTGGTCGATTTCCCGCTTTAAAGGTCTCGGCGAAATGAACGCAGAACAATTATGGGAAACCACCATGAACCCGGATACCCGTCGCCTGCTACCGGTTGCGCTAGGCGAATTCGACCAAGCTTTTTCTGAAGCACGTTTCAATATGCTGATGGGAAAAGGCGAAGCAGCTGCCCGCCGCGCTTGGCTGGAAGAGCACGGCAATGAGGTAGAAGCAGATATTTGACGTTCACGTAAAAAAATAAATGGAACGCCCAATGATTTAGCGCCTCTCAAGGCGAAAATGGCTGAAAACCCGCATGAATATTGCGGGATCTGTTTCAGAAATTAAAATAATGAACACAACAAAGTACTATGAGCGAACAAGCAAATTTATTTGATCAGGCACCTGATGACGATAACGGTGGTAACGGCGGCGATGCTGGCGAAACCCTGACGCTGGCAAGTTTTGCGGAGCGTGCCTATCTGGATTACGCGATCTCCGTCGTCAAGGGCCGTGCCTTGCCGGATGTCTGCGACGGTCAGAAACCGGTACAACGCCGCATTCTGTTTTCCATGAACGAACTCGGCCTGAGCTCCACCGCCAAACCGCGTAAATCGGCGACGGTCGTTGGTGACGTTCTGGGTAAATTACATCCGCATGGCGACCAGTCCGTCTACGATGCGATGGTCAGGATGGCGCAGGACTTTTCGCTGCGTTATCCGCTCATCGACGGTCAGGGTAACTTCGGTTCACGGGACGGTGATGGTGCCGCGGCGATGCGATATACCGAGGCACGTCTGACGCCGATCTCTCGTTTGCTGCTTGATGAAATTGATCTCGGCACCGTCGATTTTCAGCCTAACTACGATGGTTCTTTTGAAGAGCCGAGTTTACTGCCTGGTCGCCTGCCCTTCGTCTTACTGAATGGCGCATCGGGGATTGCCGTCGGTATGGCGACAGAAATACCGTCGCACAACCTGAGTGAAGTTGCCAAAGCAGCCGTTGCGCTGATCCGCAATCCACACATGCAACATACAGAATTGATGAGCATGATTCCGGGACCAGACTTCCCTGGTGGTGGACAAATCATTACGCCCGCTGCCGCGATTGCCGATATCTATGCCGCTGGTCGTGGCAGTATGAAAGTACGTGCCCGCTGGAAGATCGAAGAACTCGCCCGCGGTCAATGGCAAGCCGTCATTACAGAATTACCACACGGCGTATCCTCACAAAAGATTCTCGAAGAAATCGAAGAGATCACCAATCCCAAAATCAAATTGGGCAAAAAAACATTAACGCCGGAACAGGCCTCACTGAAACAAGTCGTACTATCCGTACTCGACGCAGTGCGCGACGAATCCGGTCGCGAAGCCGCAGTGCGGCTGGTATTAGAGCCAAAATCCAAAAATCAGGATCAGGCCGAATTCATGCAGATGCTGCTGGCGCATACCTCGCTGGAAACCTCGACCTCAATCAATCTCGTGATGATTGGTGGCGACGGCCGTCCGCGTCAAAAAGGTTTGCTCGACATTCTCAAAGAATGGATCACCTTCCGCTTTACGACGGTCACCCGCCGCACGCAATTCAAGCTGAAAAAAGTGGATGACCGTATTCATATTCTGGAAGGCCGCGAAGCCGTCTTGCTGAATATCGATAAGGTGATTAAGATCATCCGTGAATCAGATGATCCAAAACCGGCATTGATGGATGCCTTCCGACTGTCCGATATCCAGGCAGAAGATATACTGGAAATTCGTCTGCGCCAGCTCGCTCGTTTAGAGGCAATCAAGATTCAGCAGCAGCTAGAAGAATTGCGTCTGGAAAAAACCAGTTTGCAAGATCTGCTAGACAACCCGGCGTCGATGAAAAAATGCATCATCAAAGAAATCGAAGCCGATACCAAGCAATATGGTGACGCACGCCGTACCCTGATCGAGGAAGCGGCACGTGCTTCGATAGAGCAAAAAGTGATTGATGAGCCAGTCACCGTCGTCATTTCGGATAAAGGCTGGGTTCGCGCAAGAACTGGACATGGCCACGATGCTGCACAATTCGCCTTCAAAGCTGGTGATAGTTTGCATAACACTTTTGAATGTCGCACCATCGATCAGTTGCTGATGTTCGGCTCAAACGGTCGCGTGTATTCCGTCCCCGTCGCCGCATTACCCGGCGCACGCGGCGATGGTGTGCCAATCACCACCCTGATCGATCTTGCGAGCGGTACAAAAATTCTGCATTACTTCGCTGGCACGGCGGAATCCACTCTATTACTTGCCTCCAGCGCCGGTTACGGCTTTACTGCGAAAGCAGGTGACATGGTTGGTCGCATGAAGGCTGGGAAGGCCTTCATGACGCTGGATGATGGTGACGAGCCATTGCTGCCGACCTTAGTGGCAGACGACACCAGTGCGATTGCCTGTTTATCAGAAAAAGGTCGCCTGCTGGTATTTGGCCTGGCTGAAATCAAGCAGCTTGCAAGTGGCGGTCGCGGCGTCATCCTGATGGAACTCGAAGCAAAAGAGAAGCTATTGGCGGCACAGGCGATTAGTCAAAAAGGTGTCAAAGTTTCAGGCACAGGTCGCGCAGCCAAACCTCAGGAAGTCGTATTGAGCGCTAATGCGCTAGGCATCCATATAGGCAAACGTGCTCGCAAAGGCAAACCGCTGGAATCCAAAATCAAACCGATTACTATCACTCGAGTTAATTAGTGTACGTGGATTATTTGCGATTAAATTGAAATAACACCTTATCTAAAAGAAAAAACCAGGCAACGCACTGCCTGGTTTTTACGATATCAAAGCCGTTAGTTATCGGTTTAGATACTTTGACTCCTCCATTACTTCCTTGTATCTATGCCACTCTGAATTTTGCAATCTCTTGTTGCAAAGTTTCAGCCTGTTGCGTCAATGCTCCTGATGCAGCGGTTGTTTCCTCTACTAAAGCAGCATTTTGCTGAGTATCTTGATCCAGCGTATTGATTGCCATCCCTACCTGCGACACACCGTCCGCCTGCTCCGTGGCTGACCGAGAGATTTCACTGAGATACTCGTTAATTTGCTTTGCATTCAAGACCATCGTCTCCATGGCCACACCGGCTTGCTCGACAACTTTCGTTCCACCAGTGATCTGATCAACACTATTGGAAATAAGTGATTTAATTTCAGTTGCTGCCGCCGCGCTGCGCTGTGCCAGGTTCCGCACTTCGCTGGCCACTACTGCAAACCCTCTACCAGCCTCGCCTGCTCTGGCTGCCTCAACTGCCGCATTCAACGCTAAAATATTAGTCTGAAACGCGATGCCATTAATCACGCCGATGATTTCATTGATTTTTGATGATGATGCGTGAATCTCTTGCATAGTCTTGACGACAGTTGAAATGATCTGGCCGCCAGCCTCGGCAACTTTGGCATTTTCTGCCGCGAACTTCGCCGCCATTCCAGCGCGCTCTGCCGTATTTTCGACTGTCGAGCCAATTTCCTCCATGGATGCAGATTGTTCCTCAAGCGACGCTGCGGCGGACTCTGTTCGCGCAGATAAATCGTAGCTAGCAGACGAAATTTCGGCACTGGTAGCATGCAGTGCTCGGGCTGAATGCCGCACTGTCCGGATCAGCTCATGCAACGAATCATAGGTGTTACGCAAATCAGCGATGACTTGGGCTGGCTCATCAGTGCCAAATGGTTTCGACGGTGCTTTACGTAAGTCACCTTGCGCCATTTCTTGCAAATGTCGACTAATTAAACGTAGGCCGCCACTGGTCACTAAATAGAAAGTGTAGAAAAAATAAAACGCCAGTAATATGCCTACTAACAAAATAATTGTTACTGCATACAAATGAGAATGCATCGTAGCAATCCGGCTCTCCAACAATACATCAAGCTGGTCTAACAGACGCGATACCAATGCATATTGTTCACTAACCAATTTATTCGCTAATGTCCGGTACTCTTCTTCCTGCTGGCTATTATAGACATCTGTATTAACGACATTTTTACGCGCGTAGGAAAAAAAGTCCGCCATGGCAGTCAAAGTCTCTTTTGCTTTAATTGTCGCTGCAATGTTTTTGTCGTTCCCGATAGCTTTATCAAGGCCGTCACGCATATTCTTTCCCTGAAAATCGGCAATCGCCATCATTTCGCTCAAAGTGCGCTGCTGCTCAGGAGTGATAGCACCGGCCTTTAATACCCGGATACCGATGCCGCGCAGCTTGGCAGTATTTTCAATCACATCTGGCGCTCTGCCCAAGCTAGCATCCATAATATAAAAGCTGGCAATATCGGGATCCAATGTCAGATTCGACGCATCCGCTACAGACGACATCAGATCGAGCAAGGCTTGGACGTGTGCAGTATGTGCTTTGAACACGAGACTTGTATCTCCTGTGGCGGCATTCGCCTTAGAAAACGCATCTTGAACTGCCGCATAGGCTTTTGCAGTGCCTAACTCCGTACCCAGATGCTTGTCAGTTTCAGCCAATTTGAGTTGGGCTGCCTGAAGCTTGTCTTTCAGCTCGGCCAAGGTCGGTGGTGCGACACCGCCAGCGACTGCATTAGATGCGTCACGACGGAGCTGCTGCGCTAGATTGAGTACCGGAAAAATTTGACGACTGTACTCAACGCCTAGGCGTTCTTTGGAAGAAAAAGCGATATTCTCAAGGGTGGTTGAATAGAAAGACCATGCCAAAAAGCTCATCGGTATAGCAAAGAGCAGACAAATCATCAGCGCTTTTGTCTTAAATGACATCTTGCTCATGAGAACAACACCGAACGTCCAGAATCCGTTGTTATGGAACGTATTTTTTGGTGCGTCTTCAATCTCCGGCGCAGCCAGAAATTTTTGCATTTCGGGACTAACTCTTACTATTTTTGTCATGTTGGCTGCCTTTAAAAATTGAAGCATAAGCGCTTGGGCTGAACAAGGTGTTTTGAGATACACAATAGGGAGACAGGCATTACCCTGCGCCAAACAGTACGTGGCATTTTTTTAAAAATCAACACATTAATAGTGAAACAGTGTTAGCTGAAAATATGCATCGCTAAGAATGCATCACTCGATCTAATTCGCAGCGCAACTGTTCTACGTCGATTGGCTTACTAACATAACCATCTGCGCCAGCCTGCTGCAATCTGATTCGATCGGTCGATTCAGCGTGGCCTGTTACCATAATAATACGTTGACGTTTTGCCCCATGTTCATGCTCACGAATCGCAGCCAACGCCTCTAATCCATCCATGACCGGCATCATGACATCCATTAAAACAACATCAAATCGTCGCTTCGACAAACAGTCCAATGCTTTTTGTCCGTCATCGACAACAACGCCTGTATGACCTAATGCCTCTAACACCATAACCGCCATACGCTGCATAAAATAGTCGTCATCGACAACAAGCACGCTTAGAGGTTGATTTGATGATCGAGAGTGTTGTGCCATGCCAGAACAGTTAAATCCGGTGAATAGATAAATGATCTATCAAGTAGTTGCCAATACAATTTGATTTCTTCCACCTTGTTTGGCTCGATACAAAGCAGCATCCGCAACATCAAATAATTCTTCAGAATCACCGCACGAATCCAGATCCGCCACTCCGGCAGAAAAAGTTACTGAAAAACCACCCTGCTCCGCATGTTGTTCAATTTTATTAAACGCGATACGAATCTGCTCCAGCACGCGGCGGGCAACAACCGCCATTGTACTCGGAAAAATAATAACGAACTCTTCTCCACCATAGCGACCCACGATATCACTGCGACGCAAACGTTGCTTCAGGAGGAGCGACAAAGTCCGCAGCACCTGATCACCAACCGGATGTCCGTAGGTATCATTCACGTTCTTGAAGAAATCCAGATCCAGAATCGCCAACGCCAATGGGGTCTGATTCCGACCAGCAATAGAAATTTCCGCCGTCAATTCTTCTTTGATCGCCGTATGATTGTACAAACCGGTCAAACCATCACGCATAATAAGTGCGCGTAACAAACGATAACGCTCAGCTCTGGTGGTCAAAGACGCAACCAAAAACTGCGGCTCTATCGGCTTGGTAATAAAATCATCCGCACCTGCTTTAATCGCATCTAGCTGCTTACCTATATCATTTTCACTCGACAGGAAAACGATCGGAATATCCAGATAAGAATTATCCTGTCGTATCATCTTCGACAGCTCTACACCGCTACATAAGGGCATGTAGACATCCAGTAAGATTAACTCCGGGCGAAAATCGGTCAGTGCATTCAGCACCTGGGCAGGGTCATGCAAGGTTTTGACACTCATTCCGGCGTTGCGTAGCACAACGCTGTAGTATTCTGATGTCACCACGTCATCATCAATGATCAAAATACGATAGCCCCTAGACTGCTCACGTCCGACTACCGCATCAATACGCTCGGTTAGTGCCACGATATCAATCGGCTTGGTGAAATAGCCATCGCCGCCAGAGCGCACAGCCTGCAGACGATGTTCAAAACTACTAGAATTCGATACAAAGATGGTAGGGATATGGAACCGTCCGTGTTGCTTGATCTTGGCGATTTCCTCTGCTCCGGCCATTCTTCCGTCAACCGAACCGTATTCAATCACAACGATGTCAGGCCGACGGGTAGCAATTGCAATCGCCAGTGACTTTAGCTGATTGATCAGGACGACTTCATAGCCAAAATGCTCCAGCTGGACTTTAATTGACTGAGTCGCGTCACTATCCTCATCGACCAAATATACGAGGCGAGAGCCTTCGCTATCTTTGAGGTTTTCTGCAGTTTCTTCGACCAATACGTTACTGGCCTTATTTTCTGCAGAGAGTAAAACGACGTCAAAATAGGTTCTCAACTCTTTGGCATAAGCACTCAAGTTTTTCTTCGTCCAGACCTCGCCTTCAAATAAGGGTTTCAGCCTTTTTTCAAATTCGCGGGCATCCACACCTAGTTCGGGAAAACCGAAGGTTCCTGCAGACCCCGCCATCGTATGCAATAAGCGATGCAACAGAGTCAAGGCATCATAATCTAGTGGATTGAGTAAAAAACGAGATAACGCTGCATCCATCTCAGCGGCTTTTGAGGGTAGCTTTTCACGAAATAAATTTTCCAATGCCTGCAATTTTGCCTGCAAGCCAGAATTCACCGCTACCATTTAACTTCCTTTGTGCCAAAGATTCAGCACTTGTCCGGATAACTCCATAGGATCGAATGGCTTAGCAATGACGCCAATCGCTCCCAGAGATTTGTAATATTCGAGTTCAACAGACTGCACTTTTGCAGTCATAAAGATAACGGGCGTTGCTTCGGTAGTGGCCAACTTACGCAACTCTGCCAAGGTCGTCGGACCATCCATATTTGGCATCATGACATCGAGTAACAATAGGTCGGGAACGGCACCGGCATGAATCGCTGCTAGCGCCTCGCTGCCGGAACTGCACTTAATTAATTCGAAGCCTCCGACCACTTCCAGCGCTATCTGTGCCACAGTCTGAATGTCAGCGTCGTCTTCTACATACAGTATTTTATTCAGAGGATTCTCACTCATGACTATCCTTACACACACTTGCATAGGGTCTGTTTCAGACCTGCTTTAGAACCCATTCACATTACCACTTCGTGTCATAGTGCGCCCAAATTCGACGCAGAGACAAATCAATAGCAGCGTTCGGGAATACTGACTGTTTTTAACAACATTCTTTGCCACTTTTTTTCAATACGAGCAGCAGCTGGCCCCAATTAGTCCAAGCAACAGATGCTTAACATAGACACAAGACAAGCTTACCAGAACTCGTCATAAAATAAAGCAGCAAAAACGGATGTAAAAAAGAAAAAGTAGCCGTAGAGACACAAATAGGAACTAACAGAATGTCCTGTATCAGGCAACTAAGCTCTATTTAACAGAAAAATCTACCCGGTTTGGCAAACCTTTATCCTTAATCCCATCTGCATTTAATTTCGGTGCGATCAAAAACAAGCGGTCTTTGCTGACGCCAGCTTTCTGCTCCAGATAATCTCTGACATTATCTGCCCGGCGCTGTGCTAACTCGCGAAGAATCTCGGGAGTTACACTGATATTGGCAAGTATCAATCGCTCCATCTCTTCCGGAGGCAATGCTTTAGCCAATCCGATGAGATTGCGCGGCTTGCTGAATTTCTCAGACTGATACACGTCACCCATATAGGCTTTTTGATCACCGTCCTCAAGACTGACCTGCTCCAGAGTCAATTGCGGATTTTTCTTTTGTAAATGAAGAAATTTAATTTGTCGGATTTTTTTATCCAAGCTGGTACGGCGCAAACCTTCTGCATCCGTCACCGCATCAACTCTGCCCAGAATATCCATACGCAGACTGCTGCGATTATTGAGCGCCCTGGCCAAACTATCGAGTTTATTAATTGCATCTGGCGTGAGCACCGCTATACCCGGAACAAACTCGATATAGGCAAGTTCTTCGCCGCCGCCAAATGCTGAACTCAGTAAAGAAAATGGCGCAGTTACTGCCTTGCTGATGAGATTAACAAAGACTTTCCAGATGATGCCGCCAACCGAGAACTGCGGATCCGACAATGATCCTGAAATCGGTAAATTGATATTGATCTTGCCGTCGTTATCGCGCAATAACGCAAGTGCTAGTTGCACCGGTAGATGCGTCGCCGTCGGACTATCAATTTTTTCACCGAAGGTCAATTGATCAAGGCGAACCTCATTTTCTGCTTTTAATTGCTGGTTTTCGATGCGATAAGAAACTTGTACCGATAACTTGCCTTTTTCTATTGCATAGCCCGCATATTTCGCCGCATAAGGAGTGAGTCGCGTCAGCTCCATTCCGCTGGCGCTGCCTTTGATATCAAGAAAAATCAGCGACGATAAAGGATTCAGTGCACCGGAAATTACGAGGGGCGCATCATTGTCAATTTTACCCGTCAGCTCCAGCGTCGCTGCTTGCGGATTATCGGAAGCAATAGCGCCGATGGTGCCGCTTACGCCGGTCAGGTTCGCATTGTAATTCGGGCGAATGAAGTTATCGGTAAAGTTGATATTGCCACCGCGCAGTGAAGTTTGAGCGATGCGAATGATCAGCGGATTCGTCGTCTGCGATGAAGTGGTACCTGACGCGGAATGTGATACCGGCGCAGCGACAACAGCGCTGGCGGAATCTGTCACCGTCGTCGAATTTGCGAGCGGCGCTGTAAGTGGCGTTACCAGCGAATTGTTTATACCAGTTGCGACATTCTCCGCTGGAACCTCAGAAGGAGCGGCTGTTTTGCTGACCATTATATTCTGTAAATTCAGTTTACCTTTATCAGATAACACGGCACGTGCATAAAAATCGACCAGGCTCAGTTTTTTAAGTAACACAACCGGTTTTGCATTCCCAAGCCTGGCACTGATGCCATCCATATCGATGGTTTTCCATGTCAGAAAATCTTCGTTATCACTACCCTCCAGCATATGAAAATCACTGAGCCTGAGATTACCCTCGTAACTTATTGCGGGTGTTTGTCCTTTGTCATTCTGTATGCTTAATTTACCTTTAGCACTCGCGTCTCCGCGATTCAGCGTGACATTCACTTGTTGCGCAAAATAGGGGTAAAACGCAGCGACCGGCAAAGTCTGCGCGTCAAGTGCGATCGTTATATTTTTCAGACCACTACTCGCGTCGGCACTTAAATTCAGCCTACCTTTGCGGTTAAGAACACTTCTCCATTTCAAACTGGTCGCTTGCGATAAATCGCTACTGAGATTGCTTGCCTGTGCCTGAATGCCATCTACATTCAGATGCACGCTTGGGTACAGCGAGTAATCATCAAACTTCACATTACTGTCAGTCAACGCAAAATTCTGCACACTCACCTGCCAGATTTTATTATCCGGGGTCTCCGACTTAACATGCAAAGCTTGAAGCATGCCAGTCGCCGCAGTATCTGCAGATGAAGTAGCGATACTGGCAGGCGCACTAAGTGTCGAGGATGCCACCGGAGCGGCTATCGTGACTGCCACCGGGGTTGCCACAGGAGTTGCGGTCTTATCGGCAAGCGGCGTCTTGTGAGTGATCAGAAATTTTTGCAGGTTAAATTGCGCCGTCTGATCGCGTTGTATATCGGCTTTGACGCCATCGATATCAACACTCGCTACCGTGATGCGCTTAGTCACTGTATCGAGATTGAGCTTATCCAAAGCTAGTGACTTCAGAGCAATACCACCCTCACCTTTAGCTTTTGCCTGCATCGAAAAATCAGCGAGTTGCGCGCTCAGGTCGCTGATTTGCCATTGGCCATCCTGACCGTGCAGATGCGATTGCATGGAGAATTTGCCCCCGAGTATCGCGGCCAAGACGGGATTCAGGTACGCCTGATATGCCTCAAGCGGCAATGCAGCCAAGGCGAACTGGCCGTCGACGAGCTTATTCGTCGCACTGAATTCGCCTTCAAATATTGCCTTTGCCTCTTGCTCTGTTTGCAGACTGAGCGACACATTGGCAGGTTTAGAGGAAGGATCGGTACTAAACTCTTTAACCGTTAACGTGATCGCATTTAAGTTGATGGCGCTGACAGGTGATGAGTGCAAGGCATCGCTAAAGTGAATCTGCCCCTTGTTCACCTGCAAGCGATGCAAGGCGAATATAGAGGTGGATTTATTATCGGTGACCGACGCCGGTGTCGATGCCGGTACAGATTTATGAATGGATGCACTAGCAACGGCTGCCTTAGTCGCCGTTGGTTTTTTATCCATACCAGATTGACCGGGACTCCCCAGCTTCGCCCAGTTCATTTGCCCTTTATTGTCCAGATCAATCCAGACTTCGGGAGCATCAACTTGTAATTGCTCGACATTGACCATATCAGTCAATACATTGACTTGCTTGAGTTGCGCCGTCACCGCTTCGCTTTGCAGCAACGCTGCATCGGTCTGGTCGTTCAGACGGATATCTTGCAATGTCAATTCGCCGGACAGGAGCATTTGCGACTGATGTTGCTGACGACTAAAGACCAGATCTAGCTTGCTTGATAATTTGGCGCTTTGAATTTTCAAGGGCAGAGGCACAGGAACATACGCAATATAGGTCGGCACATCCAGGCGATCAATATCAATCGCCAGGGTCGTATCGAGACTGTCTGCAAATGGTTTACTGCGCGCCTTCAGCTCAAAAGCTGTGCCATTGATTTTGGCAGACAGCATCGGTTGTACGAAACTATTTACCTCGGTCGGAAAGTTTGACAAAAACGGTACGGCAATTTGCAGTGCTTCAATATGGGTTTGTTTAGTCACGACCTGATCGTCAAATACGATACGACCATTCTGCACTTGTACGTTTGCCAAGGAGAACCGTAGAGGGTCGCGTTGACTTTTTGGCTGCGCCGCGAGTTTATCGATAATGTCAGAAAAGTTATAACGTCCGTAATCCTTGCCGCTGGTGCGGACCAGATGGATATGCGGTTCACTCAATTTGACCTCGTCAATCACTAGAGCCTGGTGCCAGGCAGAACTCAGAGAGAGATTGAGTAACAGACTTTTAATTGAGACTGCGGCAGTTTTCTGATCTGCCTCAAACAAAGTGACCTGATCCGCCGTCAGTGCCAGCGTGAACGGAGAAAAGCGGATTGCGCCGATCTCTAGTTTGCGACCTAATTGTTGTTGTACTTGTTCTGTCGCGATACGCTGTACATAGGATGGCAGGAGTAACCAGCTAAGTGCTGCAAGCAATAGCAAAGCACTCAGCAGGCTGATCAGGATTTTCCTTGTTCGACCTTGCCAGATTTTTTTTAATTGCGCTTGCAGGCTGGTTTGCAGAGTCGCTTTGGCAGATGTCGTCACGGTGGATCCTTGTTAAGCTAAGGCTCTAGTTTAACCAAGGCGCGGCACTCCCGCAAATACAATGCCCGTACAAGGATTGCCGCCGATCGCATAAGCAAGATCTCCGGGCCGGTCAATTGCCCATAAAGCAAAGTCTGCGACCTTGCCGATTTCTAATGTACCGATCTGGCGATGAAGGCCCAGCGCACGTGCTGCATGCTTTGTCACACCTGCCAGCGCTTCTAGCGGTGTCATACGAAATAAGGTGCATGCCATATTCATCGCCAGTAACAACGAAGTCATCGGTGACGTGCCGGGATTACAGTCGGTAGAGATCGCCATAGGAACCTGAGCCTCGCGCAAAGCGGCAAGCGGCGGCAATGTCGTTTCACGTAAAAAATAAAACGCCCCCGGCAACAGGACAGCGACTGTACCGTGCTGCGCCATGGCATCAATACCTGTTTGGGATAAATACTCCAGATGGTCGGCGGATAAGCCTTGATAGCGTGCGGTGAGTGCCGCCCCGCCCTGATCTGAGAGTTGTTCTGCGTGGAGTTTGACGGGCAGTCCGTGGCGCTGCGCTGCCTGAAATACTTTTTCAGTTTGTGTGGCAGAGAAGCCGATTTTTTCGCAAAATGCGTCAACGGCATCGACCAGTCCCTCTGCAACTAAGGCCGGTAGCATCTGCTCACACACTACGTCGAGATAGTCATCAGCCCGCCCTGCATAGTCAGGAGGCAAGGCATGTGCACCAAGAAAAGTCGTCTGCACCCGCACCGCCAAGTCAACGGCGAACTGGCGGGCAACTCGCAGCATTTTCGCCTCGGTTTCCAGATCCAGGCCATAGCCGGATTTGATCTCCAGTGTAGTCACACCCTCTTTCAAAAGATTACGGACGCGCGGCAGACTTGCTTGCATTAACTGCTCGGCAGTCGCTTGCCGGGTTGCGCGTACTGTGGAAAGAATACCGCCACCTTGTCGCGCGATATCTTCGTAAGCGACGCCATTAAGACGGGCTTCAAACTCGTCGCTGCGATTGCCTGCATACACGATATGGGTGTGGCAATCGATCAGGCCCGGGGTAAGCCAGCTGCCTTGCCCATCATAGGTCTGCGCTGTTTGATAAACGTCGGGCAGATCGGTATGTTTACCTAGCCAGACGATTTTTCCGTCTTTTACGGCAATTGCCGCATCACGAATTTCACCATAGCCGTCTACCATCGTAGCAAGATGAATATTGATCCAGAGCTGTGTCATGACTTAGTTTCCCGCATGATTGAGAAAGCTGATACGCATCAGATAAAGCAGGCACTCTTCGCTCGCCTGCACCACCAAGCGCACGCCGGCGCGCTCATGATCCTCTTCGAGCAAAAACAGATCAGCCTCCTCCAATGACACATCGCGGTTCAACACTGCGGAACCCTGCGCGCAGTATAGTAAAACCTGCTGTGCGTCCTGGGCAACGACATGATGCTCACCGGCTTCCAGACGCTGCATATAATGGGTACAGACATCACGCCGCGTCATCAGATTCAGATCCCAGACCGCGCCATCCAATAGCTCTGCACGGATCGGCAGCTCACCAGAAAACGAATACGGCATGCTGTCGCGCGTCAGGGTCACAATCAGAGGCGCAGCAGCACTGGTAGCAATGCCATCGTTATCGGCATGCAAAATCATGCCCACACCTGACAAGATCGCTAACGTTCTGTCGATCCGGGCGAAGTGAGAGAAAGCGCCATCGCTACTAACCAGCGCAGTACTGATGCGCCAGACGAACTGATCAAGACTTGCCCCCTCAGGAAAAACTGCCAGCTCGGTAGTACTGCCACCGCCGTTTTTCCAAGGCATGGATTTATAGTCTTGTTTACTCCATTTACGCATGATGACTGGTTTAATGAAAATATTTGAACACGTAGTTTAGGCAAATTTTGTATTTTTTTATCCTTAAGCCAGATAAAGATGCACGTATAAATGCTGACATTGTGCGCTCAATTCACCGTCCAGCACCATCTGTTTTGCGGCGGCAATATCCGGTGCAAAGAAGCGGTCTTTGTCATAGAACGCAACTTTACGACGCAATGCATGATGCACCGTTGCCAGGCTTGCCGAGGTTTCCAAAGGCTGATGAAAATCGACACCCTGCGCTGCCGCCAGTAATTCAATTCCGACGATTGTCGCAGTGTTGTGCGCCATCTCATGCAAACGACGTCCGGCGTAGGTCGCCATACTGACGTGATCTTCCTGATTCGCTGAAGTCGGGATGGTATCGACACTGGCAGGATGCGCGTGAGATTTGTTCTCTGAGGCTAACGCTGCTGCTGTCACATGTGCAATCATGAAGCCAGAATTCAAGCCGGAATTCGGCACCAGGAAAGGTGGCAAACCCGACAGACTCGCATCAATCAGCAAGGCAATACGGCGCTCGGAAATAGAACCGATTTCTGCAATGGCCAGTGCCAGTGTGTCCGCCGCAAATGCCACAGGTTCTGCATGAAAATTGCCGCCGGAAATCACTTCACCGGTATCAAGAAATACCAATGGATTATCGGTCACTGCATTCGCTTCAATCAATAAAGTACGGGCGGCGTTATTGATGATGTCCAGGCAGGCGCCCATCACCTGTGGCTGACAGCGCAGGCAGTAAGGATCTTGTACGCGCTCATCGTTGACCAGATGGGAACGGCGAATCTCGCTACCCCTCAATAATTCGCGATAAATGCTCGCTGTCGCCATCTGACCAGGTTGACCACGCACAGCATGAATACGCGCATCAAATGGCGCATCGCTACCTTTCGCCGCATCGACAGACAAAGCACCGGTAATCGTCGCAGCCTCCAGCAAGCGCTCAGCCAGAAACAAACCATTCAAGGCCAGCGCCGTAGATACTTGCGTGCCATTGATCAGCGCCAGACCTTCTTTTGCCGCCAGTACGACCGGCGTAATGCCCGCTTTTTCCAATGCCTGTTTTGCTGATATTAATTGACCGTTGACGTGCACGTCGCCTTCGCCCATTAAAGCCAGTGTCATATGAGATAAGGGAGCCAGATCGCCGGAAGCGCCCACCGAGCCCTTGACCGGAATCGCGGGCATGATACCCGCGTTATACAAAGCAATCATGCTATCGATCACGCTGGCGCGGATACCTGAGTAACCACGTGCTAGGCTAGCGATTTTCATCAGGAGGATCAGACGCACAACGTCGTCAGCAATCAATTCGCCAGAACCAACCGAGTGCGACAAGATCAGATTTTTTTGCAATAACTCTAGCTGTTCATCAGGGATGCGGGTCTTGGCGAGTTTGCCAAAACCCGTATTGATACCATATGCCGCATCGCCTTTTTTGACAATGCTCTGTATCGTCGCAGACGATGCATTGATCGCCTCATAAGCACTGGCATCCAGCGCCAGCGGCAAAGCCGTGCGCCAGATTGCGCGCAAATCGGACAAGCTCATTTGGCCCGGGCGAATGATGAAAGTATTCGTGTTCATGCTGATCCTTGATGGTCTTTGTTTGTTCTGAATAGGATTACTACTGGAGAATTTTTAAACACTGTTTAGTCGAGATGCAGCGCCTGGCGCAATGCGTAGCAATAAGTAGCGACAACTAGCAATACCCACGACGTGATGCGTTCGAATACGGTTTTTTAGAATTTCCACAACAGATACCGCAATATTCATGCGCCTTCTGAGCCATTTATGCTCCAAGAGGCTCATGAATAGTGCGGATTACATTTTTAATTTATCTCAATTCACCGTAATTAGCCGCTGCGACAGATCGTTTTATCTGATTATCTGCTCGTACAACATTTACACACCGTATTGCTGTTATCGCCCCTCCCGCTTGCGAGAGAGGGAGTTTTGATCTGCCCATCATTATCAACTTACGGTCTGGATTGACTACCTCAAGTCATTACTTCGAATGATGAATCATCGGCAAATTCAAGCCATTGCGCTCAGCGCAGGCAACCGCTTGCGGATAACCGGCATCAGCATGACGCATCACGCCAGAACCGCAATCGTTGACTAAGACGCGCGCCAGGCGCTTCGCTGCGGCATCTGTACCATCCGCCACAATCACCATGCCAGAATGCTGCGAATAGCCCATACCAACACCACCGCCATGATGCAAGGACACCCAGCTCGCGCCGCCTGCCGTGTTCAGCAAGGCATTCAGCAAAGGCCAGTCGGAGACGGCATCGGTGCCGTCCATCATCGATTCGGTCTCGCGATTTGGACTAGCGACGGAACCTGTGTCGAGGTGATCACGACCGATCACGATCGGTGCTTTTAGTTCGCCGTTTTTAACCATCTCGTTAAATGCCAGGCCAGCGATGTGACGCTCTCCCAGACCCAGCCAGCAAATACGTGCTGGCAAACCCTGAAAGGCAATACGCTCACCCGCCATATCCAGCCATTTGTGCACACCCTTATTGTCCGGAAAAAGTTCTTTGATTTTGGCATCGGTTTTTCGGATATCTTCCGGATCGCCGGACAAAGCAACCCAACGGAACGGACCTTTGCCATCACAGAACAGCGGTCGGATATACGCAGGAACAAAGCCTGGGAAATCGAAAGCATTTTTAACGCCGGTATCAAACGCAACTTGACGAATGTTATTACCGTAATCTACCGTCGGTATGCCCATCGCATGAAAATCCAGCATGGCCTGCACATGCACGGCACACGCCTGAGCGGCATCGGCAGTCAGTCTGGCGTGTTGACCCGCATCATGTTGTGCGGCCTTCCATTGCTCAACCGTCCAGCCTACCGGCAAGTATCCGTTAATCAGGTCATGAGCCGAGGTTTGATCTGTGACCAGATCTGGCTTCACGCCACCGGCTTTGGCGCGCCTCACCAGCTCAGGCAATATCTCTGCGGCGTTACCGAGCAAGGCAATTGAGACAGCTTCTTTACGATCACAGTGATGTTTGATCAGTGCGAGCGCATCATCGAGATCTTTCGCCTGTTTATCGACATAGCGAGTACGCAGGCGGAAATCGATACTCGATTGCTGGCATTCGATATTCAGTGAAACAGCACCGGCAAAACTCGCTGCGAGTGGCTGCGCGCCACCCATGCCGCCAAGCCCCGCCGTCAGAATCCAGCGTCCGCCCCAGTCACCGCCAAAATGCTGGCGCCCAGCTTCGGCAAAGGTTTCATAGGTACCCTGCACAATGCCTTGAGTGCCGATATAGATCCAGCTACCTGCCGTCATCTGGCCGTACATGAACAGACCTTTGCGGTCGAGTTCATTAAAATGTTCCCAGTTTGCCCACTTCGGCACCAGATTGGAGTTCGCGATCAGGACACGCGGTGCGTCCTCATGCGTCTTAAATACGCCAACCGGTTTACCAGACTGAATCAACAAGGTTTCGTCTTCACCCAACTCTTTTAAGGATGCCAGGATCTGGTCATAGCATGCCCAGTTGCGGGCAGCGCGTCCGATCCCACCATACACCACAAGATGTTTAGGATTTTCAGCCACAGCAGGATCAAGATTATTCTGAATCATCCGGTAGGCTGCTTCGGCTACCCAGGTCTTGCAGGTTTTTTCTGCACCGCGCGGTGCGTGGATGACGCGGCTTGCGTCCCAGCGTGGATCGTTATTCATGATTGCTCCCATCTCGTTTTTAAGGTGTGGTCCGATCGTCATGCACGCAAAGCGCTATTCATACAGAGCCGGTTCAGACGACGATCCAGACGATGCCAGATCGATGGAATTAGTTTAAGTTGTATATACAACTTTTGCAAGCGGATTTTTGTATGAGACAATACGGCAACTTATTTATTCAGGAACGACGTGTCCACACCAGCAGAAAACGCTCCGGTCTTCCAGCGTATCAAAGATTATTTACTTAAAGAAATCCAGTCCGGCACCTGGAAAGAAGGCGATGCCATCCCCTCCGAGGCAGCGTTAGCAGAACAATTCAGCGTCTCACGCATGACGGTCAATCGCGCTGTGCGCGAACTGACCAGCGAGCAGATCCTGACGCGAATTCAGGGTTCCGGCACCTATGTCGCCCAGCATAAATATCAGGCGACGCTAGTCGAGATCAAAAGTATTGCCGAAGAAGTCCGCGCACGTGGTCATACACATCGCAGCGAACTTCATCAGCTCGACGCGGTCAAAGCGACTGACATACTGGCGCAACAATTCAAAGTGAAAATAGGTCATACGCTGTTTCATTCCGTGATTGTGCATTTCGAAAATGACGTCGCGATTCAGGTCGAAGACCGCTGGGTCAACTCCGATATTGCGCCAGAGTATCTGAAGCAAGATTTCTCTATCATGACACCCAATGAATACCTGATGGTCGTCGCGCCGCTGCAAAGCGTGAGCTACCGGATTGAAGCCCTCTTACCGTCCAAACATATTGCTTCGATGTTACAGATTACTCACAAAGAACCCTGCTTACTGTTACACCGTCAAACGCTGTCTAAAGGTAAAATCGCTACGATGGTCACCATGTGGCACCCTGGTATGCGCTATCAGTTTGCCGGTAGTTTTTAATCGCTCTCAGGCTCTCAGATGCACAGACCGCACAAAACGACACCGCTTTATCTCTTTAGAAATACGGATCCAATGCAATCGCTATTTACATGCTTATTTTCACCGTTATTTTCACTTTTATATACAGGCTTAGCCTCGTTAATATCACGTCGCTCGTTGTATTTGTCCGGCACATTTGCTTACGTAGTCATGTTGACTGGCTGCGGCAGTTTTGGTGGTGGCCTGGGCAGTACCAAAGTCCATTTAAAAGATGAAGAATTCGGCTCAACCGATGTCTTCACCCATAGCTTTCCCGGCACAGAAAGAAACTCTTGCGAAGCTGCGCGTCGTGCCTTGCTCAGTCAGGGTTATGTCATCAGCGACTCCAGATTATCCTTTGTCAAAGGTCGCAGAAAATTCCAGCATGACAGCGATATCCACGCCGAAATTGAATTCACCGTAGTGTGCGCTGCAGATAGTAAAGGAAGTAACAGCACAACCGTATTTGCCAATGCCGTGCGTGACCGTTACTCACTGAAAAAAAGCAGCAATTCAGCCAGCATCGGCGTAGGCGCACTGGGATCCGTGTCCTTGCCATTTGGTGCGAGTGACGACTCACTGGTAAAAGTCGCCAGCGAAACCATTCCTACGGGCGATTTTTACGGAAAATTTTTTGAACTAGTTGAACGTTACCTCGATGACTCTTCAGTCAATGGCGATGAGGAAATTGAAAAGAAAGAAGCATCGGTGCAGCCGGTTTCAAAGAAGTTGTCTGAATCAAATCAGTAAAAATCAATAGCACGATACATGTCCTTTTATTAGTACGTTTTTAGCCTATTTATTCTATGTCAATGCCAACAGATACCGCTGCACCAAAAGACTTTGATTTTATAATCGGCGATTGGCGCGTTGAACATCAAAGACTGAATGCCCGCTTTGCGCAATGCGACGAATGGTCTGCGTTCACGGGATTATCATCGACCAACAAAATTCTCGGTGGCTTCGGTAATCTGGAAGATAATTTGCTTGAATTTCCTGAAGGCTCATTTCGCGCAGTCGCAATGCGCTCTTACTGCATCGATTCTGGCAACTGGTCTATCTGGTGGCTGGACGGCCGCAATCCAACGCAGCTCGATACCCCGGTAGTCGGGAAGTTTAGCAATCACATCGGATTATTTTTTGCCGATGTTATTCTGAATGGACAAGCGATCAAAATCCGTTTTACCTGGACTGCGACACCCGGTGAAAACCCACGCTGGGAACAAGCATTTTCTATGGACGCAGGCGCGTCATGGGAAGTCAACTGGAAGATGACGTTTATCCGTCTCTCTGCAACAGAACCGCTTGCATCCTAAAAACGTCAAACTGTTTTTCCGTCCGCAATATATCTATGCGCGCCAATAAAAAAGCGATCCAGAATTAATCTGCATCGCTTTTTTTGTCATCTGCTTCTCACCTTTTATTTTGGTTTGAATTGCACGTCACTGATTCTGAATTTATCACGGCGATCGCCCATCAGACCACGTAACTCTTTGATGCTCAGGTCGCTGATTTCGTGCATCCGTATCAGTAATGAAGCACCGACCGGCAGGCGACGATGACGGATTTTACTAATGACTGGCGGGGCAACTTCAAGTGCTCTGGAGAGAGCGGCATCATTTTTCAGATGCAATTGTTTGATGATGATATCCAACAGATTATTAGGATCATAATTGATGTTATCTGATATACCGTCCAGCTCTAATAGGTTTGCCATGTTGACTCCAATTGTAGGTTGACATTTTTTGAGTTTATTTACACTGCTGTGTACTACCGCTAACTTGTTGATTTGCTGACTTACTGACTAAGTAATTGACTAAGTAATTCACTGAGTAGCTAACCACGTCAGGTCGGTCGTTGTAACTACGTGGGTTTGATCAGTTCAAATTCAATAAGAAATTTGTATGCAAATCATTCATCCGTTTCAGAATGATGGATGAGACCACTTTGCACGACTCTTAGTGCAAATAGGAGTGCAGCATCGGACATCCAGCATCGTATTCTTAATTACTACCTTATTATATGACGTAAAGTTGTTAATTTATACATTACAAGTGGTAAATAAATTTAAATTTATTGAAATAACTTGTTATGACGAAACAATTCCTGAAAATTTCGTCAAGGAAATATTTTTAAAGTACGGAAGATTTTCTGCATGGCAAAGAAATAGCGCAATGCAGGCACCAGCAGACAAGTAACGGACTGGAAAGTGGTGTGAAGGGATGAGCAGCAAACGCAATTGTTCGCTTTAACTAAGTAATAAAAATGGATCCCGCTTTATTCATGCGCCTCGCAGGCCAATTTCATGCCAGAAGGCGCATAGATAGTGCGGGGAACATCTGAGAATTTGATGATTCAGCGTCACCAATAAAAATTGCTTAAAAAAAGGCACAGATCAAATCTGTGCCACTCTCTGAAACCAGACTGCAATGAGCGCGAATGCGTATGAAGCAATCGCCCTCACACAACAAGGATTATTTCGTTGTTTTGTCTTTGCGTACACCTGCCGCTGTTGCTGGCAGATATTTCAAAGGATCATTCATACCAGCAACATACGCCGTTGCGACAGTACGTGGTTTGAGGCAAGTAGCACTCAGTACGCGTGAATCAGCGGAGATGTCATTTGTGCAGATAGACAAATCTTTGACTGTATCGAGAGAAATACCTGCTGCCGCTGCGACAGACACGACTGAACCGGCACCTGCACCGTTCGCGATCAATGTATCAACAGTCGCTTGCAAATCTTTGCTGCTTGTCAGCGCAGTAAAGATGCCATCGACGGAAGTATCAACGTTCGCTGCTTGTGCGACTGAGGCAATGCCTGAAACCAACACCAAACCCATAACTGCTTGTGAGACAAATTTCTTCATGGCGACTCCTGAGTGAATTGAATAGCCTGACGAGGCTGATTTGATTCTAATTAAATTTAGATTAAATTCAAAGTCTAAATTTGTATCCGTGGATCAACTTTTTTCCAAAAACAGACGATTTTTGAATAAAGCTGTTCTTTTGCTCACAATTTATCTTTACATCATGCTATCTCTTTGTTTTTATTTACATTATTTATTCAAATATTGCCAGAACAGGATAACGTCGCCATTCAGGTTCAGCAAAGCGCTGGCAATGCGTAAAGATAAAATCCAGGACAGCACTCTGATCGGTCAGTAACTCAGGGTGCGCCAGCTTCCATGTGTTAAATTGCGCGTTGAGTTCCGGCTCGGTTTGTAACAATTCTGCCGCCAGATCTTCAAACACATAGTCGGAGTAGGCTTCTTTTTTCTCCAGTACGCTATTAAAAAATCCCCAGCGAAAGAAGCTGTCATGCGCCTGCGGCTCCAGCGTTTCGACGGCATAGCGCGCCTGTTCCTGATTCAGCGGAATCCAGACATCGCCCTCACGCAACTGATGCTGCCCGATGACAGCATCCAGTACCATCTCATCATGGAACATATGCCCCTCATACGGATGAGCACGCGATTGAACAGAGCGAATCTGGTAGCTCTGCGCCTGTACGGTTTTATTCGCGCTGAGTCGTTCAAATTCAACACCATTCCATTGCAGACGCTCAATCGCTGCACGCCATTGCTGGGGCACCACATAGGCGACCGGTGAGCGCACCACCACTGCTTCTTTAAAATGATTGTAGTAAGGGATCGGTTTTTCCCATGTCTGATTCTTGTCGTAATACAAGCGACTGTAACCACCTAAGATACTTGGACGGTGACAGGCGGCATAGCCCTTAAAATTGACCGTGGAGACGCGCTCATCATCGCGTTGCCAGCTGACTGGCCAGTGACTGCGGGTTTTACCAAGCTGTCGCGCCGCATCACGTAACTGCTGAATCTGCGCCGCATGACTGACCGTAAAGTCGAGTACAACTTCGACCAGTGCGCGCATCGATGCGTAGCGATCGGCAAATGGCTTCAGCATATGCGTCTCTGGCATAAAACCAATGGTCTGATGCAAGGCGGCATAACCTGTCGAGAAACGCGCTGTTTCTAAAAACTCCTCGATACCCTGATCCGGACTCTCGAGGATAGGATTCACATACGGACACGTCGGCCAGCCGCGTTGTGCCATATTCTGATAGATCGCTGGCAACATAGTTTGACGCAAAAACTGTCCAGGACCAGCACCCAGCTTATCCGCTTGTGTATGAATCAAGGTCATCGTATAGGGATAATCCGCACCATTCGAGGTATGCGTATCCACCATCACATCAGGATCCCAGGCCGTAAAAAACTGATTGAATACCTGCGCATTCAAGCTATCGCATTTGATGAAATCACGATTCAAATCAAGATGCAGACTATTTCCGCGAAAGCCAAACATCTCAGGCCCGTCCTGATTCACACGAGACGTATCCTGACGGTTATGACAACCATCCACGTTATATATCGGGATGAATAAAAATACCGTACGCCCCAGGCGCCCCAACCTGTCAGGCTCAATACAAAAGTCACGAACCAGAGCCATACAGGCATCAATCCCCTCAGGCTCGCCGGGATGAATACCATTATTATTAAAAAACACCGGACGCTTTTCCAGCGCAATCTGCTCACGATCGAATACACCATCCGAGCTCACCACACCAGCATGAATCGGCACACCGGCATCTGATACGCCAATCTGACTAAAATGCAAAATCGCCGGAAAACGTTCTGCCAGTCGCTGGTAAAAAGCGATGCACTGTTCCCAGGTCGCGGTTTGATTGTGATTACCTGATTCGTAGGGTGTTTGCAGGTCTGCTGACATGATGGTTTTATTGAAATTGGGTTGCAAAAATGGGGCTACAAAGAAACATGCCAGTGAAAATACAGCGCAATGATGGTCTGTACTGACTAGACAGGAAGATCCTGATAAAAAGATCGTATCGGTATTATCATAATTCTGCCTGAATTACGCTTTCGCTATCGACTATTTAAAATCACCGGGGAATTATCTACCGTCCTACCCAATCAGATTAGCGCCTCCCTTCACATCCATTACAATGAATCATTAAATCTATCACATCACCATTTTGCCTGAAGGAGTTATCAATTGACGAATGCCGAAATCGCCGCGCTGCGTCTGAGTTGTCATACGGTCTTGCCCGGGCACAAGCTGCTGCAACCTGCTGAACAGTTTGCAGCAATGGCGCAGTGGTGCGACGCGAATCAGGTGACCCACGACACGTATGGCGAGGGAGAATTGGTCCAGAATTTCGAGAAAAAAATTGCGACACTTTTAGGTAAAGACGCTGCCTTATTTTGTATCACCGGCACCATGACACAGGTGACCGCATTACGTCTGGCTTGTGCTGAGCGTGGAAGTAATCTGGTCGGATTGCATGCGACTTCTCATATTTTGGTGCATGAAAATAGTAACCATCAGGTACTCCAGCACTTCAATTCATGCCAGCTAGGTAATGCACATCGCCCATGGACTGTCGATGACTTAAAAGCTTTTCCAGAAAAAATCGGCGCCTTACAATACGAATTGCCGATGCGCGAAATAGGTGGCCAGCTGCCCACCTGGGAACAGCTCGACGCGATCAAAGCCTACTGCAAGCAAGAGAATATTCATCTGCATATGGACGGTGCACGTTTGTGGGAAGCGCAGAGCTTCTACGGACGCTCCTTGCATGAAATCGCCGACGGTTTTGATACAGTCTATGTCTCGTTTTATAAAGGTATAGGCGGGCTGGGCGGCGCAATGCTACTGGGCACTGAGAAGATGATCGCGAAAGCGGGTCTGTGGATGCGGCGGCAAGGCGGCAACGTATTCCGCCGCACTCCTTATGTCGTCGCTGCGGCGATGCAATTCGATCAGCGCATTGCCGACATGCCCGCCTTATTCCAGCGCACACAAAGCTTGTATCAGTTACTGGGGGATTATCCGCAACTGCGTGTCAATCCGGCTCAGCCGCAGGCGAATATGCTCCACCTTTATTTGCCTGTGACGAAGGAACAGGCAACTGAGATACGCAACGATATCGCGAAAAAACATGGTATCTGGCTATTCGGTAATGCAGTGCATACCGCTCTGCCCGATCAGTCTATGTTTGAATGGTATGTCGGTGATCAGTTATTGCAACTCCCTGATGAACAACTCCGGCACGCATTGGATGTGCTTGTAGCGGCACTTGACGCTACGAAAGAAAAATCGCAATAATAAACCGCAAGTGACTGATTAAAACTCACTCCGCCGTATTGCGTTTGCCTGACAAGTACAGCAAAAACAGAACTATAAATAGACCATCCAGCGCAATGACTGGCAACATCGGTTTGAGCGCAGGATCGTCCATACTGGCGAGCAGCACACCGACCAGACATATTTTTTCTATCGTCACGGCAATGATGATGGGGGTGCGAAGCGGCGGGTGATATGCGGAATACACTGTCAATCCACCAAGACAGGCGACCAGCAAACCCCAGTGCCGCGCAAATAATAATCCGGCACTGTCGCTCACAACTAAGTTTTGTATATGCAATAGTTGCTGTGGTGCGATAAACTGTAGGCCTACCAGCAGCATGATGCCGCCACCGGTAACGAGTATGGCGTTGATATAGCGTGCAATCATGGTGTTGTCTCCTCTGGTTATCTGCTTCAATGGTAATTGCGATGTTGTACCTGCTCGTGCTACCGCTTTGTTAATTGTTATTACTGTTTTTGATATGACTGTCTGGCGGTACCAGTGTCGCTACTTTATACCGCCCTGTGCCTGGCGAGGCAAATCAGCCTAAACAGCGAAGTACTTTTTTGATTGTCCTCATGTTCCCAAAAATCGGCGTGTCATAGCGCCGGTATTCAGACCACATTCGTTGTTCTTACATGCAAACCAAAGCCAGACCATTCAATTCCGTTTTTAATTCTTATCTGATCTATGTCGGAGTGGCACTGGCGTCGGCAGGTGTGGCCTTATATACACCATTGATCGTCTCAGAAACCGGTAAAGCTTTTTCAGGAACCTGGGCTGCATCGATACTATTTGGTTTAAATCTGGGACGCGTCATTGGTTCACATCTAGGCAGCCGTTACCCTGGTCTGGCAAATCACCCGTTCGCCGTGACAGGCAATATTCTGCTTGAGGGTATCGCCCTGTATTGTATGGCTTACCTGCAACAAGCATGGGCTCTGGCGTTGTTCGCCTTACTGGCCGGACTGGGAAGTGGCTTATCTTTTCCCGGGCTCAAAAATTATTTACTCAAACTAAAAGAACTCGATCAGGCCTCTCTGTTCAGTCGCCTGGCTTTCGCAATCCGCATGGGATTGGTATTAGGATATCTGATTGCTGGCTGGGTACCTAATCACAGTTTAAAAATTGTATTCCTGATCGTGCTGATCACTTTTATCGCCTATGCGATCTTCATGCTCTACGCAATGCGGACAATTGCTCGTCATGAAGCCGACAGCAATACCGCACTGGCTGTGCAGCAATTAACCAAAAATACGGCGACAAGCGAGGATCGCGCACTGACAGAGCAAACACCCCCCGTCAGTTTGCCCACCTTGTTTCTCGTGTCGAACGCGGTGTTCTGGTGCTTCGCCGTACAACCGATGATTGGGTTTAGCTTGCACATCCCGAAATATACGCCTGAAATTCCGGTATCGACACCATTCTGGTTGGCCGCGCTGGTCATCATTTTTTTTCAGATTCCGGTATCAAAACGAGCCGTTCGGACACTGGAACATTTTCGTTTTTTACAAATCGGCTACGCCTGTCTGTTCGCTAGCTTTGTATTAATGGTCGTCGCAGGCAATCATGGGGGGGCGGTCATTGTTTCCGCCATCTTGCTCTCATTTGGTCAGGTATTTTATGGTCCATCATTTGATGTGCTGATTGCCCGCCATGCGAATCAATCGTCGGAAGATACGGGCAAGCTGATGTCGCAACAAATTTTTTATCAGAGCATGGGAACGATGATCGGTAGTCTGGCAGGCGGCGTCTTATTCGATCTAGCGCAAACACTACATATGCCATCTCTTAACTGGCTACTGCTTAGCGCAGGCAGCTTATGGATGTTGGTACTCAGTAAAAATAAAATTCCTAGCCTATATAGTCGAGCATAAATAATTATACGAACTACAATACTTGTATCATTCTTATCATTTATGGGCAGCCATTCACGTTTACGTTATAGACAGACCATAGGTAAGTCACATACAGGTCACGTATAGGTAACATATTAGTCCTAGAATCAGTTCAAATTGTTGCATTGCAGTATTTTTGCAACCAATCGTCACTTTACCAGTCAAAATGTGGCACCAATGTTTTACCTTATTTCCAATTACACAACACCACAATGAAATCTATATCCCTATTGTTCACCAGCCTCTGTTTGCTTCTCAGCACAATCGTGCATGCCGAAACAGGCGTGAGCAGCAAATCCATTTTGATCGGACAATCCGCAGCACTAACAGGTCCGGCGCAACAACTTGGAACAGAAATGCGCGATGGTGCGCAAGCCTATTTTGACCACATCAATGCACAAGGTGGTGTGGCAGGTCGTCAGATCGTTTTGAAAACACTCGACGACGGTTACGAAGCAGATCGTGCAACGTCGAACACCAGACAATTAATTGATGTTGAAGGCGTGTTTTCTTTATTTGGCTACGTCGGCACACCCACTTCTAATGCAGCGTTACCATTGGTGACCAAAGCGGAGATTCCATTTTTCGCTGCCTTCACCGGTGCGCAATCTTTGCGTGAGCCGTTTAACCGGAATGTATTCAACATACGCGCCAGCTATTTTGAAGAAACAGAAAAAATAGTGCAACACATCACTACATTGTCAATCTCCCGTATCGCCGTTTTTTATCAAAACGACGCTTACGGTAAAGCGGGCTTAGAAGGTGTTACACGCGCTATGAAAAAACGCAATATCGAAGTAATCGGCATCGCCACGGTAGAGCGTAACAGCGTGGACGTGGCGCAAGCAGTCGCTCAGATCAAACTCGCAAAACCGCAAGCGGTGATCATGATCTCAGCCTACAAATCCTGCGCTGCATTTATCAAAGACATGCTGAAAGATGCGGTCGGCGCACCGATTTTTTGGAATATCTCCTTCGTGGGCAGTCAGGCTTTATCCAAAGAACTTGGTAAAGATAGTCGGGGCGTCATGATCTCGCAAGTAGTACCGGCACCTTGGGACGAAATTCACCCAATCATCAAAGAATACAAAAGCCTTTACCTAAGCAAACCTGGACGTGAAGTAGGCTTTGTCAGTCTCGAAGGCTTTATCGCCGCCAAAGTGTTTGTGGAGGGCTTAAAACGCGCTGGAAGCAATCTGACGCGTGAGAGTTTTGTACGCAGTCTTGAATCAATGTCAAATTATGACGCTGGCGGCTTTCAGGTGAAGTACAGTCCGTCCAATCACAACGGCTCCCACTTCGTTGACCTGACTGTGATCGACAAAGATGGCAAATTCATGCGCTAAGCGCTAATTCAGCAGATGTAAAAAACCGGCTTGAACCATACGGTCAAGCCGGTTTTTTTACGCCTGTCTACATATAATTTACTTCATCAGGCAAAACTGAAAATCGCATCACAGCCCTCTCTAGTCTCTTCGATCCCGTCGAGCTCGTCACTCATTTCAAGATCAAACAATTCTTCGATCGCATTCATGTAACTATTGACTCGCGTCGCCCCTATCAAGCGATAGATATCACCAGCTTCGTTACGGATACCAATAATCATTTTCTCTTCTTTGACAATATCCACACTGACTTGCGTGAGTAAGAGATTGCCAATAATTTGTTTGTCGATTTTCGCGACAGCTTTGCCGGGGATGAGTGCGGTTTTCAAGAGTGCTCCAGATTGTTACAGATAATTGATAAATAAATAATTATTGAAAAATAAATGACTGCTGTGAATTTACTAACATTATCCGCGTTTTTCACGCAAAGACGTGTTAGCATTTAAGCATCTATCTAAAAACACTTTTGCGCTTCACATGATTAACCAATTTTTTGACGTTCCAGGCAAGGTTTTCGTACTTTTTGTTGTTGCTTTGTTGCTTATCGGCATGGCACTCAAAGCCACGAAATCAAAGCCGAAAAGAAGGCGTTCGCACTATAAACCCGTTGCGCTCATGACGCCGAACGAAGTGGAATTCTTTGGCCGTCTTTGCCGCTCGCTGCCTGGTGTGCACGTGTTCCCTCAAGTCGCCATGGCGGCACTGATCGCGCCGGTCGACAGCTTTCAGGAAAACCGCTACGCATATTGGAAAATCAATGAAAAACGGGTTGATTATGCAATCTATAGCAAAACGATGGAATTGATCTGCATTATCGAGCTGGATGATCGCATGCATAATGCGGAAAAAGATAAGGAGCGGGATCAACTGACGCGCAGCGCGGGAGTATCTACCTTGCGCTGGCAATCTCGCACTAAACCGTCAGAACTGGAAATTTTTCAGGCGGTGAATCAATTACCTCACATGGTAAATAATCCACTGCAACCGATAGAACGCAAGCCACGCCAGTCGGCACGAGCCCGGCAAGACAGGCCAAGGCAATCGCCTTCACGTGAGTCACTGCCAAGTTATGCAACGTCATCCCATGCACGACATGAATCGCCCGCACCAATGTCTTTATCAGAGGATGCTTAGATATTGAGAATATTGAAAGTTGCGAACTTCAGGCGATCAGATCAACATGCTGCAGGCTAAAGACTTGACCTTCTTCTAACAGCCATAACCCAGATGAGACCAACTGCCCCAGAGATTCATTTAGTGCATTTTTAATCGAAAACGGTGTGCTGGCGTTACCAAGGAACAGTGCACCGGCATCGGCCTGCTTGAGCTTGCTCAGTTTATCCTTACCACTGGCGTCTTTATTCCATACGCGAAACTGCTGAAATGCGGGATCGGCCTCATCAATCCAGCCATTGCCGTCGCTATCTGAGCCTTAAGCTCATTGAATCCGTTCCCGGTAGCAGGGCCAAATAACTCCCTGCCATCGTTAATTTTGCCATCACCGTTTTTATCCAGCACCAGAAAACCAGCACCCTAGACAAACGGAACCGACTAGTCGATGCCGTCCGCATTCAAGTCAAACGAAAATTTCTGCGAAGTGAGTTGTGTCGAATTTGCAGAAAAATTAATAACAAGTGGATCAATTTTTCTACCGCCACCAGCCTGCATGCTGACACTACTCTCCTCGTGATAACTGCGTTGCAATTGAATGCTGAGCTTAAATTTAATTTCCTCATTATCCGCATATGAATAAGGCCTGTGGCTTGAAACGAGGTTTGTTCTGTCTCGGTGTAGGAGCTCTGACGCTGGTACTCCAGACCCCGCCCTGCATTCCGGGATCGTGCTGAAGATGGAACATTAGCGCTGCCAGAAGCACGATCAGAGGCATCATCGGAGGTAATCGACGGCACCTTGCTTATGCTTTCTGAGGACGCCAGATCCGAAACATGGAATAGATTAATTTTCCGGCCTGATAAACGCTCGATCAAGCTAATGATCAATCGTAATTTTGGATCATTCTCTACGGCAGCATTTGCTTGCTCAACCGCTGGCGCCTCTCCGGCAGCATCGCCATGCTTAACGGAGGAGAAGGAGAAGGAAGTCTGGTCTTTCGCCAGCGCTGTACGGCCGGCATCAGAAAGTTGTACGGTGCTGCCTGAATCATTGAAGTCAAAGGAAGTTCTTGAATTGTCAAAATTGGGCCGCTGCCGCCCAGTCCAGACACGGGTGCTCTCATGAACATCGAGCTGAGCGGAGCTCGCAGAGCTAGATACCAGCAAGATATCAGACGATGTAATGATCATGGCGGACTCCCATGCCAAAGGAAATACAGAAGATCTCTATATCGACCAATTTTTTAAAATACTTAATCCGCTTTTTAGAACTCTCCGACAGTTCCATCTTGTTAAAACGTACTATTTGTAAGCTTCCTAGCTCATTATTGTTTTGCAGGAAAAGTGATTACAGCGCCTCGGTGAGAATGAATTACTTGTTGGAATTTGCGCAAAATACAAGCCGCGCTGTAACCCTAGCATGGGCTGATGATATGATGAAATGCTGTCATCTAAAAACCTTCAGGCGTGACGATAACTCCCCCTCATACAAACTACGGAGACCACGATGGAACTCAATGCCTATCTGACTTTTAACAATAATTGTGAAGCTGCATTTCGTTTTTATGAACAACGTCTTGGTGGAAAAATTGAGGCATTCCATCGTTTTGGTGACTCACCGATGGCGGATCAATGTCCGCCTGAGACAGCCCAACTGATCATGCATGTCAGCATGTATATCAATGGCCGGACCCTGATGGGCTCAGACAATATGCCAGGCCATCCTTATGCAGGTATAAAAGGATTTTCTTTGTCACTGAATACCAAGGATGTAGCGGAAGCGGAACGGCTATTTGCCGCATTATCAGAGCAAGTTATAAAGATCATCATGCCGCTTGAAAAAACATTCTGGGCTCAGCGGTTTGGAATGCTCATCGATCAGTTCGGTACACCGTGGATGGTTAACTGCGAGTAGATCCATTTTTTTATCTTGTTCTCTTCACCTGTTTTTTTCAATTCTTATTCTTCAATTATTGTTCACATTTTTAACCAGGATGTATTTCATGCGCAAGTCTGTTTATCTGACGACACTCGTTTTTTCAATGGGTTTATTTAGTAGTTCATTTGCAGTAACGCCCCTTGTTTTCGCTGCTGGAAATGAGGTGAACAGGAGTTCAGTCAGCGTGAAAGTAGCAGACAAACAACTCAGCATTCTGGCCGAAAATTATTACAATCAGGTCGCCCGTTTTGAGCCTCTGATGGCAACCGGGAATGGAGACAATCGCTTTGACGATCAGTTACCGATGACACTGGCACCTGCTATCAGAGCGCGTGAAATAGCGATGTATAACAAGGTCGCAAAAGAACTCCTTCACATTAACCGCAATGCACTCAGCACCGCGGATCAGGTTACTTACGACTGCCTCAATTACGACGTTCGATCGGCGTTAGCGATGTTCGCTTTTAATGAGCGTTTGATGCCACTGAATCAGATGGATAGTGTGCCAGTCATCTTAGCTAATTTTGCGAGTGGACAAAGTTCTCAGCCGTTACGAACACCAGCGCAATACGATATGTATCTGAAACGGGTCGCTCAATTACCGGCCTGGATAAATCAGGCCATCATCAATATGCGTGAAGGAATGCGACAAGGGATTGTGTTGCCGAGGTCGCTAGTCCTGTCGACCTTACCTCAGTTAAATGCGCTGGTCACTGCACATGCAGAGGATCATGCGTATTACGTTCCGGTCAAAAATTTCCCGGCTGACTTTCGTGAGGCAGATAAAGCTCGGTTAACAGCAGCATATCGTGACACGATTACACAAAAATCTTTGCCTGCTTTGCGCAAGCTCAATGCCTTTATGCAGAAAGACTACATTGCCGCCAGCCGCAATAGCTCTGGACTAGGAGTCTTACCAAATGGGACAAAATGGTATCAGGCACTGGTACGCGATCAGACAACAACCTCGCTCGATCCAGAGACCATTCATGCGATAGGACTTAAAGAGGTTGCCCGTATTCAAAATGAATTTGTTTTGCTTGGACCAAGATTAGGCTATAGCGGCGATCCGAAAGGTTTACCTGCATGGATCGATACACAAACCCAATATCGCCCGTTTAAAACCGAGGCGGAAATACTAGCTGAATATCGTCGCATCGACACGGTGATTCGCGGCAAATTACCAGAGCTCTTCGGTAAGATTCCCAAGGCACCACTGGACATACGTCCAGAACCCGAAATCAGCAGGCAGACTGCCTCGGATCACTACTCGGCACCGGCTATCGACGGTTCACGTCCCGGTGTATTTTGGGCAGTCATCAATGATCCAGCGCAATACGCAACGACTGGAATGACGACATTATTCCTGCATGAGGGACAACCTGGTCATCATTTCCATCTGGCGTTTTTACAAGAGCTGGATATTCCCAAGTTTCGCAAATTTGGCGGTAATAACGCCTATACCGAGGGATGGGCTCTTTACGCAGAGACATTGGGTAAAGAAATGGGGGTATTTGACGATCCGAACGCGTATCTCGGTCATTTGACAGATGAGCTACTGCGCGCCTCCAGACTGGTGGTAGATACCGGCCTCCACGCCAAAGGCTGGACGCGTGAAGAAACAATAAAATACCTTCAGGCAACATTAGGGTATGATGAAGCAACAGCTCGCAACGCAACCGAACGTTATATGGCCTGGCCAGGTCAGGCATTGGGATATAAGATAGGTTCACTGAAAATAATGGAACTCAGGCAACGAGCCATGAGTCAGCTGGGGACAAAATTCAATTTACGCCAGTTTCATGACGCGATTTTAAGCGATGGAACGCTACCACTCGCTTTGCTGGAAGCCAAAATCGACAAATGGATCACAGAACAGCAGAAGTTGTAGAATGTTTTGCAATAAGTTACAACAAATGGCAATAATCACCATACTCATTGACCTGCAACTACAAGTCGCTCAGAATGAGATGGTGATTAGTTAGTTGCACAATTAGTTGAATAATCAACTGCGTACCTGACAGCCTAGTAGCTGGTCAGTTAGCGCGAAATGTGATGGCGTAATTTTATTGATGAAACAACGCAAGATGTCATAAATGCGCGTTTGAATTCTCAGTGGAATAACAGGTCCGGCCATGCCGGTGTATATGTCTATCAATGCCAATATGAATTCTGCCATGGATAAAACGGAAGCTCTCAATAGTATCGTTGCCGAGGCCAATCGGGGAGAGTTGGTGTTCTCCACCAATGTGACGGCGTCCCTTAAAATTCAGCAGGCATTAGATGCGCCTGATTGCAGCACCGATACCGCAGCCAAGCTGGTCATGAATGAGCCTTTGCTGTCAGCCCGTGTCGTCGCCATCGCCAATTCGGTTGCCTACAACCGCGGCAATGATGTCACGAACGTCAAATCGGCAATTGCCAGGCTTGGTTTCCGCACGTTGCGCTCAATTGTCGCGACCTTGGTCGTACGCCAGCTTGCCGGTGCCAGCAAGAATCCGGAAACCCGTGCCAAGGCCAATCAGCTTTGGGAACATACTGCTCAGGTCGCCGCACTCTCTCAAGTCATTGCCCGTCGCATTACCAAACTCGATCCGGACACCGCCATGTTCGCCGGCGTTGTGCATGAAGTCGGTGGCTTTTATTTGTTATCAAGAGTCGAAGAATTTCCCTGCTTACTCGATAACAAACCAGACCCTTTAGTCAGCGACCTGCCTGCCTTTTCTGATACGATTATTGAGTCGACAGAAGAAACACCTGAGACCATCATCGGTCGAGTTGTTTTAAAGAACCTGATGTTGCCACAACCAGTATTGGATGCAGTAGAAGCGCTCTGGTTCGGCCTACGCGCTATGCCGCCAGAGACGCTTGGTGATACCTTGTTGCTGGCAAATGAACTCGCCTCCATCCGCTCACCACTCGAAATGCGCTTTGAAACTGAGCCAAATCAATATGCGTCAGAAATCGATTTCGTCGTTGGCGATGGCACATTGAACAGCATTCTCGAAGAATCGGAAGAAGAGGTCAGATCCTTGACTGCCGCCTTGTTAGCCTGATATTTTTAGTGGCAATGACTGATATTCTTTACGTTTTCTCGAAAAAAAACCTCCAGAGCCTGGAGGTTTTTTTTATCTCATACGACGATCTAATCTGGTTGTTCAATCAGGTTATTTAACCAGATAAGTTCCGACACAAACCATAGTCTCGCCCTCACCTTTTTCGCAATACGATTTTTTCAGTTCGTACTCAGTTGTATTGGGATTAGTGAATTTGTATGGTCCATACCACCCCTTTTGTTTCTCTTTAACCACGTTAATCATGCCTTGGATAAAGGCGTTACCGTCAACGTCTTTCAAACCAACAAGATTTTTTCCAACCATCTTAGGATTAGCACCTTGAGCAAGGCAGTTTCCTTTGAAATCGTAAACAAAAATATATAAGTCTCTGTCTTTAAATGCACCGCCCGGATGTTCAGTAAATGTTGCGTAGGCTTTTTCTGTACCAGCAGATTTAATCAGCGCGACAGCCTTCTTTACCATCACTTCGGCCTCAGCTTCAGTACCTCGGTCAGCTGCCATAACAGACCCGGCGAACAGAATGTTCAGTGCAATACACGCGATTGTTTTGGACAAAGCTTTCATGTCTACTCCCTTAGTTTTGAGCGGTAATTCAGTATTGACGTTTAGTTGCTAGTAATCAAGAAAACTAATGTTAAATTCTGTCACTTTGTAAGCATATACCGATATTTGTGCTGAAGTTTCTGCAACGCACAAACTTCCACCCACGACCAATCAAGTTTGCAACGCCAATTTAATCTGCTGCAAAGAACTCGGATCCTCAATCGTAGTTAAATCCCCAGCATCCCGCCCCTCGCAAATTGCCTGTATTGAACGCCGCAACAATTTACCGGAACGAGTCTTTGGCAACGTGTTTACAAAATGCACGCGGGAAGGACGTGCGACAGCACCCAACTGCTTATCAACCACTGCCATCACCTCTGACTCCAGCACACGTTTTGCCTCTTCGGTGGCAATCAACTCTGGGTGTTTCAAAATAGCAAAGGCAACCGCAACCTGCCCCTTTAGTTTGTCCTCAACGCCTACAACAGCCACCTCGGACACTTGAGGATGACTGGAAATACTTTCCTCAATCTCACGAGTACCAAGTCGGTGGCCAGCGACATTTATCACGTCATCGGTACGTCCAAGAATAAAATAATAGCCATCGGCATCTTTAATACCCCAGTCAAACGTCGAATACAACTGTGCATGCGCGAAATTGCTCCAGTAGGTTTGTACAAAGCGTTGATCATCACCGTAGACTGTTTGCATACATCCCGGCGGTAACGGGCCTTTGATTGCGACGACACCTTTTTCATTGGCAGCACACTCTTCACCTGTCGATTCATTGATAATCTGGACGTCATAGCCATACATCGCCACACCCGGACTACCCAAGCGGGTAGCTTTGTCCTCAATACCACGGGCGATGGATAAAATTGGCCAGCCTGTTTCTGTCTGCCAGTAATTATCAATAATCGGCACGCCAAGCTCAGTTGCGATCCAGCTGGAGGTTGTCTCATCCAAGGGCTCACCCGCAAGATATAAGGCCTTCAACGAAGATAAATCATATTTTTTCATCAGCTCTGGCGGGTGCTTTTTCAGAACACGAATCGCCGTAGGCGCAGAAAACATACGTGTGACTTGATATTTCTCGACGATGCTCCACCAAATACCGGCGTCAGGACGAACCGGCGTTCCTTCATACATGATCGTCGCCATACCAGCAATTAGTGGTCCGTACACGATGTAAGAGTGCCCGACAACCCATCCGATATCAGAGGTAGCGAAATAGGTTTCCCCGGGATTGCCGCAATAAATATGCTTCATTGACGATGCCAAGGCAACCGCATAGCCTCCGACATCTCGCTGCACCCCTTTTGGTTTGCCCGTCGTACCAGATGTGTACAAGACATACGAAATCGCGTTCGATTCCAGCCAAGTAACCGGTACCACCGCATGCAAATACTGTTCGCGTAAACTCGCGTAATCGACGTCCCGTCCCGCCACCAGATTCATCGAATCCAGGCCGCGGTTCACGAGCAAGACATGTTGTGGCTGATGTGCTGCAGCCCTAATCGCCTCGTCCAGCAAAGGCTTATATGGGACGGCCTTGCCGCCTCGCATACCGGCATCCGCCGACACGATCAGAACGGGTTGCGCATCATCGATCCGGGTTGCCAGGCTCTTCGCTGCAAAACCACCGAACACAACCGAATGTACAGCGCCAATTCTGGCACAGGCGAGCATGGCAAATGCGGCCTCCGCAATCATCGGCATATAGATCAAGACCCGGTCACCCTGCTTTACGCCTAACGACAACATCATCGCCGCCATGCGCTGCACTTCTGCTTGTAATTCAGCGAAGCTAAATACTTTCTCGGAATTGGTTTCTGTGGAAATGGCAATCAATGCCGGTTTATCCGCTTGCGTTGCAACCCAGCGATCAACCGCATTGTGACAAAGATTGGTCTTGCCACCGACAAACCATTTTGCAAAGGGTGGACGAGTGTAATCAAGGACTTGCGTATACGGCTCCGCCCAATCAATCAGTTGTGCTTCTTTATCCCAAAAGGTCTGGGAATTGTTGATCGATTTTTTATAGAAATCTGCGAAATTCATATTGTCTCCAACTGAGGATGTATACGTCAAATGTGCGTCAAAACTGGGATTATCAAATTAATGTCCAAATTGATGCCAAAAATTGAAACGACTTCATTTCTTATTGTTCACGCCCTCATCTACTAAGGCGACTAAGGCTTTATTTTTTTATTTCAAAAAATGAATGATCTCAGCAAAGAAATTCTTCAATCATCACTGCCATCTGCTACCTGCAGTGTAGGGTAAACAAAATTCAAGGCACAGCAATTACCTCACCGCATTGCACTCACATTGCGGTGTATCAAATTCTGCATCGTTCAGAACGGATTAAAAAAGCTGGCGTCTGTTATGTAGTATTGCCATTATTGGCCAAGAGCTTCCATAAGACGGTCAACAGTTCAGAAACTTGCTCTGTTTTGATAAACCGTCATACCGGCCACGTCACATCAAAATACATCACCGGGTACACGTATCCACCCCTCCATCAAGATACGCGCACTGCGGCTCATGATGGCCTTCTTCACCACCCAGTCTCCATTGATCTGAGTTGCTTCGGCACCGACGCGTAAAGTGCCTGAGGGATGGCCGAAGCGCACGGCAGTGCGGTCGCCACCACCAGCTGCGAGATTCACTAGCGTTCCGGGAATAGCCGCGGCAGTACCAATTGCCACTGCTGCGGTACCCATCATCGCATGATGTAATTTACCCATCGACATCGCACGTACTAATAAATCGATATCGGCAGCCGCGACTTGCTTGCCGCTCGATGACACATAGTCATCAGGCTTAGCGACAAAGGCGACCTTCGGTGTGTGCTGGCGACTCGCCGCTTCGTCGATATGTTTGATGAGCCCCATACGGACTGCGCCATAGGCACGTATTGTTTCAAATTTTGCCATTGCGACAGGATCGCTATTGATCGCATCTTGCAACTCGGTTCCGGTGTAACCGATAGCTTCTGCGTTCACGAAGATAGTCGGAATACCGGCATTGATCATCGTCGCTTTGAGGATGCCAACACCTGGCACATCCAGATCATCGACCAAATTCCCGGTCGGGAACATAGAGCCACCAGCACCGTCTTCATCCGCTGCCGGGTCCATAAATTCTAGCTGTACTTCTGCTGCCGGAAAGGTTACACCGTCAAGTTCAAAATCGCCGGTCTCTTGCACTTCGCCATCAGTGATAGGCACATGCGCAATGATGGTCTTGGAGATATTCGCTTGCCAGATGCGAATAACGGCAACACCATTTTGCGGAACACGACTTGCGTCCACCAATCCTGCACTAATCGCAAAGGAGCCGACCGCCGCAGACAGATTGCCACAATTGCCGCTCCAGTCAACAAAGGCTTTATCGATCGCAACCTGACCGAACAGGTAATCCACATCGTGATCCGCTTTGGTACTTTTGGAGAGGATGACTGTCTTGCTGGTACTCGATGTCGCACCGCCCATCCCGTCAATTTGCTTGCCGTAAGGATCGGGGCTACCGATGACGCGTAAGAGTAAAGCATCACGCGCTGCGCCTGGAATTTGCGCTATCGCGGGCAAATCCTGCAAACGAAAAAAGACACCCTTGCTGGTTCCCCCGCGAATGTAGGTCGCGGGGATTTTGATTTGTGGAACGTGGGTCATACTAATTCCTATTGATCTTTGCGAGATTTAATACGGAAGGGTGCGCATGGCACACCCTAAGCTTTTTAGATCGCCTTTGTTGATTCTAGAAAGTCCTGAGCAAAACGCTGCAATACACCGCCCGCTTCGTAAATCGATACTTCTTCCGCTGTATCCAGACGACAAGTCATCGGTACTTCAACACGTTCGCCATTTTTACGGTTGATCACCAAGGTCAAGGTGGCACGAGGTGTACGTTGACCAATGACATCGAAGGTTTCAGTACCATCAATTTGCAAAGTCAGGCGACTGACACCCGGTTTAAATTCCAGTGGCAATACACCCATCCCAACCAGATTAGTGCGATGAATACGTTCGAAACCTTCTGCCGCAATTGCTTCTACACCCGCCAGACGCACGCCTTTCGCCGCCCAGTCACGTGAGGAACCTTGTCCATAATCCGCCCCTGCGACGATGATCAGCGGCTGCTTGCGCTCCATGTAGGTTTCTATCGCTTCCCACATGCGGGTGACTTTGCCTTCTGGTTCAATGCGTGCCAATGAGCCGGCTTTGACTTTGCCGTCTTCCAGTACCATTTCATTCTTCAATGTCGGGTTCGCAAAGGTGGCGCGTTGTGCCGTCAAATGATCACCGCGATGCGTTGCATAGGAATTGAAATCTTCTTCCGGCAAACCCATTTTTGCGAGATAAGCGCCAGCAGCGCTGTCCAGCATAATGGCGTTCGATGGTGATAAATGATCGGTCGTAATATTGTCGCCCAATACGGCCAACGCACGCATCGCCTTCATCGTGCGCGGTGCAGCGAGCGCGCCTTCCCAATACGGCGGACGGCGGATATAGGTGGTTTGTGGACGCCAGTCATACAGCGGAGTAACCTTTTCACCATTGTCGGCCTGAATCGCAAACATGGGCTCATAGACTTTACGGAACTGCTCTGGCTTGACGCTGGATTTGACGATAGCGTCAATTTCTTCATCGCTCGGCCAGATATCTTTCAAACGAATTTCTTTACCATCCACCACAGTCAACACATCTTTTTCAATATCAAAACGCACGGTACCGGCAATCGCATATGCCACCACTAAAGGAGGTGAAGCGAGGAAGGCTTGCTTTGCATATGGATGGATACGTCCATCAAAATTACGGTTACCCGACAACACCGCAGTCGCATATAAATCACGGTCAATAATCTCTTGCTGAATGACAGGATCCAGAGCACCCGACATACCATTGCAAGAAGTACAGGCATAGGCCACAACACCAAACCCAAGTTTCTCCAAATCACCCATCAAGCCCGCTTCTTCCAGATACAAAGTTACTGCTTTAGAACCCGGTGCGAGTGAGGATTTGACCCAAGGCTTACGCGTCAACCCAAGCTTATTGGCGTTGCGCGCCAGTAAAGCAGCTGCGATTACATTACGTGGGTTACTAGTATTGGTGCAGCTAGTAATTGCAGCGATGATGACTGCGCCATCCGGCATCTGTCCTGGTACATCATCCCATTTACCTGCGATACCTTTGCTTGCCAGATCAGCAGTGGCAACACGTGCATGCGGATTGGACGGGCCAGCCATATTACGTACTACGGAAGACAGATCAAATTTCAGTACCCGCTCATACTCAGCTGTCTTCAAGCTATCTGCCCACAAGCCGGTGTGCTTGGCATACGTCTCCACCAGTTTGACTTGCTCATCTTCACGGCCAGTCAATTTCAGATAGTCGATCGTTTGTTGGTCGATAGAAAACATCGCTGCAGTCGCGCCATATTCCGGTGCCATGTTGGAAATCGTTGCACGATCACCGAGAGTTAATGCAGCAGCGCCTTCGCCATAAAATTCGAGATACGCGCCAACCACTTTTTGTTTACGCAAAAACTCCGTCATCGCCAGCACGACGTCGGTCGCAGTAATATTGGGCTGCGGACGACCAGACAGTTCTACGCCGATAATATCTGGCAAACGCATCCACGAGGCACGGCCAAGCATGACGTTTTCTGCTTCTAAACCGCCAACACCGATCGCCAGTACACCCAAGGCATCCACGTGTGGTGTGTGACTGTCAGTACCGACTAGAGTATCGGGGAAAGCCACGCCATCTTTGATCTGAATCACCGGAGACATACGCTCCAGATTGATCTGGTGCATGATGCCATTACCCGGTGGGATCACATCGACATTCTTGAACGCTTTTTTAGTCCAGTTGATGAAGTCGAAACGGTCCTCATTGCGACGATCTTCAATCGCACGATTTTTATTGAACGCATCGGGATCAAAACCGCCACACTCTACAGCTAGCGAATGATCAACGATCAACTGCACAGGCACCACAGGATTGACCTGAGCTGGATCACCACCCTGATCCGCGATCGCATCGCGCAAACCGGCGAGATCAACCAATGCAGTTTGTCCGAGAATGTCGTGACACACCACACGTGCCGGAAACCATGGAAAATCCAGATCACGCTTACGCTCAATGAATTGCTTCAATGAGTCGGTCAATGTCGCCGGATCGCAACGACGTACCAGATTCTCGGCAAGAACACGAGACGTGTATGGCAACTTATCATACGCACCTGGCGTAATCGCATCGACTGCGGCACGCGTATCGAAATAATCCAGCGTAGTGCCTGGGAG
The DNA here is from genome assembly GCF_049340165.1 of Undibacterium sp. Xuan67W. Lineage (NCBI taxonomy): Bacteria > Pseudomonadati > Pseudomonadota > Betaproteobacteria > Burkholderiales > Oxalobacteraceae > Undibacterium > Undibacterium sp. Xuan67W. The sequence continues at coordinate 110,884 of NZ_JBMPPN010000006.1, forward strand.
TTGTTTGCGGAATTGAGTATTCATCATTCAGTCAGTCTAAAATAATCGAATTGCAGCAGCTAAGAAAGTGGCAGGTATGTCATGCGCATCCACCAATTTCTTGTTTGCTAGCTAGCGAAAAAGCTGTTTACTTACGGTCTTTCAGCGCCACAAATTGCAAATCTTCAGGCCCGACATAATTCGCACTTGGACGAATGATCTTGTTGTCGATACGCTGTTCAATGATGTGTGCTGCCCAGCCGGAAGTGCGCGCAATGACGAACAACGGTGTGAACATGGCAGTTGGCACGCCCATCATGTGATACGACACGGCAGAGAACCAGTCCAGATTCGGGAACATTTTTTTGATATCCCACATTACTGTTTCTAAGCGTTCAGCAATATCAAACATTTTGGTAGAGCCTGCTTCAACCGACAATTGACGTGCAACTTCTTTGATCACCTTATTACGCGGATCAGACACGGTATAGACCGGATGCCCAAAACCAATCACCACTTCTTTATTTTCTACCCGCTTTTTGATGTCCGCTTCTGCTTCATCCGGATTGTCGTAACGCTTCTGAATTTCAAACGCGACTTCATTAGCACCGCCGTGTTTTGGTCCGCGCAAAGCACCAATGCCGCCTGTGATAGCAGAATGAATATCAGAACCCGTGCCAGCAATCACGCGGCAGGTAAATGTGGATGCATTGAACTCATGCTCTGCATATAAAATCAACGAGGTATGCATGGCTTTTTCCCACGAAGTGCTTGGCTTTTGGCCGTGCAACAAGTGCAGGAAATGTCCACCGATGGAATCATCGTCAGTCTCGACATCGATCCGTTTGCCGTTGTGACTAAAGTGGTACCAGTACAGCAGCATGGAGCCAAGGGACGCCATTAACTGGTCGGCAATATCGCGTGCGCCTGGCGTATTGTGATCATCTTTTTCTGGCAAGGTGCAACCTAAAACCGAGACACCCGTGCGCATGACATCCATCGGATGGGCAGACGCTGGCAGAGCTTCTAGCGCTGCTTTCATATTAGCGGGCAAACCGCGCAAGGATTTCAGCTTGTTTTTATAGGCTTTAAGTTCAGCAATATTAGGCAATTTGCCATGTACCAGCAGATGCGCGATTTCTTCAAATTCGCAGGCGTCTGCTACGTCCAGAATGTCGTAGCCGCGATAGTGCAAATCGTTACCAGTTTTGCCTACGCTGCACAGCGCAGTGTTACCGGCAGCAACACCAGACAAAGCGACGGATTTTTTTGGTTTAAAAGGAACGGCGGCTTCAGTCATGAGATTCTCCTTTGTGAGACTTGTTCGATAGAAGACATACTCTTACCCAGTATTTTTTAAAACACCAATCATTGCATGCGGAATTGATCAATTTTTTACAAAATAATGGGGAGTATGCTAATTTTTTGTAGATAATTAAATTCTGTTATGCGTTCTATTTAGATTTTTGCTGGGCAAATAAGGCATCCAGCTTTTGCTCAAAATCGTGATAATTGATGCGCTCGTACAATTCCATGCGTGTTTGCATCGTATCAACTACCGCTTTTTGCGAGCCGTCACGACGAATCGCGGTGTACACATTTTCTGCCGCTTTATTCATGGCACGGAAAGCAGACAAGGGATATAGCACCAGACCGACATCGACTGCAGCCAGCTCTTCCACGCTGTACAAAGGTGTTGCACCGAATTCGGTAATGTTCGCCAAGATAGGGACTTTGACCGCGTTTGCGAATTGCTTGTACATTGCAAGCTCTGTAATCGCCTCCGGAAAAATCATGTCAGCACCGGCCTCGACGCACATTTGCGCGCGCTCAATCGCCGCATCCAGTCCCTCGACTGCCAAGGCGTCAGTGCGCGCCATGATCACAAAGCTGTCGTCGGTACGCGCATCAACGGCAGCTTTGATGCGATCGACCATTTCTGACTTGCTGACGATTTCTTTGCCAGGACGATGACCGCAGCGTTTCGCCCCAACCTGATCTTCGATGTGCATCGCTGCGGCGCCGAATTTGATCATGGATTTGACCGTACGTGCCACGTTAAAGGCAGAAGAACCAAAACCCGTGTCCACGTCGACCAGCAAAGGCAGATCGCACACATCGGTAATCCGGCGTACATCGGTCAACACATCGTCGAGGTTAGAAATACCCAGATCTGGCAAACCCAGAGAACCGGCAGCGACGCCACCACCTGACAGATAGATCGCTTTAAAACCGGCACGTTTTGCCAGCAAGGAGTGATTCGCATTGATCGCACCAACCACTTGCAAGGGCGATTCTTCTTGCATGGCTTTACGGAACGCAGCACCTGCGGAGAGTTGACTCATTTTCTTACCTTTCAAAATAGGGTTTTGCTGCGTGAGCCCATTGCAATCAACGTGCCAGTTTTGCAAAGACAATATTGCTGTTGTGAAAATATGAGGTAGATCAAGGACTTAAGCACGTCATCTGGATGATGCAAAGGGAAAACAGTTCGCTATTGACTGACTTTTGTTTCATAATGACGTTTAATTTGAAACATTTTTTTGAAACAATGAAACGCCTAATATAGAAATTTGAAACATTCTCAATCTCGCTTTGCCAAAGAGGTTCGCTTTAACCAACGCAAGCATCTTTAGCCTACCTCCCAACAAAACACTTCACCTCAGACCAATCATGCGACCTCAAGCACCGATCCCTCGCGACGCGAATGACAAACCGATCATCTGGACGGTATCCATCTCGCGACTCTTCGATTTATTTCGCGACATCATGGTCGAATATGACGCCAGTGCGACGATTGAACCCATCCATATGGGCTTTGAGGAAGCAGCACAACATCTGCGAGAACGTCTGCAAACCGAGCGTTGCGATGCGGTGATTGCTGCTGGATCCAATGGCGCGTATCTCAAAAACCGTTTGCCCGTCCCTGTCGTGATCGCAAAGGCAAGCGGCTTCGATGTCATGCAGGCGCTCGCCAGAGCGCGCCGAGTTTCTCCAGACATTGGACTGATCACATACCAGGAGACGATGCCGGAACTGGTCGACTTTAAAAATACCTTTGGCTTCAAGCTCGAGCAACGGACTTACGTCACGGAAGAAGATGCCCGCGCTCAGATCAGTGAACTGAAGGCTAAGGGAATTAAAGCGATCGTTGGCGCTGGCTTGATTACCGATCTGGCAGAAGAAGCGGGTTTGACGGGCATTTTCATGTATTCCGCAGAATCGATACGCCAGTCATTTGAGGATGCGTTGGAAATCGCCCGCTTGACGCGCCTGGAATCCGCTCGGGGGCGCCATCATCCTGCCGCTGAATCGCTAAAGGCTCGGCACGGACTGGCTGATTTACGGGGTGAATCCCCTGCCATGCAAGGTATGCGACAATCAATCATGCTGTTCGCCCGTTCCCCGGCGACAGTACTGATACAAGGTGAAACCGGTACCGGCAAAGAACTGGCAGCACAAGCTATGCATAAAGAAAGTCCGCGTGCGCGTCACCCTTTTGTCGCCGTTAACTGCGGCGCGATTGCCGAATCTTTGCTGGAATCGGAATTATTTGGTTATGAGGACGGCGCTTTCACCGGATCCCGGCGCGGCGGTCATGCCGGCTTATTCGAGGCAGCGCATCGCGGCACCTTATTTCTGGATGAAATCGGTGAAATGCCTTTAAGCCTGCAAACCCGGCTGTTACGCGTTCTGGAAGAAAGAGAAGTCGTTAGGGTCGGCGGAGTCCGCCCTATTCCTGTTGATGTCAGGATTATCAGTGCAACGCACTGCGACCTCGATGCACGTATCGGTGAGAATCGCTTCCGGTCAGACTTGTTTTATCGGCTGGCTGTACTACGCTTACAACTACCGCCTTTACGTGAACGCAAAGAGGATCTGTTGCCATTAGCAGAATGGTGTGTCAAACATGCGTTGGCGTCTTTAGGAAGCCGTCCCCATGCCAATCTGCATGCAGAAGTTCTCGCTTGCGGAACATTACTTGAGCAGTATGATTGGCCCGGCAATATTAGAGAACTACGCAATATGATGGAACGTCTCGCGTTGTTCCTAGCAGCTGAGCCACTTCAGGCATTAACACCAAGCTTGTTTTTCAGTATAGCCCCGGAATTAAAGAACAAGATGTCGACGACTACCGATCTTATTATAGCGACAGCTCCATTGAAGACAGAAACAAAACAGATGACAGCAACCAATAATGTTTCCATAGAGCAAATTATGAAAAGATTTAATAATAATCGTGACGATGTTGCCCAGCATTTAGGTATTAGCAGAACTACGTTGTGGCGTAGGTTAAAGAATGCAAACATCCTGTTTTAATATTTTCTTTCAGGTAAAATAAATTTACCTTCAAATAACCAGAATAAGAACGCAATGAGCCAAGCACACCCCACAAAAAAACTCATGATCGTCGATGACAGCAAAGTATCACGCATGGTGATTCGGGCACATATCAAAGCCCAGCATGAAGATTGGGAAATCATCGAAGCCATCAGTGGAGACGACGCTATCCTGCTAGCGGACAAAGAAAATCCTGATTTTTGCACGATGGACATCAACATGCCAGGCATGCTCGGAACAGATGCCGCCGAACTTATTCTCACGAAACATCCAGCGATACGCATAGTTATTTTTTCCGCCAATATTCAAGAAACATTCAAAAATCGCGCAAGCAATCTAGGCGCTACGTTTGTGGCGAAACCAGTGACTGAAAAATCAATTGCACAAGCCTTGACCCATTTCTTAGGAAGCTAAGTGGATACTCTCACCGAACTACATCTCGATGCTCTTAGCGAAGTGTTTAACATCGGTGCAGGACGAGCTGCGGCGAGTCTCAGTGAAATCGTGGGTGATGAAGTCAAGCTATCCGTACCCAAGGTTGAGGTGAAGAAAAGCTCTGAGATGGATGCATCGGCATTAGCATTTGAAGGTAATCGCTTTGGCGCGGTAAGCCAGCAATTTACCGGCCCCTTTGATGCTGAGGCCGTTCTGCTTTTTACCGAAGATCATGCGCTCGAAATCGTACGTGACATGATGAGTTCACAAATGAGTATCGAAGAACTCGCGGAATTCGAACAAGAGGCGATGTGTGAGTTAGGTAATATCATTCTGAATGCCTGCTTGTCAGCCGTTGCTGACATGCTGGACATCTCGTTTAACAGCTCTTTCCCCAATTATACGATTGCATCTGCAGATGATCTGTTCCGGCGCATTGGTCAGACGGCGGATCACCCTTATGTTTTGGTTTTACATATTGATCTGGCGATTGAAAAGAGACACTCTGAAGGCCATCTCATTTTCTTACTGAGCTCAGCTTCGCTAAAAAACCTCGTCAATCAAATCGATCGTTTTTTGGGTAACATTTGATGAAGCATCCTGAGAAAGTCAGCGCAGACAAGGCTGTACAGATTTTTAATGCGGTCAATATGGGATTAGTTCTGATTGACGCAAACGAACACATCCTGATGTGGAACGACTGGATGGTCAAACATAGTATGATTGAGACTGGAGTTGCACTTCAAAAAAAATTTCAGACGTCTTCCCAGACAAACCAAGCGCGGCTTTCTTAACTTCTTTGCGCAACACTATCAATTATGGTTTGCCGGCGGTCCTCTCGAATGCTTTGCACCGCTCACCATTGCCCTTGTTCGACCCCAGCGAACTAAGTAAAGACCCTGGGAGAATGCATCAATCAATCACCATTACGCCTATCTCAGCCAGCCCTGATGAAACGCACTGCCTGATCCAGATTATGGACTCCAGTGCATCAATCAAACGCGAAAAAATGTTGCGCTCTCATTCCGAAATACTGAAAAAAGAAGCTACGACGGATAGTTTGACCGGTATTTATAACCGCCGCTTTTTCGACGAACATTTTAAGATGGCGATGGGTCATTCGAAGCGTCAAAAACTGCCACTTTCTGTGTTTATGGTAGACATCGATTTCTTCAAGGAATACAACGATTATTATGGCCACGTAGCCGGAGACAAAGCGCTGATAATAGTTGCAAAAACCCTCAAAACGCAGCTAGTTAGAGCCAATGATATCGTCGCGCGATACGGCGGAGAGGAATTTATACTCATGCTGCCGAATATGCCCGAAGACTTAGCCATGCAATTCGCAGAAAAAATACGGGCTGCTGTATGGGATGCAGCAATCCCACACCTTAAATCACGCATCAGTGAACAGATCAGCATCAGTATAGGTGTAAGTACATATCAACAGAGCGAAGATGTGAGTATTCAACATCTGCTGGAAGCAGCAGACACGGCACTCTACAAAGCAAAGCAAAATGGTCGGAATAGTTGCTGCTATATCAATGCCAGATCGATTGCCGAGTTGGCAGAGACAGAAAAAAAAGTATGACCCCCGTTTTCTCGCTAACCTAAATTCGTTAATTTAAAAACATTCGTATTTGGTATACGCGGAATAATAATTTGCAAGAAGTGTGTTGAATTCCGTTTCAGCCATCGCTGCTGGTTCTCGTTTAAGAAATGCAGCGGAATCTGCATCGCAGACCCCACTTTCTCCCGCTCAAAATAATTGATATTGTTGCCCGGCGATGCTGCCGAGATCGACATATACAATACCTGCTCAGTTCCTTTTGGCAGCAAGGGGTAGTAGCCTTCCATCAGGTCTGTACGGTCGAAATACAAATTCCTTAGTGCCGGATTTTGCGAATTGGTTTTTACATCCTCAATGACATTAGCATGCAGGTAGACATTAGCATCTGTGTTATTGCGTTTCGTATCAGCAAAAAATTCTAGAAAATAATCTGTTACTGGCTTACCCTGATCATCGACGACATTGCAGTTCACTTGCAGGTATTGATGAAAAAACTCCGGCTCCTCCGTCGTAGTTTTACTCAGCGCCGCAGTTGCCTCACTGAGATCGTGCCATTGCGTTTGTAATAACTGGTAGGCCGGGAAACTGTCACATCCCAATGCTTGCAAAATCACTAGTCCCAATTGCGCCAGTTGTTCCGGCGTCTCCGCAATATCCTCATGATTCGATGTCTCTGCGCGATCAGGATCGATAATCGAGCCATGTGTGCGCGTCGGCAGAACAGCTAATGGAATATCGCTCTGCAAGCGGCTTACCCAGTTAGTGATTGCACTTGATGAATCCTGCTCACGAAAATCAATCGTCACACCTTGTGCATTCAAGTTCGCGGCACATGCTCTGACGGTACCATCGGCGCCGTTCTCGTTCACAATCTGGCGCAACAGGCTCGCATAAGGGTGGGTGCCGACAATCACAAATGGCCAGACCTTATCGTCCCCATAAAATTGCACGGGATTAGCCGCATCCAGTGCCTCCGGACCAACCAGGATATCGCGTTGCGCCAGCTCCCACTGATAGGGTGAGGCCAGTTCAAGATCATTTAACATCGACTTACCAGTCTGAAACCAGTTGTTATATCCCTTCACTACCCGCCCTAAAAAACTCTTGCCGGTTGCCGCAAGCTTAGAACCGTAATTCGCCGGTGCTAGCATGACCAGGCGTTTCATCGGACACTGTTCAGCACGTCCTTTGTAATGAGTCGTCAGCCACTCACGGGCGACCAGACCACCGGTACTATGTACAATCACATCAAAACTCGCTGCCAGCTCACCGGTTTGCATCAACTCGTCAATCACTTCTGCCATACGTTTACCAACGTCTGCGACACGCACATCGTCATCCATGGAAATATAGTCCCCAAGCCAAAGCTGTTTAGCCTGATAGTTATTTTTTTCGAGGAATTCTGCAAGAGTATGAAAAGACTTGGACGTATCGCTCCAGCCGTGAATAATGAGTACCTGACGTTGGGCAGTGTTAACGAGGTTTGCAGGCATGAAAGCTCTCCTGTTTTAAATAGTTATCTGATTCAAATATGATAGTCAATTTACATGACTTTTGTTTAACTTTTTTAAGATTCCTTTATTCCCGTCTACTTTCACCCAACTCGTTCAGAATGACCCAAAAGTATTTGTCTTTGCATTCACTGTCTTTCCAGTCAAAATACGCGTTCTCTTCCCCCTATCAGGAACATCACCATGCGCTTTTCACCTTCCCGTCGTTTATTTCATGTTTTAGCTACTGCCGGATTACTGTCACTCTCCGGCCTCAGTCTTGCTCAACAGGTGTTGCGCGTCTCGGCGATTCCTGATGAGGCACCGACAGAATTGCAGCGTAAATTCAAACCTTTAGGTGCTTATCTGGAAAAGAAATTGGGAATGAAGGTCGAATTCACTCCGGTCACAGATTACGCGGCATCGGTTGAAGGATTGATCAACAACAAACTCGACATGGTGTGGTTCGGAGGTTTTACTTTTATTCAGGCCAAGGTGCGTAGCAAAGATCAGGTAATCCCTCTGGTACAGCGGGAAGAAGACGAAAAATTTAAATCTGTGTTCATCACGACGAAAACGGACATCATTAAATTGGATGATTTAAAAGGCAAGACATTTACCTTCGGTTCTGAATCATCAACCTCCGGTCATCTGATGCCGCGCTCCTATTTGCTCGCGGCAAAAATCAATCCTGATACCGATTTAAAACGCATCGCCTTCTCAGGCGCGCATGATGCTACCGTGGCTGCGGTATCGGGGGGCAAAGTCGATGCCGGTGCCTTGAATATCTCTGTCTGGGAAAAGCTGGTCGCGCAAAACAAAGTCGATACAAAGCAAGTGCGCGTGTTCTATACCACGCCTGGCTACTTTGATTACAACTGGACAGTACGCCCTGATATGCCAGCGGAATTACGGAAAAAAATTACCGATGCATTCCTGTCACTGGATGCCAGTAAACCTGAAGACAAAGAGATCCTAGATCTGCAACGTACTAACCGCTTCATTACCACCAAAGCAGATAACTACAAAGCGATTGAGGCTGCTGCACACAATGCAGGCTTATTGAAATAAGGCGACTTTCATCCACATGCTGTTGCAACTACAAAATGTATCCGTATCTCATCCAGCGTCCGCCGCAGGACATGAGGCTGCGTTAAGCGATCTGACTCTTAGCGTTCATGCTGGTGAGCAAATTGCGCTGATCGGCCCTTCAGGCGCGGGCAAGACGACATTGCTACATATGCTGGCATGTGCGTACAAACCGTCGCAGGGCAGCTATCGGTTATTCGATCAGCAGCCCTGGTCTCTTTCTGAACACGCAAGGCATGCGTTGCGTCGTCGTCTGTTTCTCGCGCCACAAACACCACCACTGCCACCACGTCAACGCGTTGTTACAACCGTGCTGGCAGGACGTTTGCCATCTTGGTCCTTATGGCATGCCCTGCGAAATTTAATCAAGCCGATGGAACCGGAAATCGCATTCGATGCACTTGCCCGTTTCCACCTGCAACACAAGCTGTACGAGCGTGTTGACCGGCTGTCAGGTGGTGAGCGTCAGCGCTGCGGCCTGGCGCGCTTGCTATTGTCTGATGCGAATCTGCTGCTGGTTGATGAGCCATTATCTGCACTCGATCCCACCCTGGCAATTCACACGCTGCACACTCTGCAACAGGAAGCCCGTGAGCGTAACGCGGCCCTGATTTGTAGCCTGCATCAGGTCGATCTGGCACGCAAACATTTCAAACGTATTATTGGCTTGCGAGACGGAAAAATCGTATTTGACAGTGAACATGTCACTGATGACATGATCGCTGCGCTTTATGCCAATATCAGGAGTGATACGCATACCGACACGGTTGCAAGCTCCTTCTCAACAGATGCCTTTATCGCCAATGCAGCAGCCGTCGCTGACATTATTCATGATCCTCGTTGCATCTAAGCGTATGAAACGTATGAGGCCATCGCAACCCGGTCTACAAAATCAGTCTGATAGTATGCCCGGGCATGATCCTGCCTGGCGTCAGCGTTTAACATTCTCTTTACTTGCTTTGGTCTTGCTCTGGCCCATCCTGGTCGCCACTGAATTTAAACCATGGTTGCTGACGGATGCGCAAAGTTTGGATGCCACCGGGCGTTTTTTGGCGGGATTTTTTCCACCTGCTCATAGTGCCGAATTTCTTTGGATCGTACTTGAAGCAAGCTGGCAAACTGTCGCCATGGCAACTGCGGGAATGACACTGGCATTTATTCTCGCGGTTCCAATGACACTGATCGTCACAGAACACCTGTCAATTTCACGTATCGGCACAGGACGCATGCGTCTGCTGGCGGTACTGATACGACAAATAGTACGTTGGCTACTTGTATTGCTGCGTAGCGTGCCGGAACTGGTCTGGGCATTGTTACTCGTCAGGATAGTCGGCCTTGGCGCCACGGCTGGTGTGCTGGCAATTACGCTGACCTATTGCGGTATGTTGGGTAAAGTGTATGCAGAAATCCTGGAGGCCAGCGACGCGCATACGGGTAATACGCTATTGCAAAATGGCACTGGCAGGCTCTCTGCGTTCTTCTATGGCGCCTTGCCGAATGCGGCAGCAGAGCTGATGTCCTATACGATCTATCGCTGGGAATGCGCAATACGCGGCTCGGTGGTGATGGGCTTTGTCGGCGCTGGTGGTCTGGGCCAGCGCATGGATGAGTCCATGAAAATGTTGTCCGGCGCGGAGGTATCAACAATGCTGATGGTCTTTGTTCTGCTGGTTGCCGTCGCCGATGTCGTCAGCAAATTATTCAGGGAGCACCTGCAATGAATGCATCCCGCTCATCTCCCTTAGCAACACAAGCTGACCTACCACCGGCACCGAAGCGCGTGAGTGCGCCAATGCTCATTTTTATCGTTGTATTGGCGCTCCTGATCGTGAGCAGTTTTTATACGCTGAATATGAAATGGTCGGCCCTATTTTCAGATAGCGCGGTCAAAACGTCCTGGGAATTCCTGCAAGGATTTGCGCCCCCGGACTTATCTCCGGCACTGTTGACTAAAACCTTTTTTGCAGCATTTGAAACACTGGCCATGTCTGCTCTGGGAACGTTCCTCGCCGCTATGGCAGGACTCTGTCTGGCGATCCCGGCCAGCGGGCGCTTTGGTGTGCTTGCGATGCGCTGTACTCGCTTGCTGTTGAATATTGCAAGAGCGATTCCTGAATTGGTCTGGGCATCAATCATGCTGATTGCAGCGGGCTTGGGACCGTTTGCCGGCACAATCGCGCTCGCAGCACATACAACAGGTGTGCTCGGCCGGCTCTTCGCAGAGGCGCTGGAAAATGCCCCAAATCACGCTGCACTGACTCTTAGAATAAATGGGGCAAGCACACTCAGTAGTTTTTTATACGCAACCCTGCCCCAGGCATTGCCTCAAATGCTGTCTTACACCTTGTACCGCTGGGAAAATAACATTCGCGCTGCGGCGATCTTAGGGGTGGTTGGCGCAGGTGGTCTCGGGCAAATGTTGAAATATCATTTATCTCTGTTTCAGATGCAAACTGCGGCTACTGTCATCATCGCCATGCTATTGTTAGTCGCCATGGTCGATGCACTGAGTTTTTCTCTCAGGCGTTGGCTGATGCATTAATGAAGTCCATCAAATTTCGGCCTTATGTCTACACATTTTTCTATCAGGCTTGCTTCAAGTGACGATGCTCCGCGCATTGCAGCACTAGGTATGCAAGTGTGGCTGCGCACCTATGCAACTACGGGTATATCAACACCCATTGCGAATTACGTACTAAAGGAATTCACCGAAGATCGTTACCGTCAGTTGATTGTAGACACAAAAAAACAATTGATGATTGCTGAAGTCGATGGATATCTCGTGGGTTACGTGATAATCGGTCTGGGCAATACGTTTGCAAATATTCATGTAGAAATTGAAAAACTCTATGTTCAGGAATATTTTACCGGTCAGGGGATAGGTAAGGCTTTACTCGCGTCATCGCAACTCACGGCATATGACTATTGCGCGAGTTCATCGGTATGGCTCACCGTGAACGCAAAAAATCAAAATGCCATTGCGTTCTACAATCAACTCGGATACCGGCATGAGGGTGATACCGACTTTGTGCTGGATGGCGTCAAATATAAAAATTATGTGATGGTTGTGCGGCATCGCAATAACCAATCCTGAATCCAAGTCGATATGAAAACACTCTACCTCTCATCCATAAGTTCAATCTTGCTCTCGCTATCTTGCTGGTCTCAGGCAGCCCCGCCGAATCCGACAAGCAAACATGAGATTACCCATCTGCTCACGTATGTAGAGCAATCAGGATGTCAGTTAAACCGAAATGGGAGCTGGTACACGTCGCAAGAAGCGACTGCGCATTTGAACAAGAAATATCAATACTTGCTGGATAAAGATCTGATCTCGACTGCCGAATCGTTTATTGCTAAAGCGGCCACCGAAAGCAGTATGAGTGGCAAGGCTTATATGGTGAAATGCCAGGCTAGCGCTCCGGTAGAGAGCGCTAGCTGGTTAAAGACAGAGTTACTCCGATATCGTCAGGCATCTCATTAAGTGTCATTATTTAAGAGTCGCTATATAAGTGCCACTATTAATTGTGACGATACAGATGTCACGCACATGTCCGCATATCGATACAACTGTTTAGATACAGTAGGTGCCGCTATTTTTTCTTAGCTGAAAAATAAGCAATCCATTTTTGCTCGGATGGCGTTAGCGGTTTTGGCAGCATACGCTCCGGCACTTCCCACAATACGACTTTTGGTGGGCTTTGCTGAAAGGTCTTACCGCTTAAGTAGGCCATAGCCGCTCCCTCAAAATTTCCACCGTCCTTGGCAAAATTAGCGACTGGTGCGCCCAGGTGATAGCTTAAAAATGGTACGAAATTCGATGCCCGCGAAAATGACGTGCCGACCAAGGCCACCGTAGGCAAACCACTATCGCCAAATAAATCATCACCGGCAGGATCCGCGGGATCTGTCGCGCTGGTGCTGGCAACTATCGTAGTTAACTGCGCTGCCTCAGCTTTGGGACGCAACACCGCGGGTAAACCATCGAGATTAGCTACACGCAACAGGTCGCCGGAACGGTCAATTACTTTACTCTTAAGCGCAGCAGGATCAGGCGCAACCGCAGGGGCGGCATGTAGCCTCTCCGCATGCAAGTGAGCTGCAATGGCTGCTGCTGCTGCGTTAGAACCGATTTCATTCCAATGCGAATCCGTTCGGTAATAGCGCTCGCCTGTCGTTGCCAGTAAGGCCGGTGCAAGACTGATCGTATCGACACCCGTTTTTTTCAGTTGATCAACCCAACTATCCAGACGTGGTGCAAAACTGGCTGGGCGGTGCAATCCGCACAGATGCGCTTGCTCAATTCTGGACTTATCAGGTACAACAGCAACGACTAACTGGATTCCGCGCGCTTTCAAATCTTTCGCCAGGTTACTGACGATACCAGCTCTAGCCAGTGCAGATTTTTCCGCATCTGGAAATACCTCTAATTCATCGCTGAGAAAAAACCAGTCCTGACAACCCGTACGCACCGCAGTCCCGGTATCACCAGCGACAGTCCAAGTCACGGCACGCTCAATCTGGCTAAATACTTTACTCCAGATGAAGTGGGCGTTGAGTTGTGCGGAGAACCGTCTGGTGGATTCTCCGCCAAACAATTGCTTCGGTTCGCCTATACCTTTCCAAGACTCTACAGGCACCTTACTCAAGGAAATCACAGTAACACAAAAACCGGTGAGCATGACAAGCACGAACGCTAACGCAGGTACATAAGTGATCCAGGCAGATGACTTTGATGTGGCAGGTATTGTTGCTGTTTTCAGTTCAGTCATGATGCGTCCTTAAAACTGAAAATACAAAAATGGGATTGCTTTTTGACCAGCCAGCACAATCACGCCATAGACAAAAGTAATAATTGGCCAGATTGCGCTCCAGGTCACAGACCCTAAGCCACCACGTGCAGCAATCCTTGTCGCAGGATAAACCACACACAGCACACCAATCGCAAAGGTCAGCAAAATACTTGGTCGCAGAGCCAGTGCAACAGTATCTCCCATCGCAAAACCGTTCACACCGAACTGACCCGCAAGCATTACCATTGCCGATACAAAACCGTCGGTACGAAATACCGTCCAGGCCAGCATCACTACAATCATAGTCAAAGTACGGGACGCGACATTCGGCATGGAGTATCCGCGCATGGTGAACGCGCGATCACAACATAATGCGGTACCCTGGATAATTCCCCAGATTAAAAAATTCCAGTTATCACCACCATGCCACAAACCACCGATTGCCATAGTCAGCATCAGATTGACGTAAGTACGCGCTGCACCGTTACGATTGCCACCCAATGCGATGTAAAGATAGTCACGCAGCCATGATGACAAGGTCATGTGCCAGCGCCGCCAGAAGTCCTGGATAGACACCGCAAGATAAGGATTATTAAAATTCTCTTCAAAGCGGAACCCCAGCATCAGGCCCAGCCCGATCGCCATCGCGCTATAGCCGGCAAAATCAAAATAGAGTTGCAGTGTATAGGCGGCGCATCCCGTCCAGGCATCAACAAAGCTAGGGTTATGCAAACCAAAAGTTAAGGCGACAAATGGCGACAGCGTATCGGCGATCAATACCTTCATCGAAAAACCGATCATGAAGCGACGCACACCCGCTGCAAATTCTGCGCTGGAAAAAATTCGCTCACGAAGCTCTTTATCAATGACTTTATAACGCACAATCGGACCTGCAATCAGATGCCCGAACATCGCCATATAAGCACTGAAGGAAATAATGCTGTACTGCGCAGGTACTGTTTTACGGCGCACATCGACCAAATACGAAATCGCATGCAATACGGTAAACGAGAGGCCAATCGGCAGCATCACGTTTTCCCAGGGAATCAAGGGCAGGTCGTGTCCGGTCAGCAGGCTGTTCAGTGACTGCACTACCATATTGGTATACTTGTACCAGACTAGTGATGCCAGGTTCAGTACGATGGTAATAGCCATGATGCGCGTCTTTGAACGCTCATCACCGGCCTTATCAATCAGGATCGCAGCACCCCAGGCGAGTATCGTCAGCGCAATAATCAACAACAAAAACTTGGGCGTCCACCATGCATAAAACAACCAGCTTCCAACCAGCAGGGTGTGGTTACGAAAGCGCTGGGGTGTAATTAAATAGAAGGCAAAAAAAATCGGCAGGAAGAGTGTCAAAAACTCCAGAGACGCGAATACCATGGATCGGCTTTCGGTCAGGAATTATTGTCACGGACAAAGAACGCCTGACGCCCGGCTTTCAAGGACAGCAGGAAAACGCTGTAGCGCTCACCCGCTTGCAATTGAGACATGTCGATGGCAGCGCCGACCGCCTGTCCGTCGCAATTAGCCTGCACCGACAGCTTGACCGGGTTAATCAGACGGCGTTGCAGTGTTGCCGGTTTGACGGTTTCTACGATGGCCGCATTTTTGGCACCGCCGGTTAAACTGGCAGCACTACATTTTTCATCGAGATTTGATAGCGATACGGAAGAGCGCATCGCATTAAAATCCGTCGGAGTTTCCCTGACGATCAGCGTTTTGGCCGCGGCATCTTTACCGACGACGGCGATCGTAATAAATTCACCAGGTTTCGCCGTCACTTCGACCGGCAATTTATGGTTGCCAATCTGCACTGTTGCGGATAATTTGCTTCCCGCTTTTACAGGATAAAACCGCGACACGCGTGCATCACCTTGATTGCCTAGAGCGATTTTGGCAGCACCATTGACGACGCTGGCCTTATCGTCACTTGCATTCAGAAAACGTACAAAAGACGAATCTTCGCCGGGGCCGGTCTCATAAAGCTGTATATCTGCATGAGCAGCAACAGAAACCAGAGTAGCGATGCAAGCGACAATAATTTTTTTCATATTTTCAAGAAAATAAGGTGAGAAGTCAGCGATAAAATACTAGATCAATACTCGAATTTAACGCTTGATCGTATTCAATACCGCAGGAGCGACGATCGCATTACCGATTGCAGAGCCCCATGATTTATAGCCAGATGAGGTGAAATGCTGACCATCGATCGTTGACCATTCGCCTTGCTTGGACATGGTTTGTGAATCGATATAAGTGCAAGGTGCGACGATATCCGCCATGTAAGTCGACATCTCTTTAGCGCGTGCATATGTTTTGTTGAACGGACCACCTTCGGTACCCCACGCCGGACCAACCCAGACGCAGGCAACACCGTTATTTTTCACACCTTTGGTCAAGCGCGACACCTGCTGCCAGATCCATGTTTTTGGTAATTCAGGCTGTGTGTAGGCTGCCATGGTGTCAGCGTTGACCACGACAACTAAATTTGGTTTGTAGGTCTTAATTAATTCGTTAAAAGGACGCGTCGCTGCCTCCGGGCCTGTTTTTTGTTCAACCGGACCATCCTTGAGACGAACTGCGCCGCCGCATGAAGACTGAGTTTTTACCATCCACTCACCCGCCGCTACGCCGCATGCGCCGAAGGAATAAACGACAGCACCTTTATTCATCAGATCATCATGTAATGTGGTGATCAGATAATCCGGTGTCGACATATGGCTATCGCCAATGATCAGGACGGTCAGGCCAGCAAGAAGTGCGCTCATTTTTATTCCTATCAATACAATGGGATGTTCAGGGGTACTTTCCGCCTAAGAAGCCGAAACTAGACAGCGTCAATCACGCGAAAAGAATGTTAGTAAGCGATTATAAATTTGATGTTCTAATTTGTTACAGTAATACAAGTAAAAAAGCTGAAATTTACGATAAATCACGATAATAATTCACACAATTTCACAAAAGAAATACGGCTCAGCTTCATATATTGTCTTTAGAACAGCAAAATATCGGGGCATACCCGCATACATCGCTGATCCTAGGTCAGCATTGCCAACATCAAGAAACACTACAAAAATAAGCGCCTGCATTTTTTTGCCATAACTGCTTAAATGAAGGTGCAAACGAGAATTCCAGAATATCTACGGTAAGAATGAGTAAATACCTTATAATGAACTAGTTATAACAAGCGGCGGCAAAATTTCCTCTTGCCGCCGATTCTATTTATGGCTATCAAACATTTCCTGCAGTTCTCAGACTTCACACTTGCTGAATTCAATTATGTGATGGAGCGCGCCCGCATCATCAAACGCAAGTTCAAGACTTACGAAACTTATCATCCTCTGCTCGACCGCACGCTGGTCATGGTATTTGAAAAAAATTCCACGCGTACCCGCCTGTCTTTCGAAGCTGGTATGCATCAGCTCGGCGGCGCGGCGATTTATCTGAATACACGCGACAGCCAGCTTGGTCGCGGCGAACCGGTCGAAGATGCAGGCCAGGTAATGTCACGCATGTGTGACATCATCATGATCCGCACCTTTGAACAGGAAATGATCGAACGTTTCGCCGCCAATTCACGTGTGCCGGTCATTAACGGCCTGACAAATCAGCATCACCCCTGTCAAGTGTTTGCCGATGTATTTACTTACATCGAACATCGCGGCTCGATTCAGGGCAAGACTGTTGCCTGGATTGGTGATGCCAATAATATGCTGTATTCCTGGTTGCAGGCAGCGCAGATTTTTGATTTTCATCTGAATATCTCGACGCCTAAAGGCTACGACATTGATCTGTCGTTGGTCGAAGCGGGAAATACGCACTACACCCTATTCGACAATCCATCCGATGCTTGCGTCCAGGTTGACTTGGTGAATACCGACGTGTGGACCAGCATGGGTTATGAAGAAGAAAATCAGGCCCGACTGAAAGCCTTTGACGGCTGGATTGTCGACGAGGCCAAGATGGCACGCGCCAAACCCGACGCCCTGTTCATGCATTGTCTGCCAGCCCATCGCGGCGAAGAAGTCTCGGCAGGCGTGATTGACGGTCCGCAATCCGTTGTTTGGGACGAGGCAGAAAACCGGTTGCATATCCAAAAAGCGCTTTTGGAATATCTCGTGGTTGGCAATGTCACCGAGAACGCCTAACACTCATTTAAATACCTTCAGTACAAAGAAAGCACATCATGAGCGACATCAAAAAAGTTGTATTAGCTTATTCAGGCGGTCTGGACACCTCAGTCATCCTGAAATGGCTGCAAGATAATTATCAATGCGAAATCGTTACTTTCACAGCCGATCTGGGTCAGGGCGAAGAGCTGGAACCGGCTCGCGCGAAAGCAATCAAGTTCGGTATCAAACCCGAGAACATTTATATCGATGATGTACGCGAAGAATTCGTGCGTGATTTTGTGTTTCCGATGTTCCGGGCCAACACAGTGTATGAAGGCGAATATCTCTTAGGCACCTCGATTGCGCGCCCGTTGATCGCTAAACGTCTGATCGAAATCGCCAAAGAGACCGGAGCGGATGCAATCTCTCATGGCGCCACAGGCAAAGGTAACGATCAGGTTCGTTTTGAGCTCGGAGCTTATGCCCTGATGCCAGGCGTCAAAGTGATCGCTCCATGGCGTGAATGGGATTTGCTATCGCGTGAAAAACTGATGAAATACGCTGAAGATGCTGGCATCGCGATTGATCAGAAACATAAAAACGGTGGCGCGCCCTACTCCATGGATGCGAATCTGTTGCACATCAGTTTTGAAGGACGTCATCTCGAGAATCCAAGTGCCGAAGCCGAAGAATCCATGTGGCGCTGGACTGTCAGCCCGGAAGCCGCACCCGATGCGCCAGAATATCTGGATATCGAATATGAACGCGGCGATATCGTCGCATTAAACGGTGTGAGGATGTCTCCGGCAACCGTACTGACCGAACTCAATCGCCTCGGTGGTAAGCACGGTATCGGTCGTCTGGATCTGGTAGAAAACCGTTACGTCGGCATGAAATCACGTGGCTGCTACGAAACACCAGGCGGCACTATCATGCTGCGCGCGCATCGTGCAATCGAGTCGATCACACTGGATCGAGAAGTAGCCCATCTGAAAGACGACCTGATGCCACGTTATGCGAGTCTGATCTATAACGGCTACTGGTGGGCGCCAGAACGTCTGGCATTGCAGACGCTGATTGACCACACACAACAGACTGTCAACGGCTGGGTTCGCGTCAAGCTCTACAAAGGCAACGTCATCACGGTCTCACGCGACTCCAAAACAGACTCTTTGTTTGACATGAACATAGCTACGTTTGACGAAGATGGCGGTGCTTACAATCAGGCTGATGCTGGCGGCTTTATCAAACTCAATGCCTTGCGTATGCGCATTGCCGCAAATGCCCGCGCCAAACGCGGACAATAAGAATTTCAGTCGCTATTTTTAATATCCTCAGCCCGCAACCTCACGATAGCGGGCTGTTTTTTTATGAGCATTCTATGAGCACACAATTTGATCAAGTCAGCGTCATCAAAAAAGCTAATCTCTATTTCGATGGCAAATGTGTTTCGCACACTATCCTGTTCGCCGATGGCAGCAAAAAAACCATCGGTGTGATTTTTCCCTCCAGCCTGGTGTTTAATACCGGCGCGGCTGAAATCATGGAACTGAATGCGGGCTCTTGCCGGATTCGTTTGCAGGGTGAAGAGAACTGGACGACTTATCATGGCGGACAGCAATTTAATATTCCAGCCAATTCTAGTTTCACTATAGAAACACTGGAGACACTGGACTACGTTTGCCACTTCGTCGCCTAATCGGTCTTAGTCCCTCGATCTTATTTGTCGATATGGCGTCGTAGTACGGTGACTACGACGCCATACGCAAAAAACCTTAGTACGCAGAGAATTTATATACTCCTATACAGTATATTTCGAACTACTCCATATAACTTGCGGAATCCGGCTATTTTTCTTACAAAATAGGGGAGTATATGGTTTCAATCTATACAAACACAGGCTCGACCTCTAAATCCACATCAAATCTGGCTCTCACATCTGCCTGTATCAGGGATGCCAATGCTCTGACCTCGACTCCTGTTGCACCACCAAGATTCACCAATACCAATGCCTGTTTGTCATACACGCCGGCCCTGCCAAGTGCCTGACCTTTCCAGCCAGACTGCTCAATCAGCCAGCCCGCTGCCAGCTTGTAATGACCTGTCTCTTGCAGATAACTCACCAGCGCAGGATATTCTGCAATCAGGCGATCACGGGTCGCAGCACTGACGACAGGATTTTTAAAAAAACTGCCTGCGTTACCAATCACTTGCGGGTCCGGTAATTTTGCCTGCCGGATGGCGATAATGGCATCACTAACATCACTGGCATTCGGGCTCACTATCCTTTTGCTCGCAATATAGCGGGCAACATCGGCGTAATTCAAACGTGCTTGCCATAATTTGGGCAAAGCAAAAGTGACGCTCAGTATCACCATGCGATCTTTACAGGCATGTTTAAAAATACTGTCGCGATAAGCAAACTGACAAGCGGCTTTATCCATGATGATGATGTCACCAGTGGCAAAATCGAATGCCGTCAGGCTATGAAATAAATCCTGCATTTCAACACCATAGGCACCGATGTTTTGTATCGGTGCGGCACCGACAGTACCGGGAATGAGTGAGAGATTCTCCAGTCCACCTAAACCCTGCTTTAGCGTCCACAATACAAACTCGTGCCAGCTCTCGCCTGCCTCTGCCTGTACCAGCACATTGTCGCTATCCTCACCGACAATGTATTTACCAAGGCAGGACATGTGCAGAACAAGGGCATCAACTTGGTCTGATAGCACCAGATTACTGCCGCCACCCAAAATTAAGCGCGGCAACGCAGACAAATCAGGATCATCGCGCAAGGCAGATAGCTGCTCTGGCTGAGTAATTTGCACAAAACGTCTGGCGCAGGCAGCAATTCCGAAGGTATTGAGCTTTTGCAGCGAATAATCGTAAAAAAGGGAAAATTTGTTCGTCATAAGCGCAGAATTATAGCCTTAGGCTCATAGCGTCGGCGCGCATTTGCTAAAATGATGCTTACTCACATTTTCACTAAGGATTACCATGCCCTCATTTGATACCGTCTCAGAAGCCAATATGGTTGATGTCAAGAATGCGGTGGATCAGACCAATAAGGTCGTAACCAATCGCTTCGATCTGAAAGGCAGCAGCGCCAAAGTCGAGCAAAAAGACCGTGAACTCACTATCTACGGCGATTCGGAGTTTCACCTCGACCAGGTCCGTCTAGAACTCACGATGACCATGGGTAAACGCAATGTCGATGTACGTTTCATGGATCTTGGCAAAATCGATAAAATCGGTGGCGATAAAGTCAAACAAGTTATCAAGATCAAAAATGGCATCGAAACCGAAGATGCAAAGAAAATCGTTAAAGCCGTCAAAGACAGCAAAATGAAAGTGCAAGCCAGCATTCAGGGTGATGCCGTACGCGTGACCGGCACCAAACGAGACGACTTGCAAGCCGCAATGGCAATGCTGCGTAAAGAGATTAAAGATCTGCCGCTGGAATTCAATAACTTCAGAGATTGATTGCTACGCATCAGTTTTTTGCGTGAGCCGTTCCTGAGACTGCAACTCCACTACAACATGCCTCGACTATCTTCGCTATGAAAAAGATTTCTCTCCTGCTCTGGACACTTATCCTAAGCGCAACTGGATGCGTCTATGCAGCAGCAAAGGCAGATGTCGGCGTAGTGGGATTATTTCCAGGCAAGGCCGTACTGGTCATCGACGGGAATGAGCCAAAAACCTATTCGGTCGGCAGCACTATTGGCGACGGCATGAAATTATTATCAGTCGATAATGAAACCGCCACCATTGAAGCCAATGGCAAACGTCAGGTTTTGATGATTGGTCAGTATGTGCATCGCGCTGCACCGAGCAGCGGGAATAGCGTGATACTGCAAGCCGATGCACAAGGACATTTTTTCACGAAAGCTCAGATCAACGGCGGTAGCAGCCTGAATATGCTGGTCGACACGGGAGCTAGTTTAATCTCGATACCAGCAGCAGATGCAACCAAACTGGGGATCAATTACAAAGCAGGTCAGTTAGGTCGTTCGAGCACAGCGAATGGTGTCATTAACGTATATCGGGTACGTTTGGATACTGTCAAAATCGGGGATATTGAATTACAGCAGGTTGACGCATCAGTCAATGAAAGTGGCCTTCCCTTCACCCTGCTCGGCATGTCATTTTTAAAGCGTGTAGAAATGTTACGCGATGGCGAACGATTGACACTGACGAAACGATATTAGCATCTGGAAGAGCAGAGACTGACATCATGACCTGATATGTAAAAACACAATGAAGCTCTGCAAAAAAAGCCTGACGTACTTCACAGTTGTCAGGCTTTTTTCTTATTCGCAACTTAGCAATGAGACGGGACTATTCTCGCAATTTCAGGCGGCGCAACTTGACCGCATCGGCCAGACCTTCCAGCACTTTCACACTGTCATCCCAAGCGATACAGCCATCGGTCACCGACTGTCCATACACCAATTCCTTGCCTGGCACCAGATCCTGACGACCTGCGACCAGATGCGACTCAATCATCACACCGACTATCCGCGTATCGCCCGCAGCGATCTGGCTTGCGATATCAGCACATACAGGAATCTGGTTGGCAGGATTTTTAGAGCTGTTTGCATGCGAAGCATCAATCATCAGACGCGATGCCAGTCCATTATTCGCAATGTCTTTGCATGCCGCGTCAACGCTGACTGCATCATAATTCGGCGTCTTGCCACCCCGTAAAATGATATGGCAATCTTCATTGCCGTTAGTGGACACAATGGCAGAATGTCCGCCTTTGGTCACGGATAAAAAATGATGCGGCTGCGATGCCGCTTTAATTGCATCCACTGCGATTTTCACATTACCGTCAGTGCCATTCTTAAAACCTACCGGACAAGAAAGGCCGGATGCAAGCTCGCGGTGAACCTGAGATTCCGTCGTACGTGCACCAATTGCGCCCCAGCTAATCAGGTCAGCAATGTATTGCGGACTGATCACATCGAGATATTCAGTTCCCGCAGGCAAACCGAGTTCGTTGATATTCAACAGTAGTTCTCGCGCAATCCGTAAGCCGTCATTGATACGGAAACTGTTATCCATATACGGATCGTTGATCAGCCCCTTCCAGCCGACCGTCGTGCGTGGTTTTTCGAAATACACGCGCATTACAATCTCCAGTTCACCAGCGAAACGCTCACGCTCTTTAGCAAGCTTATGCGCATATTCCATCGCGGCCTTGGTGTCATGGATCGAGCATGGGCCAATCACCACCATGACTCTGTCATCTTGCGCATGCAAAATCCGGTGCAAAGCAGTACGCGCATTGGCAGCGGTATCGGCAGCTTTTTCAGAACAGGAAAACTCTCGGATCAGGTGTGAAGGAGGGATTAATTCTTTCATTTCCCGAATGCGTAGATCATCAGTGCGTAACATAGTCTCTCCGTTTAATGTGCAAAAATAGGTATTCGTAAAAATGACGTCTGGTTGAATGCAAAGCTTAGTTAATACAAAATTTAGTTAATACAAAATTTAATCAATGCTGAATAAGTACTAAACAAATGCTGAAGCTGATCAAAAAAAAACCGCCATCACTGGCGGTTTTTTAGAAATTTGGTTGGCTCTTTTTCCGTGCGCTTACCGTTTTTCCACCGCCGTTGGCTGGGAATAGCTAAAGTAAAAAAAGAAAAAGAAACGTGTAAATTTCATCTGTATTAGTAATTCAAATTCGGAGCTTTATCTGCGATCAGTAATTGAGGTGCAGGCCTGTTATTCCGTGGCATACATCATAAGCGAAACCTATAGTGCATCAAAAAGTAGCATTTAGCAAGCCTTAGGCCAGAGAATGATGTTTATTTTTTCCAGAGTGCGGGCGGCTCCGGCGGCAAATTATTTTGATTTGGATAAACATCCATAATCGGCTCTTTTTTTGCAGTGAGTAACTGGGGAGTATTGCGACTCATCCAATTACGCAATTCAGTTAAATTCGCGGCGATATCGGTACGATTCGGACTCAGTCTGGTCGCACGCTCAAGCAAGTTCAACGCTTTTTCATGATCGCCCTGTGCCGCATAGGCAACCGCCTGATTATTCAGTGCGGAGGCATCAAATGGATTGGTTTTTGCAGCTTCTGCGAATTTTTTGATCGCGGCAGCATTATCGCCTTGCGCCAGATAAGCGCGCCCCTCCGCCTGCGGATCTTCTGCCCACGCCAGCATTGGCATGCTCGCCAGCAGGCATTTCAATAAAAATTTCAACATTGTTGTCACGATTTAATTCCCGAGATAATAAGGTTTCGGCGCAAACGGAGGAAATGGTATTGGTCGTCTCTGCGCTTCAAATGTGTATTTCAGATAAACAGCACCGGATGCATCAGTGAAATCCCCGGAGTTATCAATCGAGAAGCGGCTACCGATAAAAAACTTCGGCGCCAATTGGTATTCAACGCCACCTAAAAATTTATACTGCACTCCGCTACGGGTCTGTCCCGGATAGGAAGTTGCTATATTCAGACTAGGATTCGCCGCTGACAATGCTTCTAACTCGGCCTGATCCGCTCTGGAGTTCGGATAATACAAACTGCTTTCTTCGGTAAAACGCTGAATACCGACAGAAGCACCGACTTGATAGGCGAGATTGCCTTTGCGTCCGTTCAATTCCAGAGGGACACCTAATGCGACATAATTTTTAGGACTGAAATAACCGCCCTGTCCATAACTGAAGTAGCGCAAATTCTTTTTATAAAACATTGAAGTCATGCTGAGACCTGCGGTGGCAACCATATCCCGGTTACGCAGGAAACGCCAGTAAGCACCGCCACCTAGCTCAAACATACTGTTGCTCGCCACGTTTTTACCATTGACACCAGCGTAACCAGCACTGGCATAAACACCGCCATCATCTGTGTCATATGAGGCATCAAGATGAACACCCGTGCGGGTTACGCCACCCCAGGTCAGTCCATATAAACTGTCATTGGTTCCAGCGTAAGAAAGGTAGCTGTCCGTGACGGAGCGGCGTGATAATTCAACGCTCAAGTTCAAGTCGTCAACGCGAGTGGACCAGCGCAGACCACCGACAACATTCCGTACAGGAAAATCTGTAGGACTCGTGCCAGCGTCGAGTTTAAAGCCACTGAGCTCATAGGTCAGACTTAAAGCCACACCTTTAGCCTGTTCAGATAATTGAGAGACACTCGATAATCCTGCTTTTGCAGCCACACTACTAAAAGATTGCTTGGCGAATTTCGCACGTTCGTTGATCCCAGCATTCTTACCAAATTGACCGGAGATAGCCTGATCATTCAAATATAAAGTTCCGGCATCAATGGATACAGGAATAATCTTTAAGCCCATTTGCCCCATACCAAGAGAACTCAGATAAAGCTCAATTGGCATTTCTATGTCTTTTAACTGGGATAACCCTTTTTCACCACTACGCGCACGCGCTGCAAATCCTACGGACACCTGAGAACGGTTCAGAGAATTCAGCGCATCGATTTCTTCAAGCAATGAGGCTTCTTCTGCACTGGCAGGCGCACGAGTTAATGCGGACCTCGCAGTACCACCAACACTATCGCTGCCAGTGGCGGCTTGTGTCGTACGTATTGCAGGTAAGGCAGGCTTAAGCTGAGCAGACTTAGGCACATCAGGCAGTCCACGTATAGTCTGCGATGACACGGATGCTGACGATGTTGCCGGTAGCAATCCGGGGGTAATTTGAGGTAAATTCGCACTCGCCGCAGGTGTCGAGGATGCATTCATCACTGCGGTCGAGCCGCTCAAAGGTGGCAGTCCGGCAGCGGAGGACGATGCCGTGGCAGCGACCGCAGACGCAGTCTGCGTGACGGTTGATATAGCGGGTGGAGCAGCAGTAATAGGCAAGGTCGATGATGTTACCGGCGCTTTGGCTGGCAAAGGAGGCGTTACGCCAGGAGTTCTGGCTACCGGAGCAACTTCTTTCAGTAACGGACCGGGGATAGTTCTGACCTCAGGGCCGGCGTTTTTACGTTCGGCAAATGGGTTCACCTTAAAATCGGCGGGCACGGCAACAGGCTCCGGTCCGACTAAGCGTAAACCGTTAGCCCCCATTCCTGCCATCGTGTGTTGCGCCTGCTCCAGTGCCAACGCCTGCTTAAACAAACTCAGCGCTTTGCTGTTGTTTCCCTGAGCTCGCGCTACCCGTCCTGCCAGAGCAATAAAGCGCGGATTATCAGGCTGCAATTTCAACAAGGCTGCGAGATGAATCTCGGCGTTCGGAAAATCCTTGATCTGAATTGCGGCATAGACCAGACCTTGCCTTACTTCGATATTTTCCGGCTCTGTCTGCAAGACCCGCGTGTACAACTCTTTAGTAGCGTCTGTCTCTCCAGCCGCCGCATACATACGGGCCAGAGAGAGCAACAACAAACTGTCATCAGGATCGGCAATCAGGTAAGGCTGAATATATTCATATGCCAAAGCCAGATCACCCGCTTCTCTGGCTCGTTCTGCACGGCGCATAGCAATCACGCGCTGCAGATTTTTAAATGAGGTTGCCTCGGTATCCGCCAATTTAGGCAAGGCAGCAATTTGCCGGATAACCGCTTCCAGCTCGGCATCCTGATTAAGACGTAATAAGGCATCGGCATACTGCAACAATAAGCCCGCCGAAGGCGATGCTGTTTTTTGAACTGCTTGACGGATCATCGCCAGACCACGTGCCGGGTCACCGTTGTTGATATACAAGGTGGCGATTGCACCTACAAACTCCGGCTCGTTTGCAGCCGCACTTTCAACCGAAGTCAGCAGCTCTTTAGCTAATCCCAACTCTCCCTGCTTGAGCAAAAAATTGATACGATCAAGCTGGACGTAAATCCACAGACGTTTTTGCAAAGCGAACATTTCTGGTTTGCGCGACTTGGCAGGGATTTTTTCCATCGTCGTCAATCCCTCCCACCACAATTGTTGGGCTGCACTGAGTAAAGCACTAACATAGAAGGCATCTGGTTGTGGATTCTCTATGTTGGTCAATGCATCCAGTAAAGAACGCGCCTGTCCCGGCATATCACGCTTCAGATACAACTGCGCCAGATAAAGACGTAGCCACACATTATCCGGCGCAATCAGGATCGCATCTTCGAGCGCTAATTGAGCACCATTCACATCGCCGGCAGCCTCTGCCGCTTTGGCTTTCTCCATCAAATCGTTGGCCTTCATATCAGCCAAGGCGGTTAACTGCGCCGGTGACATCATGCTGCTCAGCGCCTCTAAATCCTTAATACGTTTTTGCAGCGACAGTACCCCGACCAGACTATTCAATGCGGTTTTATTGTCTTTATCATCCTTGAGGACAAGGCGATAATTTTCCTCTGCCCCTGCTAGGTCATTTTCAGCAAGCAGCGCATCGCCTAGCTGCAAAATTCCTGAGGGTTCCTTACTATTGAGTTGTACGGCCTTGCGTAACAAGGCAATGCCTTTCGCGCTGTCACTGTCCTCAAAAGCTGTTCGGGCTTCTTCTATCATTGCCCAATACGCCGAGCTTTCGTAGGCCTGTTTCCATTGATCTTGATTCTTTTTCGGTAACAGATCAATTGCTTTTTTAATCAAATCACGGGCTTCGATGAATGCTTCCTGACGCATTTTTACCAAACCATATCCACCGAGTGCAGTCGGATCTCTAGGTTTTGCTTTCAGGATTTTTTTAAACTCCGTTTCAGCGGTTTGAATATCCCCCTCTTCCAGCGCTTTAAAACCGGCCGCTTGGCTCTTTACCAAGGGATTCTCAGCTACGACCTTGGGCTTATTGGCCGGACGTTGTGTGCCTGTTTCCGAATTAGCCGCAGTTGTGCTTGTTGCACGACTCAAATTTGTCAGACGGTCTTGGATTGTTTTGTCGCCTGGATGCTTTTCTAAATAATCATGGGAATATTTAGCATTACCATTTTTCAACCCCATCCAGCTTAGCGTTTGCCTCCAGGATGCATTGGCTTGTGCCGCTACCTCTGGCTTAGTCGTGAGATTTACCAGCATTGCTAACCCCTCTTTACGGGTCGGTTCGCGGTAGGTCAATATCTGCGCGAGCGCCAATGCATATTTGGTGTTTGTCGGGTTTTCTTTACTGAGTTTTTCTATGCCGCGTTTCGCTTCGTTATAACCTGCCAGAGTACCTGCCAGCGCCTGGTAATACTCCAACGCAGCATCGCCTTTGAGCTTGGTGGGGTCCCCCAGCAAGCGATAACTCTCTACAGCAGCATCAGAGTCACCTTGCTGCGCGAGACGCCGTGCATCATCAAGCTGACCTTTACCTGCAACGCCGCGACGTACCGCCTCTTCCGCTACACGAATCTGCGAGCTCCCGGCCTTCAGCTGCTTAAGCTTCGTCAGGTAGCTTTTGGCCAGTTCTGCATTACCGCTCTGGCTTTCAAATAATGTCAGCGCCACCAGCGCGTCGACATGATCCGGGTCGATTTTTAATAATTTGCGCCAGGCGTCTGCGGCATTATCATCCCGACCGCGCTGCGACCAGTACTGGGCTTGTTCGATCAGTTTCTGATTTAAAGGAGAAGAAGAATTGGCGAGCGCAACTTCGCTCTCGAAGACCATCGACAAAAGCGCTAGTGCCATCGCTTTTTTCTTTAAAACCATTCAATTCCCCTAAAGAACATATTCTTCTATATATAGCCAGTCACAGCTTCTCTTAACACAAATGCAAATGTCTGAACACGCATTGCGTCAGAACATTTGCATTCGGATTTTCGTAGATCGCAGTCTCTTATGCAACTCAGAATAGTTACTAAAAAAAATGGACCTACCTATCAATATAAAAGTCGGCTAAATCTTACTTTTTTTCATTGACTGTCAATCGGGATGCCGCTTTTTTTCTTAAGAATCGGAACATTACAGTGGCAACAATCAACGACGCCAGCATCAGGAACGCAATCAAAATCATTGGGTGGTTTGACAAGTGCCATTTCACCCATGTCCAAAATGGCAGGCTACCGACATAATAGGTATCACCAATCTGTACATTTTCCATTTTGTCACCTTTGACTAACACCAGATCGCCTTGGTATTTGCTTCTCAGGTCTGGTTTGAGTAAGGCTCTGGTCAGTCCCAGTAAATTATCACCATCACCGGCAGTCAATACCACCACACTGCGACCGCTGCTCAGCGGGGATTCAAATTGCATCATCGCGCCAAAAGCATTACCCGTACTTGCCAGCATTTCGCCTGTGTGACGTTCAATCTTATCGATGTCACGTCCTGACCAGCGGGCAAGAATACGCATAAAGCCGGTGGGTAATTGCAGCTTATTACCACCTTCATCCATCACCAAAGGCAGGTATTTCGTCCATTGCTTTAGCAAGGAGACATTGCCATTTGTTCCAATAATCACAATATCTTTATCACTGAGTTTATCCAGATCACTACCGCGCACGACATTATTATTAGTCACAGGATAGCCCGTCGATTCGCCCATACGTCCCATCAGATTCAGAAACACTTCTGTTTCTTGCGCGGTCGGACGATCCGGCATCACGATCGCCGTCTCTGACAAATCTGCCATGCGCGTAAATGGAAAACCTGCATTCGCTACGTGTGCCAGATTAGGCATTGCGGTGTAGTGCGGCATGTCTGAAAAATCAATCGTCGAGTCAGGATCAATCGCAGATCTGACATTATCCAGATACACATCTTTACATGGGCCCTGCTTCACATAGTCATAGAAAAAGTGAAACTGTAATTGGTTTTCTGCACCGATCTGGAAGGTTGGCACTTGAATTTCTTCTTGTGCGTAACGATGTCCATCCTTAAACAGCAACATCACGGATTCTTTAATTTTCCCTTTTTCTACCTGTCCGCCAGACAGGGACAAAGAACGGATAAATTCACCATTTATACCGATATTTAACGTCGACCGGTCCACGTTAATCCTTGGTGTAAACCGGTACCGTAAATCAATGGGAACACCATCTCTTTGCCATGTAAATAAATCCGGCGCAACACGCATATTCACGCGGATCAGGTCCGGCGTCAGACCTTTCACCTGCAAATCCTGATGCGCAACCAGTTCACCGAACTTGACGGGACGATTCGTTGGCAGCCAGTTCGGAGCATCATAAGGTGAGCGCGGATTCGCTTCTTTGAAATTTTTGATAAAAGCGCGATCACCGGATAATGCAATCTGCCCCAATACCAATGACTGAGCAGCGATGCGCAACTCAGCGGCATTACGTCCCATCACCAGCAATAATTTAGTATTTTGATTCAAAGGATTAGTCATGATGCTTAAAGTCGGCCCAGAAATGACTGGCAACTTCAAGCCAGCGGGGACTTCATTCGACGTTGCAAAGACGACAGCGTTTCCTTCGGGTAGCGCCTGAGTTGCTACTGGAAATTTAGCACCACGATACGCTGCCAGGTGACCAAACCATGAGGCAACAATACCGGCATTACGTAAAATATCCAGCGATGGCGCAGCCGGCATGACAAACGGCAACTCCAGCATCTTGTTGTCACGTTTATCAAAAAACGGCGTTGGCAACAATGCCAAATCATTTTGTAAAGGAATCGAAGTAATCGTCAATTCCAGATTCGACGTATTACTGACATTCGCCCACAAACTGGAATGATAGGGATCTTCGCACTCTCTGGTGTAATGGCCTATCAGCTTGAAGCCAAGCTGGTTAAAGTCAGCAAACAAACGCGGATCGATATTCGTTTCACGGACAAAACCACTCGCCGTTTCTTTCGGCAAAGGCACGACTGTCACCAACTCGTTATTTACCAATACTTTCATATGCGACAGTTCTGGCAACATAGCCGGCGAATAAGCGATGCCGTACCGGACTTTTGCCGCAGTAATCAGCTCATCGCTGCGTACGGTAAAGGGAAAGGATCTCTCACCTTCAACACCACGCAATTCGATATTAGAACCAGAGCCCATCTGCTTCAAAGAGATATTGATTGTTCTCTGCGATAAGGCTGACTTCACTACAGGTTCTTTTTCAGGCACAGCCGATACTGAAGCCACAGATTCACTGACTACCTCTGAAGCAGAGGCTTTCGCATGCTTGGATTTTGCATCTACATTGTCATGCCCGAGCATTAACAAACCAAACAGGAGCGCCAGTGCGGTGGTGCCTCGCTTACGCACCAGCTTTGTCTTGATCATTTTCACCATAGTGGAGCTCGTTATTTTGTTGAAAGGCATTGTTTTATTTCCAAAGTACTGCATGATACTTGAACCAAATCGTGAAAATCCAACCATGCTGTGCATCGTAATTTCCTTCAGACCATTTAATGGATGATCAAAATCACGTTCTTGTGACCAGTTAAGCCAGACGTCAGCACGACCGACCGTGCAATTCACCAGATTAATTTCCTGTTCAAGCGATAAGGTCTTGAACTGCACGCTGACTAAACCTTGTTTTAAAAATACCACGGTAGCCGGAAAAATATGCTCACCGGCCGTACCATACAAAGACACCTGTACCTCGGCATCTTTATCGAGCATGACATCCTCAGGTAGTTTTAAAGACATTCCCCCTAAAGAAAAATCTTCCGTCTCACACACCAGAGAATGGCCGCCAGGCATACGCAAGATCGCACTCAGCTTGGCCCTGACACGATGCGTTTTGCGTACCTGCTTCGATTCGGTAGCCACCGCAAGAGTCGCTCCAAGGATGATCAGGTTATAAATCGTCCACAGCATATTTAAAATCACTGTGTCTAATTCATAGGTATTCCACCAAAGTGCGCGACCGATACCGACAATGAAGCCGAGGATATTCAACCCCAGCATCACCAGATAAGGTTTGGAAATTACCCAGTCAAAGTGTTCTTTTTCAACCAGACCACCTTTAGCAGTCACGTTGAAAGTACCCAGTTTAGGGTTGATCAGCGCGACCAGCGTTGGCCGGAAAATATACCAGGCTAGTGTCGCCTCATAAACCTCCGCCCAGAACGAGTGACGATGCGCGCCTTGTATCCTGGAGTTAGTCAAGTTGGCATGCAATAAATGCGGCAAAGAATACGCCGCGATCGCCAAAGCAGATGCTTTAATAATATGGACTTCAAAAAACAAATACGAAATAGGCGCAAGCAAAAATACCATGCGCGGAAATCCATAGAAAAAATGAAGCATCGCATTGCTATAGCAAAGTCTTTGTCCGAATGACAGTCCTTTGCCCAACAAGGGATTATCCGTACGGAAAATCTGCGCCATTCCCCGCGCCCAGCGAATACGCTGTCCGACGTGAGCTGATAAACTTTCGGTCGCCAAACCGGCGGCCTGAGGTAAAGCGAGATAAGCCGTGTTGTAACCAAGTCGCTGCATCTTCAACGCGGTGTGCGCATCTTCCGTCACGGTTTCTACCGCAATCCCGCCAACTTCCATCAGATATTTGCGACGCAGAATTGCGCACGAACCACAGAAGAAGGTCGCGTTCCATAAATCGTTTCCGTCCTGTATCAGGCCATAAAACAATTCGCCTTCATTGGGAACATTGCGGAACGTGTTCAGGTTACGCTCAAACGGATCGGGAGATAAAAAATGATGGGGCGTCTGCACCATCGCCAATTTTTCGTCTACTAAAAACCACCCCATCGCGTATTGCAAAAAGGAGCGTGTCGGCATGTGATCGCAATCAAAAATCGCGACGAATTCTCCGGTAGTTCTGGCCAGTGCTGCATTAATATTACCGGCCTTCGCATGCTTGTTATCGCTACGGATATAGCAATTAACTCCAACAGACTTGGCAAATTCCTGGAACTGAGGGCGGCGTCCGTCATCCAGAATATAAATATTGAGTTTATCTTTTGGCCAGTCGATTCCCATTGCTGCCAGCACAGTGGGCTTCACTACACTGAGGTCTTCGTTGTAAGACGGGATAAATAAATCAACGACAGGCCACAAACTTGTGTCCTCCGGCATCAGAACCGGTTTGCGCTTCAATGGCCATGCCGTCTGCAAGTAACCGAGCAACAACACCAGCCAGGCATACACCTCGGCAGAAACAAGAACTAACGCAAAAATCAGATCAACCAGATTCTCAGCATCAATCGTGTAATTGATACGCCAATAAATATAACGACTGGTTGCACTGACGGAGAACATGATCATCACTAGCGATACCAACGTACCGGTATAGCGACGCAAATACATAGCCGTCCAGAACACGACAATCGAAAACAAGGTCTGCCAAATCAATTCCAGAGGAATACTGATACTGGTCCAATACAAACCAGCGGCAATTACCAGAGCAATCGCCCGGGTCGTTTTTAGTTCCCAGCCGGGCCAGTTAACCAGGGTGCGGCCAAATTCGTTCAGACGGCCATACAGATATCGTGAGTTGAGTATTGAGCGCATCAGGCAATTAACTTATAACGATCCTGCAACCACGTCGTAATTTGCAATAAATCATGGGTAGCCGAGCAATGTTTCGCGTAGAGAGAAACCGGAGATTGGCAAGCCAGCGCCTCACTAACGGCTTCGTCCTTATGAATCGTAATTGGCACCAGTTGCGCTCCCATGTTGGCTCTCAACATTTGTAATATATCTCGATGCAACTGTTTGTTTGCATCCATTTGATTCACGATATAACTAGATCCAAAAAAATCTTGCCGGTCGCTGCAGTAATAGTGCAATAGAGACTCGATTGAAGGAATAGTTGAATACGAGGCTGCGTCCGGTTTAATTACAATCAATGCAATATTCGCGCAATGTAATACCTGCTGCAAATATACGGTTGGTCCCGGAGGTGTATCGATCAATACAATTTCTTCGTCCGCTAGGTCGAGCGAACTTAATTGCGTTGCCAGCCAACCCGGCTTGCTCTTAATGAAATGCTCAAAAGCGACTCTGTCCGGCTCATCAACGACACCATAAGGTAAAAAATGCACGCCATAAGAGCTTTCATACAAAGCATCCGTCCAGGGTAGACCCGACATCGTTTGCCGCACAACGCCTGCCGGATCCTCATGCTGCATACCGCAATGCAGACGCAACGCATTTTGTGGATCAAGATCCAGTATGGTGACTTTCGCTCCCAATGCAGCAATTGCTGCAGCAAGATTTGCTGTTACCGTTGTTTTTCCAACGCCACCTTTAGGAGAGATGACCGCAATTACCCTCATGGTTTAAATATTTTTTTGAAGAAGGAGCTAACTGCAGGTTCTGGCGATTGATCCGCTACACGTGCGCCTGACAAACGGCTAAACAAGCTTGCAAGTGTAGGATCGCCACGTTCCTCGGGCGAGGAAGCAAGCGGCTCATTAGCCGCACGCGCGAATAAAGAGGATTCTTTTGGTATGGGGCCGGCACGTGAGGAATGTCCCGAAGCTCCGGAGGCATATTCAGCTTGACGCAGAAAAGAACTCTCTGCCGGGGCTAATGCCGCTGGTGCCTGTTGATCTGAAACCATTCTTCCAGATGCTATCGACGGCAAACCATCCATTGGCAACGTTGACTCAACTTTAGGCACTGCACGAGCAGCCACTGGCTTCGCCGTATTTACGTGAACATCTCTGAGTAAAGGCCAGCGCTGTTTGGCCTGTTCATTCATGCCATCACGATGAATCTCTTTATACGAGTCCGCAGAGCCGTCGATTTTCTTAAAGAGATTTTTGATGTCGTTGTCCATAATTTAAACCTTTTGCACTCCGTCTAGCGGTCACGCCTGCTTAGCGACGAGTAAAATGTGCGTGTTCTCCTGTATGTTTTTTCAATTGAAAAACGATGACACGCCCTTGCTCCAGGGCAGTCCCTTTTTGGGTAAGCCGCAAAGCTTTATCAACCCCCAACGACTCAAACCAATGGGTATAAACACCTTCCAGCAAGGCAGGCGACCATTCCAATGCCTGCTCACCAAACGCAAGCTTGATCGGACTCGCATTGTGCTCAATGATTAAACTATCCGCTTCTTCGTTAAGCTGAACCCAGCCCCAGTTCAGGTCACGCCAGATTTTGTTCATGCTAGCTTCAAGAGTACGCATCGTCGCGCCGCCATCCAGCTTGAAACTAGCGGCCATCCTGAGTCCAAGTTTGAACATAAAAGCGCGTAAATCCTGCACATCTCCCTGAGCACAGAACTCTGTAGAAAATGCGCCAAGAAACGCGCGCCATTGAGTGGAACATTGCTGTTCTTCGTAATAATTTATATTGTCTGACACATTACTCACTATGCACCTTTGCAGTCTCAATCCGGCGGTCTGTAGCAGCCTGAACTAACATTGTTATTATTTTCGACTTTAGCATTTCATCAATACGCAAGTCTAGCGAATAGCGCTGAATAAATGTTAACTATTCATAAGCTAACAACACCTTATTTACCGTTAAAATCATTCAATTTCAACATTTGTTATCTGCTCGATATCAAACCAAATAAACAAGATGCAACATCACTTTATTGTCACTCACATTTCACTGAATTCCTATATTGACGTCAGATTTTCTTCTATCTTGAGATTATGCTTGGAAAAACAGGCCGCACAAAAGTCTACACGCCAGTTTTGACATAGTGGACGCAAGAAAAGTGCCCACTTCCCTCTTAATTTATCAATTAAGTATTTAAATCTATACTGGCGCGTATTCGCTTGTATTGATTACTTAGCCTGTAGTTGCAACTGCAGCAATAGCCAGTCGGCTACTTCCTGCAAGGCTGTAGCAGCGAGACTCTCAGGTTCGTAATCAAGAACCGATCGCTCGTAAGCAAGCGCCTCCTCAATCTGAGCACTCTCGGGGATAAGAATGGGGACGACTCTGGCACCTAACTGCTCCCGGTACAAAGAGACGACGTCCTGAGATAGCTGACTACTTGACACTTGATTCACCAGATAAGCAGAGTCAACTAGCAATCCTGCCTCATTAGTGTGCACTGCAATGAGAGATTCCATTTCAGGAATAGTGGAGTAAGAAGCCGCGTCCGCCAATACCACGGCCAGTAAAAAGTCGGCTGCATGTATCGCCTGACTTAAGTAAGCAGACGGCCCGGGAGGAGTATCAAGCAAGACTATTGTATTTTTCGGCAACTTAGCCCGCTTCAACAATTTCAGCAGCCACTCCTCTTGCTGCTCCAGCACTTGCTCAAAATCGATACGTTGCTGCTCGCCTGCACTACCGTAAGGGACGAAATCTACGCCAGACGCGCTGGAGAAAGCAACTTCCCACAGCTTGGGAGCTCTGTCGCCAGCAATAACACTGAGCCCACTGACAACATCATGCGGCAATCCGCCCATATGCCACTGAATCGCGTTTTGCGGATCAAGATCAAGCACCAGCACAGAAAAACCACGCTGCACGAAGCCAAGACTGAGGTTTGCAGTCACCGTTGTTTTGCCAACACCGCCTTTGGCTGAGACGACCGCAATTACCGGCATAGTCTCTGCCCCGGAAGAGAAAATTCAATCATCGCCAAGCCTACCAATGTAATGATCAGGCAGTACCGCCAACGGTCAATCCATCGATGCGCAATGTCGGCTGTCCAACGCCAACAGGCAAGCTCTGTCCTTCCTTACCGCATACGCCGACACCGGAATCTAGCTGTAAATCATTACCGATCATTGAGACACGGTTTAAAACTTCAGGACCGTTACCGATCAGGGTTGCGCCTTTTACCGGATAGGTCACTTTGCCATTTTCTACCATATAGGCTTCGCTGGCGGAGAATACAAATTTGCCATTCGTGATATCAACCTGACCACCGCCGAAATTCACGGCATATAGTCCATTTTTAACGGAGGCAAGAATTTCTGCCGGATCTTTATCTCCGGCCAACATATATGTATTTGTCATCCTTGGCATCGGTAAATGGGCGAAGGATTCACGACGAGCGTTACCGGTGACCGGCATCTTCATCAGGCGCGCATTCATCGTATCTTGCATATAGCCCTTCAAAATACCGTCTTCGATCAAAGTCGTACACTGCGTCGGATTACCTTCATCGTCCATATTCAATGAGCCACGGCGGTCCTTCATGGTACCGTCATCGACCACCGTCACGCCTTTAGCCGCAACCCTGTCACCGATGCGTCCAGAAAAAGTGCTGGAACCTTTGCGATTAAAATCACCCTCCAGACCATGGCCTATCGCTTCATGCAGTAACACACCCGGCCATCCAGGCCCTAACACTACCGTCATCGGCCCCGCTGGCGCCGGCCGTGCATCCAGATTCACCAAGGCTGACTTAACCGCTTCATCGGCATATTTCTCTAACAAAGCATCAGAAAAATAAACATAATCGTAGCGTCCGCCACCGCCACTTGACGCCATCTCACGACGACCGTTTTGCTCCACAATCACCGTCAGAGATACCCGTACTAAAGGGCGGATATCCGCAGCAATAACACCATCACTGCGCGCGACTAATACGACGTCATATTCGCCAACCAGATTCGCCATAACCTGCACCACACGCGGGTCTTTGGCTCTGGCGATTTTTTCCAGACGCTCCAATAAACTGACTTTTTGCGTCGCATCCAACGAGGCGAGAGGATCTTGTTGCAGATACAGTGAGCGACTGCCAACATTTTGCATGCTGGAGGCAACTTTGATTTTCCCCGCACCTTGTCTGGCGATAGTACGGGTCGCCTGAACCGCATCTTGCAAGGCTTTTTCTGAAATTTCGTCCGAATAGGAAAATGCGGTCTTATCGCCGGAAATCGCACGAACACCAACACCCTGATCAATGGAAAAACTCCCCGTCTTGACGATGCCCTCTTCCAGGCTCCAGCCCTCGCTTTTCGTGAACTGAAAATAAAGATCCGCGTAATCCACCTTATGCGTAAACATAGAGCCAAGCACCTTGCCCAACTTAGCCTCATCTAGCCCGAACGGCGTTAACAAAATGTCACGAGCGATAGCTAAATGGCGCAGATTTGAGTCAATTGGAATCATATTTTTCTAACAATGCTATAAGTGATTGATGTACGAATTGTAGAGCAAGTCGGTCATCTGCACGCATCATCGTTTTTTTAAAACATTTTGGCAAAAGGGAGACCGAAATTATTCATTATCTATTGACAATAAACTCAGTGGCACGATCCGTCTGAACGGCATATCCGAATTGAATTAAATTTACTTGAGTTAGCGGCAGAATCTAGGCTAATTTGCGGTGCTTTAATGCAGGCAAGCTCATCCTTACCACATCGATGTTTGCCAGATCAAGTTCACCGCCAACCACGCCCTCGCCCTCTGCCAATTCGTCGATGATCTTGCCCCAAGGATCAATCAGCATAGTCTGTCCCCAGGTACGGCGACCATTCACGTGGATGCCACCTTGCGCCGAGGCCAGAACGTAACACTGATTTTCGATGGCTCTGGCCCGCAAGAGAATTTCCCAGTGAGCCTGTCCTGTAGTGTGAGTGAAAGCAGCGGGAACAACGAGCAAACTACACTCGCCCATCGCCCGATATAGTTCAGGAAAACGTAAATCGTAACAGATCGACAATCCCACTTTTGCCAAGCCAGCATCAAATGTCACCACCTGCTGACCAGGCGTAATCGTGCGGGACTCCTCGTATGATTCATCACCTTTGGTAAAACCAAATAAGTGAATCTTGTCATAACGCGCAACTGACTCGCCTTGCGGATTAAACACCAAGGTGGTATTCAATACTTTGTCTGGCTCTGTAGATAGCA
This sequence comes from Undibacterium sp. Xuan67W, assembly GCF_049340165.1. Lineage (NCBI taxonomy): Bacteria > Pseudomonadati > Pseudomonadota > Betaproteobacteria > Burkholderiales > Oxalobacteraceae > Undibacterium > Undibacterium sp. Xuan67W. Next base: position 149,288 of record NZ_JBMPPN010000006.1, read on the forward strand.
ACGGTATAGTGCCGCCGATAATCCAGACACCAAGCTGGCGGGCCTGTTCTGCAAGGAACGCCTGTATCTCGCCCGTACCATGCTGTTCCGCAACCAGAAACTTATCTCTTTCGTGCAACCCCATTACCGGCCAGTATTCAGGCAGGAGCAGGAGTTGCGCACCAGTACTTGCCGCCCGCTGTAATAAGCGCTCTGCCTTTACCATATTCTCTTGCAGCACAGGAGTGGATACCATTTGTATCGCAGCGACATTCATTGCTTTACCCTTCAACATAATTTGAGACCACGCATCCGCACTGGCTACTTATTAGCGCTTGCTTCTTTTTTGGGCAGTGGAATTTCTGCCTCTTTATGATCGATCTTAGTGACAGTTGGCTCTTTCCATCCGCCTGTAATCATATACTCGTAGGTGAAGGCGCGCGCCAGAGGTTCACGCAAAAACAATTGCGCTAAAAAGGTACCCAAGCCAATAACAGGATTCACCGCTAATCCATACACGACAGACGCAGTACCGGCATTAATTTCAGGAATAACTGCCACATGCAAATGTTGAGACTCGTTCACGATATCCGCCGTACCATCCATTAATACCGCAGCATTGACACTGCGCATCTTCAAATTCTCGGTCTTCGCTATACCCTTCTGAATCTGGGCAGTTCCGGTGATGGAGTCAAAGGCAAAGCCGTCTGAAAACACATCGCGAAAATCGAGCGTCAATCGTCTCGGCAGCGACTGCATGCTCAGCACGCCCAGCAACTTTGCCGCACCCGGATCGACTTTTAAAAACTGACCTGCCGCCAGCTCTAACTGAATTTGTCCCGACATGCTTGGCACATCCATGGCAAACGGTAAACCGTTCCAAGTAACCTCGCCCTGTAACTTGCCACGCCCGCCGCGCATGACATTCGCAAACCCGACTCTGTCGAGCAATTTACCGGCACTATTAATGTCCAGCACATAGCTCAGGCTAGTCATGCTCTCACCGTTGCGATTACTCCACTTGCCCGTACCTTTGAGGTCAGCATCCTCATTTTTCAAGGATACTTTATGGATGCGCCATTCGCGCCCTGCCGTGGTCATCGCATTGCTTGCCGTCAACTCTAGGCGACCAAATTTTTTATTAAATAATTCAAAGTTGTCTGCAGCAATATCCAGACTAGGGATCTGCGTATCGCTGTTTTTACCCTCGAGTAAATCGGACACATCAGAAGCAGCTGACTGCGGAATGATCAGCTTGCTCAGACGGGCAGAGACATTACCCAAACTCTGTCCGCCAGCGCCAGAATCACTCCAGGTCAGATAACCGGATACCTGGTTTGAATCGATATTCGCTTGCCATAGACCTTTTTGACGAGAAGCACCGACCACGACATTGTCTAACTTCTTCCCCATCACGGTCAGCTCTGCTGTGCGTGCTGCGATCACATTTGGCTCGATGTAAGCGGCAATATCCAGGTCGCTGGGATTAATATTAATAGCAGAGACATTAGCGGCAACATTGGCAACGTTATTTGCAAGCGTGTTTGACGGGGTACCGTTAACACTATTGATACTATTATTGCCCGCACTCGCAACAAGATTAGTCCCGGTCGCGACCAGCCGTCGCCATTCGTCCACATTAACTGCTTTGAAATCAATATTCGCATTCAAGCCGCTATCTGGCTCCGGTGCCGGTGCATTCACGCCTATCCCGCCGCGTACTACCTGCCAGTTAGCATTTGCCTCCGTCGATTTCTGCCTTTGATAGCGCGCATTGACCGCATGACCTAATGTCATTTTAATCTCGTCGCGCAATTGAGTTGTGTCCGCAGATACTTGCGGAATGAGTTCAAAATGCAGAGGCAGATTATCATTAGCGACCTTGCGCAAAGGTGCAGGAAAACCCAAAGCCAGACCTTGCAGGCTGGAATCAATCTGCAATTCTAATTGGCGTTTTTTCACGTTGATATTTGCGCCATAGCGGGCAGCACCTGTCAGCTTATCGCTTAAGCGTTCGTTCGCTAACACAGGGAAATTTTTACGCAAGCCATCTGCGGTCGCAACCCCGTCAAGATGGATCCGGATACTGCCATCTTTTTGCGAACCACCCGTTGCCTGTACAGCGCCGCCGAGCAAACTGCCCTTCAACGTATTGAGATTCACGCCTTTTTCCGTGAACTCAAGTTTGCCATTGACGGTACTGACAGGAGGGATACCGCCCTGCAACAGCACATCATTGCCAGCAAATTGCAATGTCCCCTGAACTTTGGAATCGATAATATGCTGCAAAGGTAATTGCAACTTCAGACCCAGTTGTGCGTTCGCACTGGCTTTGCTGTCTTTCAAAAAGTGTCCAAGCCAGCCATCCACCGGACTCGCCCCCACATACTGCAACATCGTTTGTAAATTACTGCTAGCGGTACCGTCAATCGACAAAACGCTGTTGTGAGTCATCAGATCGGGAATAATCGCTTTGACTTTGCTTAGATCTGCACCGAGGGTCTTTGCCGTCTCGCCGCGAATTTCCATACGCGCTCGGTCAAATACAAAACTACCGTTGATACTATCAATAACCGGCCATAGCGGTGCTTTGCCGTCGTCGGCGAAATGACCCGGAGCAAAATCCAGCTTGCCATCAACAATCGTACCTTTGACCCAGAACTCGCCTTTGGGATTAGGTTTGCCGTCATGCCCGGCAAAAGGAAAATGGGCGAGGTCGCCCTTGATACGCAAACTGACATCATCTGCACGACCGTCGAGCAAAGCGCCAACCAACCAATGGCGCAAATCCTCGGGTGCATTCGCCGGGATAAAACGATCAATCTGTTTGAGGTCAAACCCGGTGAATTTACCGACCAGATCAACTTCGCCAGGATGCACCTCTTGCCCTGCCACCTTATTTGTCCGCATCGACATGGTGTGCTTTCCTGAAATGGAAGCGATCATGTTGTCTTGTTCAAACTCCATTTTGCTGATCTGCAAAGCAAGCTTATCATCGGCTTCAAATTGCCAGCTTGCCAGCATCTGCAATCGCTTGAACGGCATGACAGGATCGACAAAATAACTGGACAATTGCAGCAATAAATCCTGCGAGTCGAGCATAAAACTGCCACCCTTATCACTGGCATCTACGGTACCGGACAAATTCTCAAACCCAGGTATAGCAGGCACTGCCGCACTGGCAGGTGTCGTGCTGGTCTTGGCGAGCGCCAATTGTGCGGGTTGAGCCTTTAGCGAAAGATTAAGGAATTGTCCTTTCAGGCTGTAGGAGACCGTCTCTGGATAAGTACCCTGCCATTTTGCGCTGAAATCCTTGAGCTGACCTTTGGGCGCAAAATCGACCAACATGCGACGCTGATCCGGCGGCAAAGGCAAATGTTCTGCAAAATTCGCCAAGGTATGCAGGTCCAGTTGTCTGGCAAATAGTTCGACTTTTTCCGGCTGCCCCTTTTGTGCGGGAATATAGCTTTCGCTGATGGTCGTTGCAGGTAAGACCTGACCGTCACGCGCCTGCATGGAGAAATTGATCAGAGAAATTTGATGTCCGGCCTGCCCAAAAAGACCTCGCAAATACTGACGGCCAAACGCGGCGCGCTCACTGGCAATCAGCCTACCACTGACCTGCGCCATATCGAGAACCGGCAAATCCTTGCGAAAAGTCCCGAGCACATCGGTCAACCTGACATCGGCGGTCAGCTCGGCCACCCGGCCCTTATCCAGATGCAACCAGGCTCGTATTGCACCATGCGCTTTTTTTACATCGGCAGGCAAATCCACGTACGCTTTAAGCATGCTGATATCCGACTGCGCCAGATCGGCATAGAGATCGCCGCTCCAGCTGCTGAGCTCCGTAGTACGGCGATTAAATACTGCATGCTGAAAGTCGCCGCGAATATCGACCGGAGCCGCCAGCGATGCCGGCGGCGTTGCTTTCAACGCGAATCTATGATGACGCCATTGATTATTCAGTACGAAATTGACTGAAGCGAGATGGAGCTCAGGGGCGTTGCGGTATTGGTCAATCCAGCGCAGGTTGCCGTCGCGGATCACGATGTCGCGTTGCGCCAGCATCCAGTCCAGACCTTTACCATCCCCAGCCTGCGCCGGGTCTATAAAAAATCCGCCGACCAGTAATTTGCCATCCGCTTGTTTTTGTATCGTTAATGAGGGATGCGCGATATCAAGTTTATCCAGTCGTAGTTCAAATAACAGGACTGACCACCAGGAAATAGTGGCAGAAACCTCGGGCAATACCAGAGCAGCCTGCCCTTTCTGATCACGTACAACTACGTCTTTCAATGCCAGAACGGGATTAAGGCTCTGCCACCTCGCCTGCAGACTGGCGATTTCGACCTGACGCCCAATGGACCGGCTGGCGAGTTGCTCTACATCAGTTTTATAACGCTCAACATTCGGTAGGACGCCATAGCGCAACACCAGGAACAAAACGCAGAAGAGGAAATAACAGAGCACCAGGAGTTTCACCAGGATGCGAACACCGCGGCCACAAAATGCCGTCGCAGAACGACAGTTATCCATCACACCGCGACCTTGTCGCAAGGCGTTGACTGGCGCGTGGTCAGACCCAACCTCGGGCACAGGAGCTGAAGCTGCTTCATCTGATGGTGGCACTGGCGTTTTATTCATCACTGACACAATGGTTTAGCACTCTCTTGCGGCAGCAAAACAGCTTGACAACATTTCCTGAAAAAACGCGAAAAACAATATACTCCCCCGATATTTTATAAAAACAAGCCCAATCCGCAAGCTTTACGAAGACAAATATAATTACTACCCTGGAGTATGTCAAAATTCCATAAGAAATCGACACGCTTTGACGACATCTAACATACCGGTCAATCTAGCCAGTACGTCACATTCGCGTTGATGACAGCGCGTAAACTTATCCGCCACGACAGCTCCAGCCTTATCTGTTTGCCTTTAAAATCGATGCCACAATCATTCACGAAGTCCTCCATGACACCAGCACTGGCAACCCCATCCGACCTCATCAGCACTGCGCAACTCTCTCGCTTCGTCAAACGTTGGTTACAGGCGGATCCCGCACGTATCAGCTTACTGGAAGAACACAGCAGATTATCCTTGAGCCCGCAGATTTTTGCTCAGATTTTACAAAAAGAAATACAGGCTGGCATTCCTCTTAACAAAGTAATGCGCCGCCTGCGCAACCTGGTCGTATCAAGCTTAATTGCCCGAGACCTGACAGGCGCGGCTGACATGGATGAAGTTGTCACGACGATCAGTCAGTTTGCCGATTTTGCGGTGCAGCAGCATCTGTCTGCGTTAATGCAGGAAGCGATTGCCCTGTATGGCACGCCGACAGGCGAGGACTCTGGCGCACCGCAAGAATTGATCGTGCTGGGCATGGGTAAGCTGGGGGGAATGGAGCTAAACGTGTCTTCCGATATCGATTTGATCTTTTGCTACGCCGAGGATGGCGACACCCACGCACATCACGCCGAGCAACGCAGTCTTTCCAATCACGAGTTCTTCAGCCGACTGGGAAAAAAACTGATCGCTGCAATCTCAGAGGTGACCGAAGATGGCTTTAGTTTTCGGGTTGATATGGCCTTGCGCCCTAACGGTAACTCAGGCCCCTTAGTGGCGAGCTTTGCGATGGTTGAAGAATATTTTTTAATACAAGGCCGTGAGTGGGAGCGCTATGCCTGGGTAAAGGCGCGGGCAATCACTGGCAAACCCGACGATATCGTGGCGCTCGACAAAATCATCCGGCCCTTTGTCTATCGCCGCTATCTGGACTATGGTGTGATCGACTCGCTCCGTTCGATGCACGGGCAGATTCGCGCCGAAGTCATCCGTCAGGAAACTAAGCATCCCGAGCGCAGCAATAACGTCAAACTCGGCCGCGGTGGCATCCGTGAAGTTGAGTTTCTGAGTCAGGTTTTTCAGTTAATACGAGGAGGACGTGAAGCGAATTTACGCGATCGATCAACCAGAACTACCCTGCTCACCCTGGCAGAAAAAAACATTCTGGAACCCGGGGTCGTTGAGCAATTATTAAGCTCCTATCATTTTTTACGCAATCTTGAACATCGCCTGCAATATCTGGATGATGCGCAGACCCATACCTTTCCGGTGAAAGAAGAAGACCAGACCACAATTGCACACATGATGGGCTGTGCAACGACAGAAGAATTGCTCAGCCAGCTCACACCACACCGGCAATTCGTCGCAGAGCAATTCGACGCCATTTTTAAAGAGAAAAAAACATCGCAAAAACATACCGATGACCACGCCCTGGCAGCGACGCTGGCCGCAGCGGATAGTGATGAAATGCTGGAGGCCCATTTAAGTGTCTTGCATTTTCAGGATGTGACCGACGCCGTTCAACGTCTGATGAGCACATGGCAATCTCCTCGTCTGCAATCGCTTAGCGAAATCAGTCGTAATAAGCTGGTTGCCATTGTCAACAGCGCCTTACCGCAAATTGCGAAACAGGCACACGGCCACCTGGCAACGTTAAATCGTTTGCTCGACTTTATCGAAGCAATCGCCCGCAGAACAGCCTACCTCGCCTTGCTCACGGAATATCCTCACACCCTGGAACGGGTTGTCAGAATGATGGGTGCCAGTGACTGGGCAGCTAAATTTTTAACGCGCCATCCTATCCTGCTCGATGAATTACTTGACGAAACAGCGCTGCGGCAAGACCCTGACTGGTCCAGCTTTAGTACAGAACTTCAACAACAACTCGACCAGCACACCGACGACACGGAACGTCAGTTAGAAACCCTGCGGGAGATGCATCACGCTTTGCAATTCCGCTTGCTCGCACAAGATCTGGAAGGACAAGTCAGCGTCGAACATCTGGCGGATGAACTATCGCAACTGGCCGATCTGGTGGTCGCCGCGACACTACAGGCAGCATGGCAAACCATCGCCAGCCGCCATCGTGAGCAACCGCAATTTGCGGTAATCGCTTACGGTAAATTAGGTGGCAAAGAACTGGGTTACGCGTCCGACCTTGATGTGATTTTTTTATACGACGACGATGATCAGGAGGCTCCGGCAAACTACGCAAAGCTGGCACAGCGCTTCATTACCTGGATGACGTCACATACACCAGCAGGTATTTTGTTTGACATCGACATTGCCCTGCGTCCTGATGGCGCGAGTGGCTTGCTAGTCTCGTCAGTCAATGCCTTCGCCCGTTATCAGGAGCAGTCTGCCTGGTTATGGGAGCATCAGGCGCTGACCCGCGCACGCTTTTGCGCAGGCGACTTCCGCATCGCGCCGATGTTTGATCAGATCAGAGATAAAGTATTGAGACAAGCTCGCGATACCGGCAAGCTGAAGCAGGAAGTCGTCAGCATGCGTAAGAAAATGCATGATGCTCATCCGAACCGGACGGACCTGTTTGATCTAAAACAGGATGTGGGCGGAATGATCGATATTGAATTCATCGTCCAATTTTTGGTGCTGCAGCACGCTCACACTTATCCGCAACTGACCGCAAATATTGGCAATATCGCACTGTTGAAATTATGCGGAGAGCTCGGCTTAATTGATGCCAGCCTGGCTGCCGGGAACGCCGACGCTTATCGGTTATTCCGCAAGCTCCAACACAATCAACGCTTGCAAGGGGTAGAAAAAGCACGCGTCGAACGGGAACAGGTCGCGACTGAAATTCAGAGTACGAAAACTCTCTGGCACAGTTTGCTGGAATAAAAAAAGCCTGTTGATCTTCATATCAACAGGCTTTGTATGCTTATGTTCAGACACTTATTTACAAACTCGGCGCCACATCTTTGCCATATCTGCGTTACGCCTGTGGCTTGACCGTCTCCAGCCATTTACGAATGCGTCCTGCGTCAGCCAAACGAGAATATTTACCCTTAGAATCCAGGAAGACCATGACAATTGCACGGCCTTGTATCATCGCCTGCATGACCAGACAACGACCTGCTTCAGAGATATACCCTGTCTTTTGCAAACCGATATCCCAAGTTGGATTTGCTACCAGTTTATTCGTGGTTGAATACTGCAATGAACGACCACCGCCTGGCGCAACAACATAGCTGGAATCAGTAGAGTATTGACGGATTAGCGGATGCTGATACGCCGCATTGATGAGCTTTACCAAATCCTGCGCACTGGCCACATTTTGACTAGACAGACCTGATGAGTCGACATAATGCGTTTCTGCCATACCGAGTTGTTTTGCCTTGGCATTCATCGCGGCGACAAACGCTGGCAAGCCACCGATATAATTGCGACCCAAAGCGGATGCCGCACGGTTTTCAGAGCTCATCAAGGCAATGTGCAGCAAATCGGCACGCGATAATTTTGCGCCGACTTTGAGGCGTGAACCGGTACCTTTTTCTTTATCCAGATCGTCATTCGTGATCTCGATTTCTTCGTTCATATCCTGATTCGCCTCAACCACAACAAGGCTGGTCATCAGCTTGGTAATGGAAGCAATCGGCAAAGATACATTGGAATTTTTATCGAACAACACTTTGGAACTCGCCTGATCAACGACGAAAGCGACATTCGATTGCAATGTCAGAGGATCTTCTGAATGCTTAAGGCCGGCAATATCACCCGCAGTTGGTTTTTCAGGGACGATATGTGCAACAGCGACACGTTCCGTGATGATTTTACGTTTGCCGTTGACGATAATCGTGCGCTTCACCAACTTACCGGCAGCAAGCTTGGTAACAACTTTCTTCTGAACGATATGCTTTTTGTGATGCGTGGCTTCAGCAAACACGAGGGATGCTGGCAGCATCGCGGCAATAACTATTAGTGCTTGACGGGTAAATTTCACCATCAATCGCTCCTCATGCAAATGAAAAAATTTAGTGCAGTGTAGCAAAATTGTGAAAATTCGCAAGAGAATTAAAGGCTTATGCTATCTACTTGAACAAAAATCTAGTGTCATTATTTGAAAACAAACACAGAATTTAGTTTAAGCGAAGCAAGGCGCCAGAGTTCTGCGACGAACTATGTCAGTTTTACTTATTTTTCTCACCCAACTGAGCAGCATTATGCTTATCAATAAAACACTTTCCCCGGAGATCACTTAACGCTAAGTAATTTGGAAAAATCTTCGTAAACTTCCAACTCCTTTTGATGTCTCCCGATGCATTTTAATCGAGGAATTGCGTAAACTTTGTAATCTCATCACGCTCAGTAACCAGGCTGTTTTCAATTTTGCTCATATCGGCATATCCCAGCGACATGCCGCAGACCAGCATTTCGTTTTCTGGCAATGCCAAAACATCATGGATAATTTTATGATATTGGGTAAATGCAGCTTGTGGACAAGTGTCCAGACCTCTGGCGCGCGCTGCTAGCATGATATTTTGCAAAAACATGCCGTAATCCAGCCACGAGCCCTGCTCCATCACGCGATCAATCGTCAATATCAGACCAACCGGCGCATCAAAAAAAGCATAGTTACGTCCGTGCTGTGTATGCATACCGGCTTTATTCTCTCGCCCTAACCCTAACAATGCGTACAGATCCCAGCCTACTTTGCGCCGGCGCTCAAGGTAAGGGGCAATCCATTTGACAGGGTAGTAGTTATATTCCTCTTTATGGGCTTGCGCCTGCTCACTATCGTTATGCGCGGCCAGAATTGCGGAACTTAACTGCGTCAACGTGTTACCTGTTAAGACATAGACCTTCCATGGCTGTGTATTACTGCCGGAGGGTGCACGTGCAGCAACTTCCAATATCGCCTGAATGTCTTCACGCTCTACCGCAGTCGGTAAAAAAGCACGGATCGAACGGCGAGAAGTTATCACTTCATCGACACATTGCTGGGTTGGTGACTGGATCATCAGACAGGTACCTCTAAGGTTGATAATAAACTGCGAATTTTTTCCGGAATGGACACAGGCCGACGACTCTCCCTGTCCACATAGACATGCACAAAATGGCCTTGAGCCGCAGCCATCTCTTCATCATTTTTAAAAATACCGATCTCATAACGAACACTGGAGTTACCAAGTTTGCTCACTGTCACGCCTGCGGATATCACATCGGGAAAAGCAACTGAGGCCAGGTAATTACATTGTGTCTCGATCACGAGACCGATTTCCTGGCTCTTCTCTATGTCTAGCGCCTGATTGACGATCAGAAACTGATTGACCACGGTATCAAACCAACTGTAGTAGATGACGTTATTCACATGTCCATATGCATCGTTATCCATCCAACGTGTCTGTATCGTATGAAAATGTTGAAATTGCCCTCGGTTTTTTGCTTCTATCGCCATTTTTTCCTCAAAAAATAGGTCACTGCTTTTAAAGTTAGCTGTTGACGCTACGACTTTACCTGTTCTGCGTATTGATCACTTCGGGTCAACATCGGTCAAACATCTTTATTGCCGCAGCCTGAAGTTCCAAGCTTATTACAGAGCAGCGCATCAGTTCCATTTAAAAATTTTCATCACTTTGCATTCGCAACGTTTTTACCAAGCAATTTAAGACGTAACAATTGCTTTTTATGATTTGCGCAGAGATTCAATTTTAACCGCGCCGTTTCATGAACCAGTCACAATTCCTACAGATAATCATGAATGATTAACAATAATTCATCCCAAGAAAGCTGGTGATAGATTTTATTGGGAATCTAGGTTGTTTTAAAAAAGACATTTTTATTGCATTGCACAATTTTTCTTGACTTTCCTCTATTAATCAATAATATGCACCATATTGCAGCGCACAAAACGCGGCATCAATGCAATATAATTCACTGTAACAAACCCGCTACTTGATCAAACCGACTCATTCCTTTTAGGAGAAATCTATGTTTTCCGTACCTGAACAGTTTTCTGCTGCTACTAAAGCAAACTTCGATGCGCAATTAGCGCTGATCACTGCGTTGACTGGCAAAGCATTTGAAGGCGTAGAGAAATTTGTCGAATTAAATTTGACCGTTGCAAAAACATCGCTGGAAGAATCCACAGCAGCCACAAAGCAATTATTAGCGGCAAAAGATCCACAAGAATTTTTCAGTCTGTCTGCAGCACAAGCGCAACCGAATGCTGAAAAAGCATTGGCTTACGGTCGTCATCTGTCGAACATTGCTTCCAGCACGCAAGCCGAATTTACACGTGCTGCAGAAACTCAAATCGCTGAAACAAACCGTAAAGTTCTGGCATTGTTTGACGAAGTCTCCAAAAATGCACCAGCCGGTACAGAAAACGTCGTCGCATTTGTGAAGACGGCATTCAATAATGCCAATGCAAGCTACGATCAATTCACTAAATCGAGCAAACAAGCGGTAGAGGCATTGGAAGCCAATCTGAATAATGCAGTAACCCAGATCTCTACAGCGACAGAAAAAGCAACAACTCGCTCTAAGAAATAATTTCGGCGTCCTGAGTATCATTTCTTCAAACATGGTCTTCCGGCGTTGTTTGAAATAAAAAAGCCTCGATATAAATCGAGGCTTTTTTGTATTCCATTTAGCTTATTCGCCCAAGTAGGCTGCCTGCACTTTAGGATCATTCAACATATCTTTACCCTTACCAGTCATTGTGATCGCGCCAGAATCCATCACGTAACCACGATGCGCGGCTTGCAGCGCGAGTTTCGCATTTTGCTCGACCAATAAAATGGTCACGCCTTGTGCGGAAACATTCCGCACAACTTCAAAGATTTTTTCTACCATGATCGGCGACAAGCCCATGGATGGCTCATCCAGCAGCAGTAATTTTGGGTGACTCATCAACGCACGGGCCATTGCCAGCATCTGCTGCTCACCACCTGACAAAGTACCAGCCAACTGCGCGGCACGCTCTTTCAAACGTGGGAAAACGGCGAACCATTTTTCGATATCCTGATTGATGCCTGCTTTATCGTTGCGAGTGAATGCACCCATCATGAGATTTTCCAGAATAGTCATACGGGTAAAAACACCCCGTCCTTCCGGCACCATCGCCAGATGATTATTCACCAGCTCAAATGAGTTAATGCCACGGATAGATTTGCCGTCATAGAGGATTTCTCCTTCTACCTTGCAGCTTGGCAAAGTACCTGTAATAGCTTTGAGCGTCGTGGTTTTACCTGCGCCGTTGGCACCGATCAAGGTAATCAGCTCACCTCTATTGACTTCTAAATCAATGCCCTTAACCGCTTTAATGCCACCGTAAGCAACCTTGAGGTTACTAATCTTTAATACGTTATCAACCATTAGTGAGAACCTCCCAAATACGCTTCAATCACTGCTGGATTTTTCTGAATGTCCGCAGGTACGCCTTCAGCAATTGGCTTGCCGTAATCTAATACCGTGATTCTGTCACATAAGCCCATCATCAATTTGACGTCATGTTCGATCAGCAAAATTGTCTTGCCTTCCGCTTTGATCTTAACCAGCAACTCGCGCAGAGCCAGTTTCTCGGTCGCATTCATACCTGCAGCCGGTTCATCGAGCGCTAACAATTTTGGATCTGTTGCTAATGCACGTGCGATTTCGAGACGACGCTGATCGCCGTAGGACAAATATTTGGAAGTACGATCTGCAAACTGTCCAATGCCGACAAAATCGAGCAACTCCTGCGCGCGAGCTTTGATATCAGCTTCCTCTTTACGCGCAGTCTTGCCGCGAAAGACCGCGCCCAAAACACCCTGATGAGTACGGATGTGCCGGCCAACCATGACATTTTCCAATGCAGTCATTTCACCGAACAAGCGGATATTTTGAAATGTACGTGCAATACCCGCTTTTGCGACTTCGTGAGGAGCTGATGGTGAGTAAGGCTTGCCATCCAGTTCAAATGTCCCTGTGTCTGGCTGGTATAAGCCTGTAATAACGTTAAAGAATGTCGTTTTACCGGCACCGTTAGGACCAATCAGGCCGTAGATCTGACCTTGTTTTATATTGATCCCAACATTCGACAAAGCTTGCAAACCGCCGAAGCGCTTATTTGCTCCCTCGATTTTTAATATAGTTTTTTCAGTCATGTCGGTATTCCTTAAGCCGCAGCTGGCGTATCGTTGCTACTGGTTATTCTGTCTTCATGCTTGGGTGCTGGCCACAAACCGGCTGGTCTGTTCAACATAATCAATACCATAGCCAAGCCGTATAGCAATTGGCGCAAGACTTCAGCCTCAATCAAAATTTTGCCAAATAACAGATTCTGAATAGGTTCGACGCTATGACGCAGAATCTCAGGCAATGCGGCAAGCAGTATCGATCCAAGAATCACTCCAGGTATATGACCAATTCCGCCCAAAACAACCATTGCCAACACTACGATTGACTCCGTCAGAGAGAAGGATTCGGGTGAGACAAAGCCTTGGAATGATGCGAACATTGCACCAGAAACGCCACCAAAAGATGCGCCCATAGAGAACGCCAGCAACTTAATATTACGTGTATTTATTCCCATCGCCTTAGCAGCAATCTCATCTTCACGAATCGCAACCCAGGCACGACCTAAACGGGAGTCTTGCAAGCGCAAAGAAACAAAAATAATACCGATGCACAGAGCCAGAAACAGGAAGTAATAGGCATTCACGGACGGCATACTGATGAAACCAAAGTGGACTGTCGCATTAGAGCCGGCCTCACCTGACAGCGATACACCAAAGATGCGGATAGGATCAATCATATTGATACCCTGAGGACCATTAGTGATATTCACCGGCGAGTTCATGTTATTCATAAAAATACGAATAATTTCACCAAAACCCAAGGTCACAATGGCCAGATAATCGCCGCGCAGCTTTAAAGTTGGTGCGCCTAACAATGCACCAAACAGACCAGCCAGCGCAGCTGCCAGCGGCACAATAACCCAGACAGATAAATGCAGACCGGTCTGTGCGATCTCAGGTCCGAACACCCACATCAGAAAATTACCGACTGGCGGATAATTATTAACAAAGGATTCGAGAACCACAGCAAACTGCGGTGATGCCAGCAAACCTGCCATGTAAGCACCGACAGCATAAAACGCGATGTAACCCAGATCCAGCAAACCGGCAAAGCCGACCACAATATTCAACCCCAGCGCTAACATAATGTAGAGCAAGGCAAAATCAATAATACGAACCCATGAGTTACCAAAATTGGCAGCAATAAATGGGAACAACACCAAGACGATACCCAAGACGGCAAAGCTCGTGTAGGCCTTGCTTGGATTCGCTTTTATATCAAAAAAATTCGACATTCATGCTCTCCTTATGCACGGTCAGCAACACGTTCACCCATGATGCCGGATGGGCGCAGAGTCAACACGATAATCAATACAACAAACGCGAAAATATCTTGGTATTGGCTACCTAGCAGGCCGCCAGTCAATTCACCGATATAACCCGCTCCCAGGCTCTCGATCAGACCAAGAATAATGCCACCGACCATCGCACCATAAATATTGCCAATACCACCCAAGACCGCAGCAGAGAATGCTTTCAGGCCTGGCAGGAAGCCCATTGCGAACTGTGCGGACGAATAGTTAGCCGCCCACATCACACCCGCAATTGCCGCAAGTGAGGCGCCAATGGCAAAGGTTGCCACGATGACTTTATTAGAATCAACGCCCATCAAACCCGCCACACGTGGGTTCTCTGCCGTGGCGCGCATAGCTCGTCCCATCTTGGTCTTCTCTACCAGCAAAACTAAGCCGACCATCGCAAGAGTCGCCAGAACCAGCAATAAAATCTGTGTTTGCGAAATCACTGCGCCACCGACGGGAATCGGTGTTGACGGCATCACACTTGGGAAAGAAATTGGACTGCGTCCCCAGATAATCATAGCGAACACCTGAACCAATTGAGAAATACCAATCGCGGTAATCAATGGAGCCAGACGCGGTGCATTACGCAATCTGCGATATGCAACACGCTCAATCACTACATTCACAATGATACAAACGGGAATGGCGCCGATAATCGCGATCAGTAATTGGACGATACCGGGCAGATCCGGTGCAATAACACCGAGTAATTTCAAAATACTTAGTCCCGCCATAGCACCGACCATGAGTACATCGCCATGAGCGAAGTTGATCAGATTCAGTACACCATAAACCATGGTGTAACCCAGCGCGACCAAAGCATACATAGACCCTAATACCAGGCCATTTATTATTTGTTGGATAAATGTATCCATATTGCTTCTCTCTTTATGAACGGATGGAATTTTTTACCGAGATACCTGAATATCTCACTTAAAGACTACTCAGCAAAAATCATTCCTGATAACAAAAACGGCACCAAGTAATTCTTGTGTGCCGCTCAATTTAAGCGCCTGTTATCCGAAAAGACGCTTCATACAATGTGGAGCAATTGAAATAGTGGAATGACGCATAGTAAAACTCTCCTCAACAACTTTTGGCAAAAAGCTTTTGTAATATTTTTATGTAACCTATTCCACGCCTGCCTGTTGAATCGAAAGGAAGGTCGTGAAATTCGGCGGGATTATACAGAGATTGACTGGAAAGCATGAACAAAAATACTACCACCATATTAAGCCCGAGCCCATACTACTATACTGGTCTGATACTGCACAGTGTAAAAATGACTCGTGGTCAATCAAAGTTCAGCAATGTTAGCGATGAATTCGCGAAATAAAATACTGAATAAACAGCATGTAGCAATTTATTATTTACGCAAGATCAAAATGCGCTTAGCCAGAGCGCATTTTGCATTACCCCGTCAGCCCCTTTGGCATAGGGAAAGTTACATTTTCTTCAGCACCATCCAAAGCACGCACACTTTGCGCACCTAATTGCTTCAGTCGATCAATAACTTGTTGTACCAAAACCTCAGGTGCAGATGCACCCGCGGTGACACCGATACGACGGGAATCTTTCAACCAGTCCGCCTGAATCTGGGAAGCATTATCAACCATGTAGGATGCCGCACCTTTTTTCTCAGCAACTTCGCGCAGACGATTGGAATTCGAACTATTCGCGCTGCCTACAACAATCACCAGGTCAACTTGTGGCGCCATAAACTTAACAGCCTCCTGGCGATTGGTTGTGGCATAACAAATATCGCCTTTTTTTGGTTCACTAATTTGGGGAAATTTAGTTTTGAGTGCAGCGATAATTTCAATCGTGTCGTCAACCGACAAAGTTGTCTGAGAAACATAAGCAAGTAAATCAGGGTTGGCCACCTTCAAATTAGCCACATCATCGACTGTTTCAACAAGATGCATCCCGCCTTCCGTCTGCCCCATTGTTCCTTCAACTTCCGGGTGCCCTTGATGGCCGATCATGATGATTTCACGACCTTCTTTGCGCATTTTCGCAACTTCAATATGGACTTTAGTAACGAGAGGGCAAGTTGCATCAAAAACTGTCAAACCTCTTGCGCTTGCCTCTTTACGGACCGATTGAGAAACGCCATGCGCAGAAAAAATCACCGTATTACCAGCAGGAACATCAGCTAATTCCTCTATGAAAATAGCCCCCTTCTGCCGCAGGTCATTGACTACATAAGCGTTGTGTACAATTTCGTGACGGACATAGATAGGCGCACCAAACTGCCGCAATGCCCGCTCTACGATTTCAATAGCACGATCAACCCCTGCGCAAAACCCACGCGGCTGCGCCAATACAATTTCTTTGTCCGTTGTCATAAAATACCAATGATTTTTGTTTCAAACAGGACCGTCTGGCCTGCCAGCGGATGATTAAAATCAAATAAAGCACCGTCCTCATCAATTGCTCTGAGAATCCCGGCAAAACGCCCGCCAGACGGAGCGGCAAATTCAACCAGGTCACCAATGACATATTGCTCACCAAAAGCAGAATTTGCTTTTAAAGTTGCGCGAGAAACACGCTGTATCAGCTCGGGATTACGTGGGCCGAATGCCTGTTCCGGCGCAAGCTCTTGTGTCGTATGAGAACCTTCCTCAAGATTCAGCAGCGCGCTCTCCAGCTCAGGGGCGAGCTGACCATTTCCCATTTGCAAAGTCGCCGGACTTTCCTTAAAAGTACTGATAATATCCTCACCATCCAGCGTGGCAAGGCGATAATGCAAAGTCAGATAAGCATCGGGTGTAACGACAGGGATAGCGTGGTTTGACATAATTAAGGTGAAGTTCGATCAAGCCTCTATTGTATGTCAGCTCGATGAAGTACTGATTATTCTCTCATTTTGTGAAGGACTTTTGATGGCGATTACTGACTGGCCCGAAGATCAGCGTCCGCGTGAACGATTAATTAAATTTGGCGCTCAGGCATTATCTGATGCTGAGTTATTAGCAGTTTTCTTGCGAGTAGGCGTCAGCGGTAAAAGCGCTGTAGATTTAGGCCGTGACATGCTGAGTCAATTTGGTTCATTGACTGGGTTATTCGCTGCGGATATCAAAAATTTTTCTGCGATGCACGGTTTAGGTAATGCCAAATATGCGCAATTACATGCCGTCCTAGAACTGGCTAAGCGCGCTATTTCTGAAGAATTACAGGCCGCTCCGCTACTGTCCTCACCACAAGCGGTCAAAAGCTATTTACAGCTTATGATAGGCAGCAAACCTTACGAATCATTTGCAGTATTGTTTCTCGACATCAAAAATCGTCTCATTACCTCATCCGAGCTGTTCCGGGGGAGTCTTAGTCAAGCCAGTGTATATCCAAGAGAGGTGGTCAAAGCAGCATTGCAACATAACGCAGCAAGTATCATTTTGGCGCACAATCATCCTTCTGGCAGCGCAGAACCGAGCGATGCAGACATTACCTTAACCAGAACCTTAAAACAAACTCTGGCATTAGTTGATGTCAGAGTACTGGATCATTTCATTGTAGCCAATCCTCATGTCTACTCATTCGCCGAACATGGGCAAATCTAAACGACATATGCATGAATTGATCCAAAAGCTTTGAAATTTTCAATTGTTAAATAAAATAAAAATACAAGACACAATTGTTTTTCGCAAGTCGTTGATATTTAGTAGGATTTTCGTTATACTTCCATTTTTTCCAAATTCGGAAACATTTAAGGAGTTAAACATGGCACGTGTTTGCCAAGTAACTGGGAAGGGGCCAATGGTTGGCAACAACGTATCCCATGCGAACAACAAAACTAAACGTCGCTTTTTGCCTAACCTGCAAAATCGTCGCTTTTTCGTAGAATCAGAAAATCGCTGGGTTTCCCTGCGTTTGTCTAACGCTGGTCTGCGCGTCATTGACAAAATCGGCATTGATGCGGTTTTGACTGACCTGCGTGCTCGCGGCGAAAAAGTTTAAGCGAAAATCACTGTTAGGAAAATATCATGGCTAAATCTGGTCGCGACAAAATCAAACTGGAATCGACTGCTGGTACAGGTCATTTCTATACCACGTCAAAAAACAAGCGCACAATGCCTGAAAAAATGGAGATCATGAAGTTTGATCCCAAGGCACGTAAGCATGTAATCTACAAAGAAACTAAGATTAAATAATTTTAGTTATCTCAAAAAAACCTGCAATTTGCAGGTTTTTTTTCGCCGTTATTTTCTATTGCAGCAGTGTTTGTGGATTAGTGCCCACTATTACCATAGCTCATCGATACCAGAGATTAAGGCGCAATAAAAAAGCACCCGAAGGTGCTTTTTTAATCAAGCTTAATAACTTAAGCGTATGTACGTAATCTGAGCGAGAAGTCATGCAAAGTCTGAATACCTGAGGCCTCAGCACGTACGCACCAGTCTTGCAATTGATGTACCAATTGCTCGCGGCTCACCGTAGAGCGCTCCCAGATTAAGCCCAACTCCACACGCATGTCGTGCATCGTTTTCAGAGCACTGCTGTGTGCCAACACTTCTGATAATTGTTGCTTTTGCGGTGCTTCTAATTTAGTAGGCTCACGCTGTAAAAGTGTTTTTGTCGATTTAAGCAAGCTCGCTTCAAACTGCGCTTTTTCGCGCAACTGAGCAACTTCATCTCTCCAGGCACGGCGCAAGGATTTTGTATACTTCGCCATTACGTCATAGCGGTTTGTAATAACCGCTTGCAGAGTGTCCATATCAATCACGGATTTAATCTCGGCAAACTTCGGTTCAGGAGCAACTTTTTTCACGGTAGCCAGACCGACAATCTCCATTGTACGAATATACAACCAGCCGATATCGAATTCATACCATTTGGATGACAACTTAGCCGAAGTACCGAAAGTGTGGTGGTTGTTGTGCAGCTCTTCGCCGCCAATCAAAATACCAAAAGGCACGATGTTACGAGATGCATCTACGCAATCGTAATTGCGATATCCCCAGTAGTGACCGATACCATTGATAATGCCCGCCGCTGTTACAGGGATCCACAACATTTGAACAGCCCACACCGTAATACCAATTACACCGAACAAAATAAGATCGATGATCAGCATCAACGCGACGCCCTGCCAACTGAATCGGGTATATAAATTACGTTCAATCCAGTCATCGGGTGTGCCATGTCCATACTTTTGCATGGTTTCCAGATTTTTTGACTCGGCACGATATAACTCAGCTCCTTGCCAAAACACTTTTTTAATACCGCGCGTCACCGGGCTGTGAGGATCTTCCTCAGTTTCGCATTTTGCGTGATGTTTACGGTGAATTGCCGCCCACTCCTTGGTCACTTGGCCAGTAGTAAGCCACAGCCAGAAGCGGAAGAAATGACTTGGAATCGCATGTAGTTCCAGAGCACGATGTGCTTGGCAACGATGCAAAAAGATTGTGACGCTGGCAATCGTAATATGGGTAACGACCATCGTGAAGATGAATACTTGCCAACCAGTGGCACGAGTAATGCCGTTAGACAAAAAATCAATTGCGGTATCGATAAAAGTGCTCAAAATGACATGTACTCCATGGTTAATGACACTATCTTGTCGTCTATTGACAAAAGCAAAGCATCAAAAATTTTCTAAAATTTTTTGTATTGTACGCTCTTTTTAAGTCTGCCCTGAAACTTTCTCTGGCGTATTGATGAAGGTCAGAACCCGTTGAGGAAATGGCACTTCGATTTTGCGTTCCTGCAATAATTTCCATATTGCACGATTTACTTCAGATAAAACATTAGAGCGTCCATTTTCAGGGTCGGATATCCAGAAGCCGACACGCAATTCCAGCCCATCGGCACCGAATCTCATTAAGTAAGCAGAAGGTGGAGTATCTTTCGATACACGGGTTACATCAGCAGCGGATTGCGCAAGCAGCGGCAGCAAAGCTTCAATGTCGGTCTGATAAGCTACCGTAATATCCGTTCCCATCGCCACAGAACTGTCGCTTAAAGAAAAATTCTGTACCGGATTCGACACCAGCATTTCATTCGGTATGACAGATTCTCCACCATCAAGCCCTTTTAATACCGTATACCGAGTGTTAATTTGTGTCACACGACCATTAAACTTATCGACAGCAATCATGTCGCCTATGGATAAACTCCGGTCAAGCAAAATGATAAAACCAGACACATAGCTACTGGTAATTTTTTGCAAACCGAAACCAAGACCAACACCCAATGCACCGCCGAATACGGATAAAACAGTCAAATCGATACCAACAATGGTCAAACTGATCAGAATTGCCAGCAAAATGAGTAAGGCACGGCCAAATCGCGATAACACTACCTTTAAGGAAGTATGCATCGTCGGTAATAGCATCAGGCGCGCCTCTAGCGCAGCACTCGCCCACAACGCCACGATCAGCGTCACAGCAACAGAAACAAGCGCCTGCAATATGGACAGTAACGATACCTTGTTGTGCCCGATTGGCAAAATCGCCTCATCCAGACTCGTCAATAATTCCTGCCACAAGCCGGTGAAATGCAGCACCACACCGAGCCAGACTAATCCGGCAAATAATTTTTCAAAAATCGTCAGAAAAGCACCGATCTTGCCTTCCTTGACAAAAGTTCTTCTGACTACATAAAAACCGAAGCGGATTAATGCAAGTGAACCGATGATAGGAAAAAGTAGGCTCAGCAAATGAGTATGTTGCCAGCGGCCTAAAATACCTTTGGCGATCAGGATGAATATCAGAGATAAACTGGGAAACAAGACGCGATGGAAGCTCTCAACTCCCATCCTCATCATTCCGGAGGCACTCTCCGAACTGGAAAAGCTTTTTCGCAGCAATCCTGCCAGATACCATGCCAGGAAAAAGCAAAGCAACACCGTTCCTACCTGCCATAAGAAGTTGGTATCGTGCAGATCGTCCGATAAATCGGATAGCAGACTAGCCAGTAAAGGTGTACTCATCAACGCAGCGAATAAAAAGGCTTGATCAATTATTTATTGCGCTCTAAGACAGCGGCAAAAAAACCGTCCGTCTGGTGCACATGTGGCATCAGCTTTAAATAGTCACCCATTTCCAAATCAATTTTTTGCTCAGCCAACACTTGCGACACAGGTAACAAGCTGAAATCAGGATGCGCAGCAATGAAAGCTTGAACAATCGCTTCATTTTCTTCGTCAAGAACGCTACATGTTGCATAGACCAGGCGACCACCTGCCTTAACCAGTCTTGCTGCGCTATCTAGTATCGATGCCTGTTTGACGTTCAACTCAGCAACACCGACTTGCGTCTGGCGCCACTTGACATCCGGATTACGACGCAAAGTACCCAAACCGCTGCAGGGTGCGTCGACTAGGACACGGTCTAACTTACCGGCAAGACGCTTGATTTTGGCGTCTTTTTCGTGCGCGATGACAACTGGGTGCACGTTTGACAAACCACTTCTTGCGAGGCGCGGCTTTAATTTTGCCAGACGTTTTTCAGAGATATCGAAGGCGTATAAACGGCCTGTGTTACGCATACTGGCACCCAGCGCCAGAGTTTTACCGCCAGCACCGGCACAGAAGTCAGCCACCATCTCACCGCGCTTCGCACCCAGCAGTTGGGCAAGAATCTGACTACCCTCGTCTTGCACTTCGATTGTGCCGTCTTTAAACAACGGCAAATTTTGGATGGTTGGTTTTTTCTTGATGCGCAATCCCAGCGCAGAATAAGGCGTAGGCTCCGCGATAATCGGCGCCTGAGCTAAAGCGGCAATCACATCGTCGCGATTCCCCTTCAGCGTATTGACACGTAAGTCCAGTGAGGCTGGTGTATTTAAGGCATCGGCCAAAGCCAAAGCTTCTGGCTCACCGAATTTAGCCAAGAATTTTTCCCACAACCAACCTGGCAAATTCGATTTCAATGCAGGCGGCAAATGGTTACGGTCAATCAGCATGACGCGCTGCAACCATTCCGTCTCTTCTTCACTCAGACCACCCAAAGAATCAACTCCTACCGCATCTGCCAGCCCCAATAAGGTCAGGCGACGCATTGCCGGGCCGCTGCCGGACTCAGAAAAACTCGTGTAAACACTTTTATTACGCAGAAGACCGTAAATACCCTCCGCAACAACGCCACGTTCGCGCGACCCGAGGCGAGGATGCTCGCGGAAATAGCGCGACAAGGTCACGTCTGCGGGACCTGTAAAGCGCAGAATTTCACGCAACACTTCTTCTGTGTGACCAACAATGGCCGGAGGTAATCTCATTTGGTTTCCTTTTTCAATTCTTTAGTTGACTGCAGCACCTGACTCATCACAAAAAAGAGTCCGGGCGAACGGTAATACGAGCAAATCAGTGTAGCTCTACGCGAACGCGCTGATCAACAATGCTTAGTTTATCGTCGATAAACCATTTCACCGCTCTGGGATAGATGATGTGTTCCTGCTCAAGAGCACGATGAGAAAGACTGTCTGCTGTATCGTCATGGAATACCGGTATCGCAGCCTGATCAATAATCGGCCCATGATCAAGATCCGGCGTAACAAAATGCACAGTAACACCGTGGATCTTGACACCGGCGTCCAGCGCCTGTTGATGGGTGGCAAGACCAACAAAACTAGGCAATAAAGACGGATGAATATTGATCATGCGCCCCATGTAATGTTCGACAAATGGTGTGGTCAGAATGCGCATGAATCCCGCCAGCACAATCAGATCCGGGGAGAATTGATCAATGACCATTTTCAACTCTGCATCGAATGCATCACGCGAGGTGAAATTCTTGCTTGGAACGACGACAGCTGGGATACCCATATTGGCGGCGTACTCAAGTCCGCTAGCATCTGCCCGATTACTAATTACCGCCGCAATTTGCGCTGCCCATTGCTCTGTTTTAGCTGCCTGAACGATCGCTTGCATATTGCTGCCACGTCCAGAAATTAAAATCACAATCTTTTTCATGGCAGCATTGTACCGCTGTAAGGCCCTGAGCCTCAAATAATTCGATCATCGGTACCAAGCGACATTGTCGCTATGAACAAGAAATACATGTCAAATACATGTCATTTGACGGGAGCAAGACCTATATTTGATGGCAAAGTATCATGTTATTGCTTATTCGAACGAATAGAAAACTCTAAAAGCAACTTTCCTGTCCGCCCAAAAATCAGCGGCATCCCTAAAAACATCCAATAAGGTTTCCCGCGCTTCCTTATCAAACTTCGGTGTATTAGGTAATTGCTCCAGCACGACTACAAAACCTGGCTGAGAACCAGATTGATGAATGAGATCCGTCAGGCAATCCGACAGGGCATCAAAATTTTTACCAAAATGCTTGGGAAAGCCAAATGACGTCGCAATTTTTCCCAGAACCTGTTGTTTGGTCGCAGCTTCCAGGCAATACGCATATAAAAAATGCTGACCAAGGCTAGCCGCTTCTTTTTGTAAATCAGGCACCCGGAAAGCACGAATGGATTGCACAACATTCGGCGCTACTGTTTTGAGCAAACTCATTTCTCCCTCTGCTGGTGAGATTATTGTCATAGGTTCCGGCTTGCTAAGGTCTATCTTCAAAGAGATTACTCTTTTACTCGTTTAAAACTCTCGTAATGATCATCGGTATAATAATATTCTCCCGACGTCCTGGAATCACCACCCGCAATAATGCGACGTGCACCGCGACTTCTCGACCGGGGTGTCTTGACGGTGAACTCGTGGTAATAACCACGTTTTTGCTTAGGCAATCTGGCTTCATAATTCCCAAAGACGACACCGTCTTTATCATACGGAAACGGGCCACCCTGCTTAATCAACACCAGTGTTACTCTCGCCTCATTAGGTAAATCCGATATTAAAATACTCTGTAGTCCGTAGAAATCCTTGGCAGAGACAACAGACACCAAAAGCAACATCGCCAGCAAAATAAGATATTTTTTAAGAAATGTTGCGTTGAAATTCTTTAACATTTTGTTAGGCAACGATGTAATTCAACGTCATAGATTAACGTTTTGTGTAAAACGAATCAATCTTTATTATTCAAAAGGCAATAAAAATACTTTTACTTTGCTGCTTAAGAACTCAGTTTTTCAGCATCATCTGAAAAAAACTTCAACACATCAGCCTGTCTGGCCCAAGTATCTTTTTTACCTAGCTCAATAAGCTCCCTGGTGTAACTCGATTCAAACAATAAGTAAGATGCCAAGGCAGAGCCGCGGACTTCAGTTGCACCTATGCCACCCAGCATGGTTCTGACGGGGAGCGGCAAACTGTTGGTGTGACGACTGGCAATTTCGTCGAGTCGTTGCGATGGCGCAATCACCAGCAAGTCCACTGGCTTCAACGGCGTGTTTTGTAAAGCTTCCGGCGGCAGCATCGACAATGTCTTGTTAATGCGCATCAGCCGTTCTATATCAACCGCCAGACTATCGAGAAAAATACTTGACATCGCATGGCCAGCGATCTGCGCCAGACTCGGATACTGAGCGACCTCATTTGACTCACGCGGCGGCTCGGATAAGCGACCGGCACCGACGATCAGCACCTTCTTCGCGCCGAGATGGATGGCTGGTGAAATAGGTGCCAGTTGGCGCATAGAGCCGTCACCGCAATACTCCATGCGACCGCCCCAGTTCAACGGAACCGATGGAAAAATAAACGGGATAGCTGATGACGCTAGTAAGTGAGGTACGCCAATGAAGTCTCTTTGCGCCAAACGCTGACTCCGAACCCAAGGTTCAATCTCCGCCAAGGTTTGATAAAAAGTTAAATGCTGGCCCGCTGTGTAAGATGAGGCTGTGACAGCTAAAGCTCTTAGAGAACCGGTTGCAAGTGCCTGATCCAATCTCGTCAAATCCAGCATGCGAGTCAACAAATTTTCCAGCGGCGAATTATCGAGCAGTGAATTTGGTGGCGACTTACGCCATTTGTTAAGCAACCACCCAAATGACATTAGCGAAAGCCAACGAGCGCCTGAACGGATCACCCCCAAAGAGTCTGCCCGATAAACTTGTGCGGCCTCAAAATGTTCCCAAATATGTAAAATGCTGGATACCGACTCGCAAAAATTATCCGCACGGCATGCCAGCGCCGTAGCATTGATTGCACCAGCTGACGTCCCGCAAATTATGCCAAACGGATTCCGTTCAGACTCCCAGCCTGCCTCCAATAAAATATCTGAGATTGCCTTCAGTACGCCTACCTGGTAGGCAGCCCGGGCACCACCGCCCGTTAAAATCAATCCTGTCGTGGCATTACTGTTCATGAGTTTCTTTTGATTGAAGTATCCACAAGAACACTTTATTCATGCTCAAAAATAAAAAAAGGCAAGTCTAAAGCTTGCCTCAGTGTATTAGCTGACTCTCAAAAAGTCATGTCGCACGTAATGTATTCCGTCGTGAACTGACAAATAACAACATGCTTATTTCGGTTGCATGCGAATTGCGCCATCGAGACGAATCGTTTCGCCGTTCAACATCACGTTTTCGATGATGGACTTAGCAAGATGCGCATATTCATCGGGCTTGCCCAGGCGCGGTGGGAACGGTACCATTTTACCGAGCGCGTCCTGTACTTCTTGCGGCATACCTAACAACATCGGCGTCTCAAAAATACCTGGAGCAATCGTCATCACACGGATGCCGCTGCGCGATAAATCACGTGCCATCGGTAAAGTCAGGCCAACTACAGCCGCTTTAGAAGATGCATAGGCAGCCTGCCCGATTTGTCCGTCATATGCAGCAACTGAGGCCGTATTAATAATCACGCCACGCTCACCTTGCGCAGTCGCATCGGTTTTACCCATAACGTCAGCAGCCAAACGACACATATTGAAAGTACCGATGAGGTTAATGTTAACCACACGCTGAAATACGTCGAGTGGATGTGGACCGTCTTTCCCCACTGTTTTGATAGCTGGCGCGACACCAGCGCAATTCACCAGACCACGCAAGGTACCCATCTTGGCTGCAGCAGCGACGACCGCCAGACCATCAGCTTCTGATGTGACATCACACTTCACAAACACCCCATTTAATTCTGCCGCCAGTTTTTCGCCAGCGTCGACCTGTACGTCTGCCAGGACGACCTTTCCACCATTCGCAACCAACATACGAGCAGTCGCAGCCCCTAAACCGGAAGCACCGCCAGTGATAATAAAAACGCCATCTTGAATATTCATGCTGTCTCTCTCATTTAATGTTGTAAATGCAAATCGACGTATTAACTATTACAGCAAAACATCGTAACAGCTGATTTTATCGCCACATATTGCATTACGTTTACGTAAACGTAACTTTCCCAATTGTACCCAAGTTCATGGCCAAAAAGAAGAAAAAGGCGACTATCGCCGCCTTGTTTAATACCAAGTTTAATATTATTTTCCGGTTGACGCCGCGCTAGCCTCAACGCTTTCCCCTTTATTGACAATTGAACTCGCCGAGTTTTGTATATCTTGGGGGGTAGCAACTGGTTTTGTAATAGGGTTCGCGATCATGACAGGAGCGCTCGGCACATCTATTTTTCCCATCAGTGCTGGATTAGCCTGCGTTTGATCCGAGGGATTATGGTTCGATGTTCCCGGCAATAGGGGCACTAATAGCAAAGCGACGATATTGATAATTTTGATTAATGGATTAATAGCTGGACCGGCAGTGTCCTTATAGGGATCGCCGACCGTGTCGCCCGTCACTGCGGCCTTATGCGCTTCCGAGCCCTTACCACCGTGATGACCATCCTCGATATATTTTTTCGCGTTATCCCAGGCACCACCACCGGTGGTCATCGAGATCGCCACAAACAGACCAGTCACGATGGTTCCCATCAGCAAACCACCTAGCGCTGCCGGTCCCAGTAACAGCCCTACCAGGACAGGCACAATAACCGGTAACAAAGACGGCACAATCATTTCCTTGATGGCCGAGGTCGTCAGCATATCGACAGCTTTATCATATTCAGGCTTGCCACTGCCATCCATAATGCCTTTGATCTCTTTGAACTGGCGACGTACCTCGACTACCACAGCGCCAGCGGCGCGCCCAACCGCTTCCATCGCCATTGCACCAAATAAGTAGGGAATCAACCCACCGATAAACAAGCCGACAATCACTTGCGGGTTAGACAGATCGAATGACGTACTTTTACCGACAGAATCGAGTGCATGGGTGTAATCGGCAAATAAGACCAGAGCGGCCAAACCAGCAGAACCGATTGCATAGCCTTTAGTAACTGCCTTGGTAGTATTCCCTACCGCATCCAGAGGATCCGTGATGGCACGCACAGAAGCAGGCATCTCTGACATTTCAGCAATCCCACCGGCATTGTCGGTAATCGGGCCATACGCATCGAGTGCTACGATGATTCCCGCCATCGACAACATCGATGTCGCTGCAATCGCGATACCGTACAAACCGGCAAGCCAGTAGGACACGAGAATAGCCGCACATACTGCCAGAACCGGGTAGGCTGTCGACTTCATCGATACCCCGAGACCCGCAATAATATTGGTGCCGTGGCCAGTCGTTGATGCCTGCGCCACATGCTGTACCGGTTTGAAATCCGTCCCTGTGTAGTACTCGGTGATGTAGACCATTAATCCGGTCAACACAATTCCCACGACTGTTGAGCCCATCATTGGCATGCGCATATCTTCTGGCATCACTGTCCAGGTGACGATCGCAAAACCGATCAGCGACAGACCCGCTGCCCACCAGAGTCCGGTATATAGTGCAGACATGATTTTTTTACCCGGCTTTGCCTTCACCATAGAACAGCCGACAATCGATGCCAGAATAGATACCGCACCGAGCATCAAGGGATAGACGATTGCCTGAGTTGTAGCATTTGTGATGACCAGAGCACCGAGCAACATCGTCGCAATCAGGGTCACTACATAGGTTTCAAACAAATCAGCAGCCATACCGGCACAATCGCCGACGTTATCACCCACGTTATCAGCAATCACTGCAGGATTACGCGGATCATCCTCCGGGATACCCGCTTCAACCTTGCCAACCAGATCCGCACCAACGTCTGCGCCCTTAGTAAAAATACCGCCACCAAGACGCGCAAAAATCGAAATCAGTGACGCCCCGAAAGCCAGTCCAATCAGAGGCTTGATCACGCCATGCTGACTCAAGGCAGAGGCAGAGGCAGAGCCCGAGCTATGCGGCGCGGACAGCATCAGTATCCAGTAAAAAATCGTCACGCCCAACAAGCCAAGGCCGACGACCAGCATACCGGTAATAGCGCCACCTTTAAAAGCCACATCGAGAGCCTCATTCATGCCGCGGGTCGCTGCCTGCGCAGTCCTGACGTTGGCCCGTACCGAGACATTCATCCCGATAAATCCGCATGCTCCGGATAAAACCGCACCAACCAAAAAACCCATCGCAGTTATTAATCCCAAGCCCGGCACCAGGGCAATTGCAACAAATAAGACAACGCCGACAATCGCAATCGTTCGGTACTGTCTGGCCAGATACGCAGCCGCGCCTTGCTGTATCGCCGTGGCAATTTCCTGCATCCGGGCGTTACCTGCATCCTGTTTTAAAATCCAGTTTCGCGATACCAAACCGTAGAGCACGGCGATGACTCCGCACGCAATCACAAACCATAGACCTGCTGCCATATTGACTCCTCCAATTGTTATGGGCTTCCTTTGCATGGGTAATGCAAACTTGCCTTTTTGCGACAATGTAAAACGGCGACCAAGTGAAACAACCACGACTTTTCATCTATTCCACACTTGTATGAACAAGGTGAAATCATGAATCCTGCGTACTGCACAACTGAACCGTTGCCCATGTTTATTGGAGAAGCATTTGCCAGGGCTGGCAAGAAAAAAAACGGACCAACAGGTCCGCTTTTCATTTATTCCGAGAGTGCGGCGAAGGCACTATCTCTGATTGTTTCTACCGGTCCGACACCGGCAATCTTGCGATATTTCGGAGCACCTGGTTTGCCGGATTTTGCCCAGTCACCGTAGTAGCCAACCAGCACTTCCGTTTGTTCGTGGTAAACGCTCAGACGTTTTTTGACGGTTTCTTCTTTGTCGTCGTCACGCTGTATCAATTCCTCGCCCGTCACATCGTCTTTACCCTCAACTTTGGGGGGGTTATATTTGACGTGATATACGCGACCAGATCCTGGGTGGACACGACGACCACTCATACGGTCAATAATGGCAGCGTCCGGAACATCGATTTCCAATACATAATCAATCGTAACGCCAGCGTCTTTCATCGCATCTGCCTGAGGCGTCGTCCGAGGGAATCCATCGAACAAATAGCCATTTGCACAATCTGCTTGTTGCAAACGATCTTTCACCAGGCCGATGATGATATCGTCCGACACCAGGCCACCCGCATCCATCACTGCTTTGGCTGCCAGACCCAGAGGCGTACCTGCTTTCACAGCGGCTCTGAGCATGTCACCGGTAGAGATTTGTGGAATATTGAATTTTTCTTTGATGTAATTAGCTTGTGTGCCTTTACCAGCACCAGGCGCTCCCAACAAAATAAGACGCATGTTATTTCCTAAAAGACGAGTTTGAATAGTGTGAATTGTTTGTATCCTTGTGCATGACAGCCTTAGGCCGCGATGCCATATTTTTCTGCGAAACCGTGATTTTGTTCGTAGTGCTTATTATTTTTATAGAAATGACGCACTAGTAATATCACAGTATCTTTTCACGAAACTTACCACAATTTTTTATATTATTGATGCTTTGCCATGAAATCATGTGCTTCATCAAGATTTTTCATGTGAATTTCGCGACGCTCCTGCTATTGCCTTAAGTTGGCCTTCACTTTGCTTTAGTTGTTCCTTCAATTGTTCTTTCAATTGCTTTAATAAAATGTCCGTACTTTTTCCAGGTCTTCCGGCGTGTCCACACCCGGTGCCGGGCTGGCATGTGTCACATGGACTGCAATAGAATGACCGTTCCACAATACCCGCAATTGTTCCAGCGCCTCAATCTGCTCCAGAGGTGATAAATCGAGTGTCGGGTATGACAATAAAAAATCATTCCGGTAGGCGTATAAGCCGATATGCCTCAGCGGCGCATATCCCGTTGGCAAGGCGTCACGAGTGACAGCAAATCCATCTCTGTGCCAGGGAATCGTCGCACGCGAAAAAGTCAAAGCGCGACCGAATTTATCGAGCACCACTTTGACGACATTCGGATTAAATACGTCCTGTACGTCATGCAACGGGTGTGCGGCTGTCGCCATCGGGACAGTCGCACTGACCAGGCCAGCAGTCGCGGCAATCAGTGCCGGATCGATCAGCGGCTCATCACCTTGTACATTGACGACAACTGCATCGGCTGGCAACGCCATCAAAGCAGAGACCTCGGCAATCCGGTCTGTGCCAGACGGATGATTCGCGCGTGTCATACAAGCAGGAATACCATGTTCGCGGCAAGCAGCCAGAATATCTGCATGATCGGTTGCCACCATGATCTGCGAGGCGCCAGACAATAAAGCACGCTCAGCGGTACGTACCACCATCGGTTTGCCGCCCAGATCGGCTAAAGGCTTATTTGGCAAACGACTCGATGCCAGACGCGCTGGAATAATAACGGTAAAGCTCATTGACTGATCTTCAATTCTGAGACTTACGCTGCGGGCAATTGACGAGCCTGATCTACCCACATGATAGGAATATCATCCCGAATCGGAAAAGCCAGTTTATCGGCATTACAAATTAATTCTTGTGCCGCTTTATCGTACACAAGAGGACTTTTGCACAAAGGGCAGACCAAGACATCAAGCAAGCGTGCGTCCATGTTGTTTCTCCGAAATCAGTTCAATTATTTGTTGTGCGAAACGGGCATCTAGTTGCGCATCCACTGGCACTACCCATACGCGTGCATCTTGTTGCAATGCCGCTATCTGCCGACATTTTACTGCATCCTTTTCGGTAATCAGAATGATGTCAGACCGAATCTGCGCAAAACTTGCGGCATTAAATGCGTAGTGATCTGGCATAGGCCGGCCTTCGCACTGCACTCCCGCCCTGGCGAGCATGGTAAAGAACCGTTGTGGATTGCCGATACCCGCAACAGCTGTGACTGTGCGCATTGTCAGGGAATCGCTTGCAAGCTGCGCTAATGGTTGTGTATTGCTCGGATCACATAGCTGATATGCGGCACACGGCAACAATTGCATGCGTGAGATTTGGGTATCGGGTCCGCTGCCAAGCTCGGGCAACGCCGCGTCAGTAGGCGCGTTGACTACCGTAAAATCGCGGCGCCTCTGCACTGGTTCGCGCAGAGGTCCGGCGGGCAACAACCAGCCATTACCGACACCGCGCTGATCAAACAAGACGATTTCTACATCACGCGCGAGCGCATAGTGCTGAAGACCGTCATCAGAAATAATCACATTCACCTCCGGATGTGCCTGCAACAACATCTGTGCGGCAGCCACCCGCTGCCGCCCGACAGCCACTGGGGTGTTGGTGCGTGCATGTATCAGCAGTGGCTCATCACCGACGATTTGCGCCAGCGAATTCGTATCCACCAGCACGACAGCACTGGCATCAGCCGCATAGCCACGGGAGATAACGCCGGGCGTCCAGCCCGCAGCCCGCAACTGCTGCACAAGATAAATCACCAGCGGCGTCTTGCCAGTGCCACCGACAAAAATATTACCCACAACGATGACCGGGACTGCGAGTTGCGTCTGCGCTTTGTAGCCGAGCAAAATCAAGCCGAGCCGGAAGCCAATCAGCAACTGAAATACTTTAGCGAGCGGCCATAGCAGGCACGCCAGCACGCCGCGCCGCAGCCATGCGCGCATCAATCCAGTTTCCAACATTGAACGAAATGACTGCAAGATATCCTCAACCATACTCTACGGGAGTATCAAGATTAAATGGCCTATTGCGCACGTGGATTGTGCGGAACAGGCCATTTAATGAAGATACTCCCGATTTATTCTGTTTTTTACATTTTTCTGCTTTGCCACCAGCTCTAGGAAGCTGCTCGCGGCAAAGCGTTGCAACGCTATTTCGATTTCCCTGAGGCTTGCGCTGCGAATGTCACTTTTGCCAGGCCAGCGATACGCGCGGCTTCCAAAACATCGATCACGGACTGATGTGTTGCGGCACGATCAGCATTGATAATCACAATAGGATCACGCTGAGCACCTTCTTTGCCCGCTTCTAAAGCCGTTGCCGCCTGCTTCAGATCCTGCGCCAGAGTCGCCGTATCGAGAAACGACACCGCCTGATTATTGATTTTGTAGCGACCTTGCGCATCAATCCCGATATCGATCTGATTCGGCTTATCTTGCGCCTTCTCAGCATCGGCAGTTGGTAGCGTGATCTGCAATTCGGTAAAACGGCTATACGTCGTTGTCACCATCAAAAAGATCAAGATCACTAACAAAACGTCAATGAAAGGAATCAGATTAATCTCAGGGTCTTCACGCCCCTGTCCTTTGCGAAAATTCATTATTTTCTCGCGCTGTGGACAGTATCAACAAATTTCACTGCCTGCTGTTCCATGTCCACTACCAGGCTATCTACCAGCGCACGGAAATGACGATAAAAAATCAGGGCAGGCATCGCGATCAGCAGGCCGAAACCCGTGTTGTACAGAGCTACAGAAATACCGTGCGCGAGTTGCGCAGGATTCGCGCCTGACGCGTTTTGTGAACCAAAGATTTCAATCATACCAACCACGGTACCGAACAGCCCCATCAATGGCGCTAGGGACGCAATCGTACCCAAGGTAGTCAAGAAACGTTCCAGCTCGTGCGCAACACCGCGCCCCGCTTCTTCGATCGATTCTTTCATGACCTCACGTGGCGCATTGACATTGCGCAAACCAGCGGCAAGCACTTTACCCAGCGGTGAATTGTTCGACAGCTGATCGATAACTTCTTGTTTGATTTTACCGGCGTGATAAACGCGAATAACCTCGTCGAGCAAAGTGCGCGGCAAGATACGCTGGCGACGCAGCGACAAGCTACGCTCGATGATTAGTGCCAGTGCAATAATCGATGCAACCAGTAACAGATAGATTGGCCAACCAGCCGCTTGAATAATGGCAAACAAAAGTGACTCCTTAGTCCTGGGTAGTGCGAAGATGGGTTCGCGCATTTCGCTCGGGTATCAGGCGCTATACAACATGCGCCCGGCAGCTCTACTTTCGCCAAGCTAACACGATGCGGATCACACACATGTTACTAAGCTGAAAGTATGAGGCTCAGCAATCCGGTTTAGGCTTCATGCACGCCATGAAAACAAATACGATTCAACCCCGCAATGTAGCGCGTTGCGTGCGTGTGAGCAAGTACACAAGATAAAAATCTGCAATTAGATTTTTGCGCATGTGTTGCGTAAATGATTAAGTAGAACAAGTCCGCATTTTTGCCGAGTTCTGCACAAATTCTGTGTGCAAGATTGTGGATAAGTATAAATGAACTAGCTAAGCATTTGATTTTATTCAATTTAATATCGCTGCCACAGATTTAGGCAGCATGCATGTAGCTACTCAGACCCCACTTTTACCACCAAAACAATGATCACTCCGAAGAAGTTCTGCACAGTTTATGTGGACAACATTGTGAACAAAGCAAGCACAAGAGTTTAAGTCGCTGATTTCAAAGCGATTATACGTATGCCTAAATAACAGGCAAATCCAGAATTTTGACCGTAATACAGGCGTTTATTCTTACTTATCCCCATTTTTTAAAGCAAAGTGAACGGCATGTGCATAAGTTCGCGTTTCTGCACATTTTTTGTGGATAAGACTGTGAAGAAGCACTGTAGATAATACTAAGTTATTGATTTATATCAATTTAATATGCGTGCCTGTAAATTAAGCATATGGCATAATTCCATGAATTCATGTTATTTTGACAGCAAAATATCGACGCTTCTGCGATTTATCCACAAACGCTGCATACTTTTGCACATAGATTGTGGACAAGATTGTGTAAAAGTATGGTGATTGTCGCTAAGTCTTTGTTTTTATTAAACATTGGTTTAGTGCAAATAATTTAGGCAAAGCAAACGATTGCCTCACAGCTTCAAAAATTCGCAAAATGGCTCATCATTGTTCACGAATACTGTGGATAACTTTGTGAACAAGCTCAAGAATAATCGCTAAAGCCCTTGATTTATAAGGATTTTCCCTTTTTGCCCAAAAAACGGGCAAAAGTTTATTCCTTTAAAAATCAACTACTTAAGTCTAGATTCTCGATTGCTTTTGACATACGCAACACTTAATGACATTCTGATGACCGCCGCCACTTTCTGTGGACAGCTTTTACCCTCAAGCGCTTTATGACCTTTGAATTTCATTCCCCAAGCCCAATAACCACGCCCTCCGTGATCACAGTCTCGGCGCTGAATCAAGCAGTGGCGCAATTATTGGAGCGAAACATCCCATTGACGTGGGTTTCCGGCGAAATATCGAATTTCACCCGCGCCGCATCTGGACATTGGTATTTCACCCTGAAGGATGCCGGAGCGCAGGTGCGCGCCGTGATGTTTCGCGGCCGCGCCCAATACGCCGATTTCATGCCACGCGAAGGTGACAAGGTCGAAGTCCGTGCCCTGGTCAGTTTATATGCCCCTCGCGGCGATTATCAGATTAATGTCGAAGCGATACGACGTGCCGGTATGGGCAATTTATACGAGGCATTTCTGCAATTGAAAGCCCGACTGAATCAAGAGGGGTTATTCGATACAGAACGTAAACGCCCTATTCCGGTTTTTGTGAAGACTATCGGTATCGTGAGCAGCCCGCAGGCCGCGGCACTACGTGACATCCTGACTACCTTGCAAAGGCGCGCACCGCATGTCCGCGTGATTTTGTATCCGACTCCAGTGCAAGGTGAAGGTGCCGCAAATAAAATTGCACAAGCCATCGCCACGGCCTCAGCAAGAGAGGAATGTGATGTCTTATTAGTCTGCCGAGGTGGTGGCAGCATTGAAGATTTATGGGCGTTTAATGAAGAAATCGTCGCCAGAACCATCGTGAACTGCGCGATGCCTGTAATTAGCGGTGTGGGGCATGAAACCGATTTTACGATTGCCGATTTCGTGGCCGATGTGCGGGCCGCAACACCAACCGCCGCCGCAGAATTAGCTGCAACGCCGCGAGCCGACTGGCTGGATCATCTGCTGCAATATCGCCGGCACGCTGACCGCGCCATGCAAAGACAACTAGCCGCCCACAATCAGACTCTCGACTGGCTGACGCGACGCCTGGTCAGCCCGATCAATGCTATTCAGGCCAAACGTCTGGCTTTGGAAAGCGCTGCCCAGAGCCTGCGTTATGCAAGTGCCATGCCGCGTCAGCATGCGCATTCACGACTCGCCAATTTGCGCACTAGGCTCACTGCACAACGCCCCGATTTCGACCAGGAACGCCAGCGGCTGCCAGAACAGCAAAGACGATTTGCCTACGCTATTCAGCTTCAGACAGACACGCAAAGACAGACATTAACGCATCTCAGCGCCCAGCTGGAAATGCTGAATCCGCAAAGAACGCTCGAGCGGGGCTATGCAATTCTCAGCGACCACAAAGGTAAGCTGATACGTTCAAGTAAACATCTGCAAGCACATAGCCTGGTCTCCGTGCGCCTTGCCGACGGCGCAGCGGAAATTGGCATTAGCAGCGTACAAACCAGTTTGGATTAACACGGAATGATGCAGATTCTTTAGGTCATTCACTGATACTATTCACTGGCATATCACTGACTGACATACAGCACGGGTTTGAATGTCAGTCAGCCTGAAGTTAATTCGCCTTGTAAAACAAATAGTCCGCTTGATATTTGACCAGTTTTTTAGCACCGACATTATCCGCAGCACAGCTATCCGACGGCGCAACACCACCAATGGTATTCAAGCGCTGAATGTAGGTAATATCCGTCATCACACCGCTCCCCGTTGAGGGATTCGCTTTGACCAGTTGCAGTGGAATCGCATTCGCAGCGCCTGGTGCAGTAGCTAATTGCTTACCAGTGACTTTGCTACCGTCATTGGATTCCCAGGTCGGGCCAGCATAATATTTACCAAGCGCCTTACCGTTCTGATCGGACAACACCGCAGTCGGGCCAGCAAAAACCCACTCATATTCGCCTGGCATCGCGGCCTTGACACGGCACTCATAAGTCAAATCACCCGCACCAAGCAGGCTCAGCACTAGTTTATTACCGGCTGGCACCGTAACAGCGGCAGGAGCGTCCGGTGCTTTCATCGTGGAACTGCAAGCAGCCATTGCAGCGATTATCGATGCGCCGGAAAGTAAGCGAAGGGCTGTTTTCATTCAAATCTCCTGATAAGTGTGAATTAGAAGGTCGTGCATCACGATATGGCAACGATCAGCGTTTCCACCGCTTGCCGACCTGAGACTGTGTGAGTCATGTAAATTTACGCAGGCCATCAAAAAATGGATTCAAGTATTTTTTAATTTTTTTTAGAATCAAAAAAACTAGATTCCACCTTGAATATCACCACATAGCTGCAAGCATGGCATTAAGCTATTACAATGGATGTTTTCCCCGAACCACGAACAACAAAGGAAGCACAATGGAACATACCTTACCGGCATTGCCCTATGCACTGGACGCCTTGGCACCACATATCTCCAAAGAAACTTTGGAATATCACTATGGCAAACACCACCAGACCTATGTGACCAATCTGAACAACCTGATCAAAGGGACAGAGTTTGAAAACTCTTCTCTGGAAGAAATCGTAAAAAAATCCTCCGGCGGAGTATTCAATAATTCTGCTCAGATCTGGAATCACACCTTCTACTGGAACGGTTTGAAGCCAAATGGCGGCGGCACACCAACCGGTGCACTGGCTGACGCCATCAACGCGAAATGGGGCTCATTCGATGCATTCAAAGACGCCTTTACCAAATCCTGTATCGGTAATTTCGGCTCCTCCTGGACATGGCTGGTAAAAAAAGCAGATGGAAGCTTAGATATCGTCAACACATCGAATGCCGCAACACCACTGACCACAACAGACAAGCCGCTGGTGACTTGCGATCTGTGGGAACACGCTTACTACATCGACTACCGCAATGCACGTCCAAAATACCTGGAAGCATTCTGGGCTTTGGTCAACTGGGATTTTGCTGCGGCCAATCTGGGCTGAGCTAACTTAAGCTGAGTGAGCTGACCCAGCTTTGATTGGATTGTGATGTAGTGTTGATCTGACCAGCGCACACTGGTGCTGAGCAATACACAAAAACGCACAAAAAACACATTCAAGGCACATGAAAAAACCTGCACTTATCTCGCATAAATGCAGGTTTTTTTCATCTGTTAATTCGTCCTGCTTTGTCCAAGACAGAAGCTTTTCATGTGAAAATACTGCAGGTTTTTTCAATTAGCTTCGTCAGTATTTTTTCGTCCTGCTGGCTTGTATCCTGTTCAATGACTTCACACAAATCCCCCCTACTTCGCTTCGCTCCCGTTATTTTTATTTTCATCTGGGCTTCTGGTTATGTCGTTGCTAAATATGGCTTGCCGTATGCTGAACCATTGACTTTCCTCTGCCTGCGCTATCTCGGCGTTATTTTGTTCATGGGCGTGCTTGCAATAAGTATGCGCGCTCCCTGGTCTGCACGTCAGGCATGGCCGCATATCGCAGTGGCGGGCATACTGATGCAGGCGGGTTATCTTGGTGGCGTCTGGTGTGCAGTCAAACTCGGCATGCCCGCAGGTCTCGCTGCCCTGATCGTCAATACCCAACCTATTCTGACCGCGATACTCGGCCCTGCGATTGGTGAAAAAACGCAAGGCAAGCAATGGCTAGGTCTGGGCTTTGGCCTGCTAGGCGTTGGTCTGGTCGTCGCCAATAAAATCTCGGTCGTCGGCTTATCTGGCGGCAGTATTGCGCTGGCCGTCATGGCATTACTATCAATGACGATAGGAACACTCTATCAAAAGAAAACCTGTCCCTCGTTTGACGTGCGTACCGGCCAGGTGATCCAGTTCGCCGCATCGCTATTACTGACCTTGCCATTCGCCCTGCTGCTGGAAACACAAACTATTCAATGGACACCACAATTTTTTGCTGCAATGGCATGGTCCGTCTTTGTACTGTCCGGCGTCGGCATCTCTGTCTTATTTATCCTGATACGTCACGGCGAAGCTACCAAAGTCACCAGCTATATGTACCTGGTTCCACCGGTCACCGCCGTCATGGCATGGTTAATGTTTGGCGAAAAATTTACCATGACAGCCGCTATTGGCATGGTGATCGCCCTACTCGGCGTCGCCCTAGTGGTCAAACCGGCAAAAGTGTAGGCGGTCAATCAAAAACTGCTCTGCAGATTTATCCATCGAAAAAGTAAGGATGCGCTGACCAGCATCGGCGCATCTTATTTGCCCATCTTGTTTGTACATTTCATTGCAGCATCTCATTTGCAGACTCATCTCACTCATTTGCCAGACTATGAGTACTTAAGCGGCAAGCCATAATGAATATCTCGGTCAAGGATGCTACAGCGTCGTTAAACGGAGCCCTCCGGCAAGGCTGCACAAATACCAGTGTTTGCAACAAGCCGTCCTCAGACGGATCAAACATACGCTGATTCAGAATGCAAAAAATATTCGCAGCACGCTCACCTGGTTCAGACTGATGCATTTTTCAGCAAAAAAAATCACCATACCAGTTCCCCAATTTAATATTTTTTGCAGCAAAGTCACAACATCTAAAGAAATACAAAAAAAATCATTTACCTGATGTAAAAGGATTTAATGAATATTTAAGTGAAGTTAATCAATTCATCGACCAAATATCGCATCAGTGGAATTAAAGTGGCATTAATCAAACAAAACCAGTTGACCTGTTTTTGTGTGCCTTGTATGTTGTGCGCTGAGACAACTTTGATTTGATTCCTCTGCTGCTTCCGCAAAGCATTGAATCAAACAAAACCCAGTTAGCTTGACTACCCGCCCCACACCTTGAGGGACCATCACGATGACCACTGAACAGACCACTCGCCGACATCCTATGCGCTGGATTCCCACG
This sequence comes from Undibacterium sp. Xuan67W, assembly GCF_049340165.1. NCBI lineage: Bacteria > Pseudomonadati > Pseudomonadota > Betaproteobacteria > Burkholderiales > Oxalobacteraceae > Undibacterium > Undibacterium sp. Xuan67W. Next base: position 188,461 of record NZ_JBMPPN010000006.1, read on the forward strand.
CTGTATTTTGCGCAAGGCTTACCATTTTATGCCGTCGCATTGGTCGCGGGCCTGATGTACAAAAGTATGGGGATGCCCAACGATCAGATCGCACGATGGACCGGACTAATCGGTGCTGCCTGGGTATTCAAATCCTTATGGAGTCCGCTTCTGGAACTGGCCAGCAGTAAAAAATCCGTCGTGGTTATTTTTCAGCTCATCGGTGGCGTAAGCTTGGGTCTGGTCGCACTCTCGCTGCAACTACCCATGTATTTCGCGGTCAGTATTGCCTTACTCGCGGTGGTGGCGTTTGCCTCTGCGACTCACGACATTGCCTGCGACGGTTTGTACATGGCAAGTCTCAGCGACAAACAGCAGGCCGCCTACGCAGGATGGCAAGGTGCATTTTTTAACGCTGCCCGATTTTTTTCTTTAGGCGGCTTAGTTTATTTGGCTGGTTATCTCGAAAAACACATGGACCCGGCACATGCATGGATGATCATTTTCGGGATTCTCAGCGTGATGCTGATCGTGCTTGCGCTCTACAATTTGTGGGCACTGCCGGGGACAAAAAATGCGCCGATGGAAACCTCACTCAAAAGCGCATTCTGGATTTTGAAAGACGTCATCATTGATTTTTTTCAAAAACCAGGCATCTGGATCGCCATTATTTTCATCATCTTGTTCCGTGCTGGAGAAGGACAGGTACAAACCATAGGACCGCTATTTTTGCGTGAAACAAAAGAGCTTGGTGGTTTGGGTTTGACCACCGATGAAGTCGGTATCGTGTACGGCACAGCGGGGACCATCGCATTTTTAACAGGTAGTGTCCTCGGCGGTTATTTCACCTCATGGCTGGGACTTAAGCGCGCACTACCTTATCTCATTATCGCGATGAACCTGCCTATTTTGGTATTTGTTTTCCTGAGCAGCAGTTTGCCTGACAATCTCGGCATCATTACTGCTGCATTGTGTATAGAAATGTTTGGTTATGGTTTTGGTTTTGTCGGCATTATTTTATTCATCATGCAGGTGGTGGCGGTTGGTAAATACCAGACCGCTCACTATGCATTGGGCTCTGGTGTCATGCAGTTGGGTTTCATTATTTTTAAAATGATTAGTGGCGATATCCAGCTCGCCTTAGGGTATAAAAATTTCTTTATCTGGGCATTGATTTCTGCAGTACCGGTCTTGATTTTATCGCGATTTTTAAAAATCAAGGATGAGCAGAAAGTACCTGAAATGGCCTGATCAGCCTGTCGCAGAGTGCTACTTAAGACTAGCAACCATCAACGACCCTGAAGCGCATTCTCAAAAAACAGAATGCGTTTTTTTTAGTTCTTTTGAACCGACTGCACAAATCATCTAGGCACGACAAGCCTGACCTGTGGCATCAAACAAATGGCAACGGGATAAAGGCATCACCACATCGATCTGGCTACCCGCCTTTAACGCGGGTAAGGTCATACATAGATCCGCATTCAATTTAATCGAAAGGCTTTGCTGATCGCTCTTAGCATTGGTAAGGTGTCCGTAAATCACTGAGGCATCACCTAGATGTTCAACAAAATCGATGGAAATCTGCAATAAAGGCGCTTCCGGTGATCCACTTATTGTATGCGGTAAAGCTAGTTGCTCTGCACGCATGCCCAACGTAACAACATCACCGATAGCGACTTGTGATGCGATCACAGGCAAGGTCAAGCTAGTTCCATCTTTTAACCTTAACTGCGCATCCTTGCCATTGAGTGCGGTCACTTCTGCACTCAGAAAATTCATTTTCGGCGCGCCTAAAAATCCTGCGACAAACAGATTGGCGGGACGCTCGTATAACGCTAATGGCGTCCCAAGCTGCTCAATTTTTCCAGCATTGAATACAACAATACGTTGACCCAAGGTCATCGCCTCGACCTGATCATGGGTCACATAAATCATTGTCGTTTTTAAATCCTGATGCAGCCGACTCAACTCTATTCGCATCTGTACACGCAAGCTGGCATCGAGGTTAGAGAGTGGTTCATCAAATAAAAACAGTTTAGGCTGACGCACAATCGCGCGACCAATCGCGACACGCTGGCGTTGACCACCGGACAGATCTTTTGGTTTGCGTTGTAGTAAATGGCTGATCTGTAATATGCCAGCAGCCTGCTGAACGGCATCGTCAACTTGCTGCTTTTTTTGTCTTGCCATTTTCAAGCTGAATGCCATATTTTCATAGACAGTCATATGCGGATACAAAGCATAGGACTGGAATACCATCGCCAGACCGCGCTTGGCTGGCGGGATATCATTGGCGCGTTCCGCATCAATGAATAACTCGCCATCGGTGATGTCTTCTAATCCGGCGATCATGCGTAGCAAAGTCGATTTACCGCAACCCGAGGGGCCGACAAAAACAATGAATTCACCGTCCTGGATATCGAGATTGATACCTTGGATGACTTTGGTGTCGTTGTAGTGTTTGGTGATATTGCGTAGTTGGACTTGAGCCATTTTTGTTCCGGTGTTCTCTCGAACTAACATTTTTACACTTCGTAGTGACAGGCCGGGAGTGACGACCCCGCGCGGCGTCCAAAATACCTCCAACCAACAAAAACATCAAAAGCCTAAAGACTCTCTAGAAGCTCCGATGAGTTAAGTTGGGGGCACCATGCACACCACTCCTGCTATCAAATTTCTCAAACGTCAAAACCAACCACAGGCAATTTACCTTCAGCAAGAATATCTCCACGGAGCCAAGCAGCAACGGCATCAATCGCTGGCGTAGCAAAACCATAGGTAATCAATGCAGGCGATTGAATGTCCAGCGACTGAAACGGATTCCATAACACCAGATGCAAATCAGGTTTCCACTCCTGCCGGATTTTATCGTTGTAACGCAAACGGATTGTGGAGGCGAGTATCGTAAATCGGCCATCATCGGGTAATGCGCTCCAGTCAAATTCGTTTGCCCGATCAAATTCCACGGTATCGACGACATAAATATCGCTCAACATCGCGCTGACTTTTTCGGAGCGGATGCCTGCTTCCGAGACGCCATCGCTAACGACGTTGGCGCTAATCACCAAGCGGACTTTACTGCCGGGTGCCGGCGCTTTTGGATTATGGTAAGGCGTCAATCCGCGCTTCCAGGCCTCTGCCATTAATTGCAAATCTTGTGCTTCGGTTTGATAGGTGATTTGAAACCCCGTTTGCTGACATGGATACTGTTGCGTTAGTCTGGTGACGCGTGCCAAGCGTTGCTGTAATCCTGCCGCGTCAATCTGCCCGTTTTGTATGGCATCAGTCAAGGCTGCCAGTGTCTCAATCTGGGTTTCCCTGGTGCCTAAGGCCATCACCAGATCAGCGCCCGCGTCCAAGGCAATCACGGCGGCTTTGCCTGCGCCATAGCGACCGGCAATCGCGTGCATGTCCATGCCATCAGTAATGACGACACCCTGATAATTCCACTCGTCACGCAAGATGCCAGTCAGAATTTTTTTCGACATCGTGGCAGGAAAATCGGCATCCAGCGCGGGATACACGATGTGTGCTGTCATCATGGCTGGCGCAGCCTCTTTCGCCATATGAAAAGGTGCAAACTCCATTGCATCCAGTTCTGCACGCGACTTATCGACCGTCGGCAAATCACGATGCGAATCGACATTGGTGTCGCCATGCCCGGGGAAATGTTTCACGCAGCACGCGACGCCCTCCGACAAACTTCCCTCCATCCACGCCATTGCTAATCGGCCTGCATTCTGCGGATCAGAGCCAAATGAGCGTTCAGAGATGACGGGATTATCAACGTTATTATTGAGGTCGAGCACCGGAGCGAAATTCCAGTTAAAACCGAGAGACTTCACGCCACGCGCAACCGCCGCACCTACCGCGCGACATAGCGCCGGATCATCGCTAGCTCCCAACGACATTGCAGCAGGCGGCTGCGGCACCCAGGTCGAACGCACGACTGCTCCGCCCTCCTGATCAATACCAATTAAGGCATCCGGCCCCATGACTTCTCGCAAATCCGCCGTAAACTTAGATAGCTGCTGAGCATCGATCATATTCTGACGAAACAGGCAAACTGCGCGAATATGGTTATCACGTAAAAATTGCGCCATCTCCGCATCAAGCGAGGTACCCGGCATGCGTATCATGATCAGTTGGCCCGCGATTTTTTTTGCCGCTGCGCTTGTCATTATGTTCGTCACTATGTTTGTCATTGCGCTGGTCGATACCATCGCATCTGAGCTTGCATTAGCTCGCTTAACTTCTAAAGTCATTTCACTGCTCCATCCATGCCGCGCATAAAAAAGCGCTGGGTAAATAAAAAGGCGACGAGTATCGGCGCGATCGTCAAAATAGTGCCCGCAGCAATCACCCGTGTACTGCTACCGTAAGTACCACGCAGATACAGCACACCTGCTGACAAAGGAAAATCATCGGGCTTACTAATTACGATAGAAGGCCAGATATAGTCATTCCACGCTTCGACCGCAGTCAAAATACCGACGGTTGCTAACCATGGCGTGATCAATGGCAACACGATTTTCCAGAAAATAATCCACTCCGGTGCACCATCAACCCGTGCGGCATCAATCAGGTCTTGTGGTACTTCATCGAAGGCTTGTTTCAACAGCAGTATCGATACCGCGGTCACCACATTCGGCAAGATCACACCGGTATAAGTATTGACCAAGCCTATCTTGGTCAGAGTGATAAAGTTCACCAAAAAATTCACTTCTGACGGCAAAATCATGGTTGCCAGTATCAGTCCAAAAACTAACTTGCTACCGCTAAAGCACATACGTGACAGCGGATAAGCAGCCAGTGAGCACAGTAGTAATTTCCAACTCACAGTCGCTAAGGTAATTAGCAAGGAATTTTTATAAAAAGCGATCATCGGGATGACGCGAAATACTTCAATAAAATTGTCCATTGATACCGCTTGTGGCATAAAGCTAGGCGGGAATTCAAAGATGTTGCCCTCAGTCGAGACCGCCACTACCAGAGTCCACCAGAATGGAAATACGCACAGCACTGCTAATGCGATTAGCACCGTATATTGGAGAATAATTTTAAACAGATGCTGAACAGAATGTGACATCACCTGTGCCTCGGCTTCAAGTAGCGCAGGCAGGCTAATGCGATGGCAATACAAGACAACGACATCACAAAACTTGCGGCAAGACCGCGTGGCAATTTCAGATGTTTTAAACCCTGATCGTAGGCATAGTAGAGCGCGGTAAAAGTTGAATTCATCGGACCGCCCTGTGTCAGGACATCGACCTCCTGATATGCCTTCAGCGCAGCTAAAACGGACATGATGGTACAGACCATGATGGTTGGAAATAGCATGGGTACGGTGATCTTCCAAAACCGTTGCCATAGATTTGCTCCATCGAGTACAGCGGCTTCTTGCATCTCAGCGGGAATGGATTGCAACGCTGCCAAGTACATCACCATATACCAACCGAGCCCGCGCCAGAGGGAGACAAACATAATCGAGAAGATCGCTAGACTGTCATCCGATAACCAACCCAGCGGTTGATTGATGGCGTGAAGTTTCAGAAGCACATAATTCAATGCGCCCTGATCGTGAAACATAAATCCCCACATAATCCCGACTACCGCAACCGTCGTCACTACAGGAACATAGTATGCGGCACGGAACCAGCGTATTGCCGGCAATTGGGTATTGACCAGCGTTGCCAATACGATTGCGCCAATCTGGATAAACGGGACGATGAATAAAAATAGTAGGGAGTTTTTAAGACCTCTGACAAACATTGCATTTCCAAAGATGTAGCGATAATTATCCCAACCAACCCAATGCGTCGCGCGGACTAAACTGAAATCGGTAAAGCTCAGATATGAGCCATATAACACTGGCCAGAACGAGAACAACGCGAGCAACAACAAAGCCGGTGCTAGGAATACATAGGCAATTGCATTATGTCGTCGGAAAGCGGACATAATCAGTTATCCCCCTTCGCCATCGTTCTGGCGTGGGTTTGTGCATTAACGTCAACAGCCAGCTTTTTATTCCAGATCGCCACTGCCTCATCAAGTGCCAGCTTGATCTCTTTTTTGCCCGTCATTCCCGCCTCTACTGCCTGCACCAGAAACCGCCGCAACTCATCGTAATCAGTAATGCCATCCACATACAAACTGCGTGAATACTGCATAGAACCAGCAGCAACGGTCTGCGCAATTTCTGCTGCGCCCGCATGATCCGGTATCTGTGCAAAGTAAGGATTAGCAAGTGCTTTGACCGTGGTCGGCATCACTTTGGCAATCTTAGCAAAGGCTAATTGATTCTCGTCGTTCGTCAGAAATTGGGCAAACTCAGCAATCGCGGGCAGCGATCGGGGATTGACGCCTTTTGGTACAGCGAAGTTGAACATCCAACCACCATCGGCAATACCCGTCGGACCAACAGGTGCTGGAAAAATCGCGGTATTCGCATAGATTTCGGCGGAATCCGCTTGAATACGTTTTAAGGCAGTCGGCGCGCTGACCATCATGCCTAGGCGACCGCCCAGATAGGCATCCACCACGGCGGGGAAATTATCTTCGGCGAATAATTTATCTTTCAAAAAACCGTTCGCCTTATAGGTCTCAGCGAGCTTTTTGATCAGGACGATATGGGCGGGCGAATTAAAAACAGCCTTGCCATCTTTGATGAGCGGCAGACCTTGCTGCATTAAAAAACCATCGATCTTCCCTAGCGCAGGCGCGTAGCCAGCCTTGCCAGTTTTGGCCGCAATCTGGCGTGCATAGGCTAGCAGCTCATCCATATTTTTCGGTGCTTGCGTGATCCCAGCGGCGCTGAGAATTCTGCGATTATAGGCAATCACATTGACGTTGCTGTAATGCGGAAAACCGTAGAGCTTGCCGCGAAAGGTCAGATCATCAAGCGCGCCTTTGGTGTAGACCGTTCTGTTCTTCATCAGACCATCAACCGCTTCGATCAAACCGTCACGCGCAAATTCTTCTGCCCACGGCACACTGAGATTGACCAGTGACGGCGGTGTACCAGCTGCAATCGAGGTGATGAGTTTCAGCTGCAAAATATCCCAGGGAAAATCTACCCACTCCACTTTGACGCCGGGGTGTTGTACCTCATAGGTTTTGACCAGCGTTTGAAAATACGGAATGAACTTCGGCTTTAAGCTCATGGTCCAAAATTCGATTTTTTCCACCGCGCTGGCATTGCCATGCGCGCAAATCAATAGCAATACCAGCATGATGGATTGCATTGTGGATATGGCGCTTGAGCTTATAGCGGATAAGCGCTGGATTGCGCCCGTTACCGAAAATCGAATCCTGCCCACTGGAGCAATACTCCCCTATTTTTTTATAAAAACTAGCCGAATTCGCATATTTCTATTAGTGATTGAAAAAATACTGGATAGGAGTATGTTATTAGTCTGTTTGAAATATCCTCCCGCGAGAGCGAGAGGTTTTTAAAAAACACTGCTATAAACCCACAAATAAACTCAATCGTTTCGTACTAATGCAAGTCGTAATAAGCTCAAATCGCATTAGGCTCAATTCGTCTTAGTCACCTTGCTCAAATGACGCGGCTTATCAGGGTCTAATCCTCGTGCAATAGACAAGTTCGCGGCCATCACATAAAACGCCTGGATCGCAACAATCGGATCCAGGTCTGGTGTCGCCGCAGTAGGCAAAGTCAGATTCCGTTCTTTAATATCAACCGGCGCCGCCAGCAGCACGTTCGCACCGCGACCGCGCATTTCTTCGGCGAGTTTGATCAGGCCAGCCTGGGCAGGACCGCGGGTTGCAAAAATCAATAAAGGATAGCCGTCATCAATCAATGCCATCGGACCATGCTTAATTTCAGCACCACTAAATGCCTCTGCCTGAATTACAGAAGTCTCTTTAAATTTCAGCGCGGATTCCAGCGCAACCGGGAAGCTGATACCACGCCCGACGGTCATGATGCGCGAAGCTGGTGTCAGTACCTCTAAAGCATTCGACCAGTCACAATGCGTTGCTGCATCCAAGGCTTCTGGCAGCATCTCAATCGCACTTAAGAAGTCCGCATCATTTTGCCAATTGCCCGCGACCCGTGCACCTGCAACCAGCGAGGTAATAAAACTTTTCGTTGCAGCGACACTGAGCTCCGGACCTGCATGCAAAGGCAAAGTCCATTCCGCACTCTGCGCCAGCGGTGACGCAGCATCATTGACCAGCGCAACCGTGGAGGCCCCGCCTTCACGGAAATAACGAATCGGCTCAATCACATCGGGGCTTTGTCCCGACTGCGAGATCGCAATTGCCAGCGCATCACGGGCATGCAAAGGGGATTTGTTCAGTGTGACCAGCGACATCGGCAAAGAGGCAACGATGCGTCCCAGACGTGACATGATCAGGTAGGCGGCATAATTGGCAGCATGATCGGAACTGCCGCGCGCCACCGTCAATACCGATGACGGTGGATTGTCTCTGAGCTGACTTCCCAGAGCGACATAACGTTCTCTATCCTGCTTCAGTTGATGTGCCACAAACTCGGCGGACGAACAGGCTTCTTTAAGCATTTGCGAGGTCAATCTTTTCTCCTTCTACGTAAACAGCGACCAGGTTCAGTTTGCGATCAAGTACGACGATATCGGCGTAACTATCCACGTGCAAACGACCACGATCTGGTAAGCCGAGATAATCGGCGGCATATGTGGACACACGCTTAGACGCGTCCGCGATATTGAGACCGATACTGACCAGATTACGCAATGCCTGATCCATCGTCAGCGTGCTGCCAGCCAGCGTGCCATCTGCCAGACGCACACCGCCCAGGCACTTATGCACCACCTGGCGGCCGAGCATGTACTGACCATCCGGCATGCCAGATGCCGCCGTCGAGTCCGTCACGCAATACAGATGCGGTATGGCCCGCATTGCCGCCTTGATCGCACCGGGATGCACATGCAAAAGATCGGGAATAATTTCAGAAAATTGCGCATGCGCGAGCGCCGCTCCGACCATGCCAGGAGCGCGATGATCAAGCCGCGACATGGCGTTATATAAATGGGTAAATCCTTTGGCACCGTTGTCTAAAGCAGCAACGCCCTCTTCATAGGTACCTAATGTGTGGCCAAGCTGCACGACCATCCCCATATCAGTCAGGTCGCGCACCAGTTGCAAGTGACCGTCCATTTCCGGCGCAACGGTAATCAGTCTGATCGGTGCAATCGCATGCAAATGCTTGACCTGCTCCAGTGAGGCAATCCGTGCAAAATCCGGTTGTGCACCGAGCTTGCCAGGATTGATATACGGGCCTTCCAGATGTACGCCAAGTACCCGCGCTGCACCTTTGGTTCTAGTCTCGCATATCGATTTCAACGCGGACAATGCTGCCTCCAGGTCAGCCATCGGTGCTGTCATGGTGGTTGCGAGTAAACTCGTCGTGCCATGTTGCGCATGCATGCGCGCGATGACCTCCGCAGCATCTCCCGCCTCCATCGTGTCTTTGCCACCGGCACCGTGCACGTGCAGATCAACAAAACCAGGCAAGATATATAGCTGCGAGTTATCCACCGGATCATTTTTCTCGCCATGAATGGCGGTGACGCGTTCAGCAAAATCAATAGAGCCATTGACCCAACCTGCTGACGTCAGGACATTACCTTGCAAGCTTCCACTCATCTGAACAACTCCGCGACAAAATCATAATAATCACTGCGGCAATAAGAATGCGTCAGTTCCACGGCAGCACCGGTCGGCAGGTAACCGACACGGGTAATAAACAACATCGCCGCCCCCTGTTTAATGCCCGCGAGTTTCGCCTGTTCGGCGGTCGCATTGACGGCACGGATATGCTGCAAGGCGCGCGTCGGGGTAACGTTATTTGATTCGAGATAACCGTACAGACTGTCGGTCACCAATTTAGGATTCGGCAAATAGATCGCCGGAATCGTCGTGCTCTCAATCGCCATCACGACGTTATCGGCGGTACGCAGACGTTTCAGACGCGATACGACGGTATTCGGCGACAGGCCTAATGACAAAATTTCTTCCGGTGCAGCAATCCCTGTCTCACGTGAAATCCATTGCGATCCCGGAGCAAAACCACGCTGGCGCAACTCCTCACTAAAGTTGGTCAGTCGTGATAGAGGCTGCTCCAGTTTGGGCGTGATGTAAGTACCGGAACCATGCTTGCGGGTCAGCAGTCCGCGCTCGCACAGCATGTCGATCGCTTTGCGCGCAGTGACACGCGAGATGTCCAGCGCCTCAGATAACAAACGCTCAGAAGGTAGTGCTTCGTCAGGCTGCCAGATGCCGCTATGAATGCCGGTCGCTAGCTTGTTAGCGAGCTGCAAATACAGCGGCGTAGAGCTATCGCTATCCGGCTTGAAATCACTTAATTGCGCTTGCATAGTGTTCTTTCTATTGAATGCTCAACAATCGGTTCTGAATCAGTAGTAATGCGCCAGCAGCAGAATCAGCATGCGGCCTGACAATACGGGGACATAACTCCGCTGGCAAAAATTCGGTCATCGGCTCCGCCAGTCCGCCACATAAAGCAATGGGTAAAGTAGCAGACGGATCAAGTGCCATCGCCATCTTGCCAACCTCGCATCCCGCTGCAGACATAATTGTGTGGGCACTGGCAACGCTGCCAGCATGCGCAATCACCATCGGTGCGAGTTGCGCGTAACGTGTCTGATTCGCTTGGGCCAGCCAGCGAAATACCGCATCTTTATTACCACCGCAATGCGCGATTACCGCCGCTGAAAAAGCATCTGCAGGACTACGGCCATCTAGCACGTGCTGTGCGTGATTCATTGCTCGCAAACCCAACCAGGCACCGCTTGCTTCATCGCTGGAAGGAAATCCCCAGCCTCCCACCTCACGACGTGAGCCGTCACTCATCATGACCTCGCCAACGCTACCGGTACCAAGTGCAATAATCGCCCCGGCCTTACCTTGATGCGCACCGAGCAAGGTGGTCCCGGCATCAGTCTCGATCACGAGCAGGCCAAAGCCCGGATTCGCGGAGACAAACTCAGCCGCCCATTCGCGATTATTAATCCCTGCCAGACCGCAACCTGCCGCGATTTCACCCAAGGCAGGCATGCTGAGGCCCGCTTCAAAAAACGCTTGCTTGGTCGCTGCGAGTATCGAATTCCACGCCGCCTCTGCGCCATGCATCAGACCGGAAGGTCCCGCAGTACCAACAGCCGATAAGGCAGATACAGTATCAGCGGCAGTGCCATTAGCTCGCGCGCCTTGACGGGCGATCAAGCGCACACGGGTTCCGGTGCCACCGCCATCAACGCCGATCAAGTATTGGTATTGTTTACTTACGTTCATTTCTGCCATAGATTATTCTGTTCAATGTCGCCGATTTCCCTCTGAAAAATTCGTGTTTAAACGCAATTTTCAGTGGATAATCCAGCATATGCCTCATCGTAGGTCTTATCTACAGTGGTTGTCAATAGGTATTTAAGTGGTATCTAAAAATCTTTTGACCTGACCATACACTATTTCTCTTGCAATGCCTTCGCTTAGCTCACTTACAGACTGTCGCCCTGCTCCATCCAACATCATTCAGACACCATCCATTCAGCATTGGTATCACCTCAAGAACTGCTCATTACCGACCATACCGATCTTAGTGACGCCAAGACGCTGAGCCGTTGCCATCACATGAGCCACCGACTTGTACGCCACCAGCTTGTTCGGCCGCAGATGCACTTCCGGCTGATT